>JAVFAO010000122.1:0-16676 GCA_034002465.1 Myxococcota bacterium
CGCGGCGCGCCGGTGAGCAGGCCGGCAAGCGAGGCGGCAAGCGCGGTGACGCAGACTGTCACCTCGCCAGAGGTGTCGAGACCACGGTAGTTGAGGAACACGTCGGTGACGATGTTGGGCGCACCGGCTTCCTGTTCACCGTGCGCGAGGTAGCGTACGGCTATGCGCGTGTGTGCGGGCGCGGTGGGGTCGCCGTGAGGCGGCATCGAAGCCACGCCGATGAGCAGCGGGATGGCCGCCACGATGAGGAAGGCTGCGACGAGGGCTTTCCTCATCGCTCTCGCCTCGTCGTCTTGCTGATGGCAAGCAAGAAGAGCACGGTGGTGATCCCCGCGCCAACCGCGGCCTCGGTCATGGCCACGTCAGGCGCCCCTCGGTGTTGCCATAGCAGGCACAGGCCGAGGCTATAGGAGGAGAAGATCACGACCGCTGCCAGCAGGTCTTTGGTGCGCACAACGACGAGCGCAGTGGAGATGAGGAAGAGCAGCAGCAGGATATCGAAGACGGTGCTCACGGCTGGCCTTCCTTCTCCACGGTCCAGGGTTTGAGGTGCGTGCGGTGTGCGGCACGCGCGAGTGCGTGTCCGGCGGTGGGGCTTGAGAGCAGCACGAGCGCAGCGAGCACGATGATCTTCAGGGTTGCGATGTCTGCGCCATTGAAGATCGCCAGGCCGAGGAGGAGCGAACCCGCGCCCACGGTGTCACACTTGGTGGCGGCGTGCGTGCGCGCGTAGAAGTCTGGCAGTCGCAGAAGTCCGATCGTCCCCACGAGGAAGAAGAGCCCACCCACCCCCGCGAGCACAACCGCGATGGCGGAGCGGATGTCTGCAGCCGAGATCATGACCAGTCCGCCTTCAGCCGCCCGGTCTCGATGAAGCGCCCCGCGCTCACGGTGACGACGAAGTTCAGCAGCCCATAGACGAGCGCGGCATCCAGCAGCATCCCGCGTCCGAAGACGAGCGCGAGCAACACGAGGAGAACGAGCGTCTTGGTGCCGATGATGTTCACGGCGAGTATGCGGTCCACCACCGTGGGCCCTGCTGTGGCGCGCCACAGACACGCGAACGCGTTCACGAGGAGGAAGATGCCAACCCCCCAGAAGAACGACTCCATCCCATTCACCCCTCAAAGACGTGCGCTACCCTGTCCTCCAGCTCGCCGGTCGCGATCTCATCGGCGAACCGCTCGGCCAGGCAATGGATACAGAAGGTGTCGTCGTCGACATCGACCGTGATGGTGCCGGGTGTGAGCGTGATGGAGTTCGCATACAAGACCCGCGAGGCAGGCCGTGTGAACGACGTGCGGTGGTTCATGAGGTGAGGTTCGATGGGCATCCGAGGGTCAAGCACGACCTCGGCGACCTGAAGCGCAGCCATGAGCACGCTTGCAAGCAGGTGAGGGATGAAGAGCACGAAGCGCAAAGCCTGGCGCGGCGTGATGGCAGGCGAGTCTTCGGGCCAGAGAACGCGCGCACCCCAAGCGCCGAGCGCCACTGAGAGGAGCGCTCCTGAGATGAGCTCGACGGGGGCGAACGATCCGGTCAAGACGAGCCAGAACACGAAGAGGGCGGTGGTGGCTTGGGCGGTCTTCACAGCCCCGCCCCCTCGAGCCGCGCCTCCGCCGCGCTCAGGAGCACGTCACGCTCGCAGCCGTCTTGGGGGTAGGTCGCAAGCGCGGTCGTGACGGTACAGTGGGTCACGGGTTCGAGCACGTCGCCTTCGAACTCCGTGTCTGCGACGAGCAGCCTCAGGCGTTCGGCCACGGCCGCCGCGCTCTCGGCAGTTCCGAAGGGCAGCAGAAGCGCGAACGTGATTGGTCCGTACCGACCGACCACGTCGTGGTCGCGCACGCTCATGCGCAGCACCTCGCCGAGGTGCTCGATGAGGAGCTCGGCCTTGTAGTGTCCGAACTTCTCCTTGAACTCATCGAAGCACTGGAGCTGTACGAGGACTATGGCGCAGGTGAGGTCGTACCGTTCGCAGCGGCGGGTCTCCTCGAACAGCCGGCGCTCGAAGAACTCGCGTTTGTACAGCCCCGAGACGGGATCGGTGATGGAGGCCTCTTCGAGCAGGAAGTTGTGTTGGCTTGCGCGCTGTGCCTGCACGCCGATGACAACGCCCGAGATGGTGAAGGCCACCATGCCAACCACCAGCTCTGGCAGCATGCCGGTGTCGGCCCCTGTGCCGTACAGGAGCATCGCTACAACCGCGACGCACAAGGCCGAGACAAGCACGGCACCAGCGACGTGGTAGGCGAGCGCTGCGATGACGATGGGGACCACATACAGCGGCCAGAGGGTGAGGAGGTCGCCAGTGGTGAGCACGAGCACAGTCGCAAACACGCCAGTGATGCCCACGAGGACGAGCGAGGCGAGGTGCATGCTCGCGGGGCGCTGCTGGATGTTCGGCATAAGGCCCACCTCCGTGCGTGCGCCCACGCCCCCGACCACCCGTGCGTTCGGATGTTCACGCGGGCACTCGCAAGAGCGGGCCCGGCGGCGCAGGGACCGCCCTCACTGGCAGTAATACCCACCTTGTGATTGAAATCACAGGATTTCCCAAACCTGAGCGAGCCTGAGCAGGGGTTGGCGGTCGCCGCGCGGCTGTGTGGGATGGGAGAATCGCCGGTCGGGGCCGTTGCACGCCGTCATCGGGATGTGCTATCGTATGCGTTCGCCGCAAGGCGAATCTAATACTGCGGGGTGGAGCAGTCTGGTAGCTCGTCGGGCTCATAACCCGAAGGTCACAGGTTCAAATCCTGTCCCCGCTACCAAGAAATGAGCAGGTCAGATACTCATAAGGGTATCTGGCCTTCTTGACTTCTCCGAAGATATCTCCGAAAGAAATTTGGATACTGGTCGCATTCCGAGCAGCCGATGAGGGACTTTCGGAGATTCTCGCAGGCGCTCTGAATCCTCCGTGTGCATCTTTCTGATGCCCTACGAACTCAGCTCTGGCGTGGTGGCTTCGCTTTGCCGCCCACTATCCTGATGCCGCCCCCAGGCTTCGGCTTCGGGCTCTGCAATGAGGTTGCTGACGTAGGGAGAGGATATCCCTTGTATTCGGACGGCTATCAATGCAACCGTTGCTCGCCGTACATGAGCGGAATCTAGAGGCAGTGGCCCTCCGGCAATAATGAAGATGCTGTCAGACCCCTTCAGTAAGATAGGGGACAACCTCCGGTAAGGGTATGTGGGGCGGCTTGTATGCAGGGGGGGGTGCCCGAGGAGGCGGCGATCTCTTCATCTTCGACAACAGCGGGTCCGGCTGGACTGGACTGCGCTATCTGCAGGAGCGGACCGAACTAGCCGATCGGTTCGATATTGCGACCGGCTACTTCGAGGTTGGCTTATTGCTTGTGTCGTTCTTTCCGATAGACTGACTGAGTGAACGGGGGGCTCTGTTTCCTCGTGGTCGCTGGGTGTTTGGGCGCGGTGGGTGGGGGTTCAACAATGGTGATCGCCTGACAACAGTGCTGCCTTCGATAGTCTGGTCAGAGGACAGGGACCTTGGACGAGGACACGGTCCAGCTGGGTGGAGACGCTGTACTCACCCATCTAACGCTGGGCGACACGAAGCGCTACTACTTGGTGGAGGATGGACAGGCGGACCACAAGCTGTCGCGCATCTCCTCCAAGACCCCTTTGGGCCGTGCAATCCTCGGCCATCGCGCCGGGGATGTCGTCCACTTCGGCGGCAATTCGTATCGAATCGACGCCGTGGGTTCCAACTCCTTTGCCATCCGGGCCAACCCCATGCGACTAAGGGCCAACGCGTACCGGACCTTGCGTCTGCCGGCAGGCGCCTCTCTGCCCGACATCTACGCGGCTGAGGCTCGGCTGAGACGACTTGCAAGACTCGGACTGCAGTCTCCGGATGTCATCGACCGCCTGCTCGGAGGAACCATACCGAGCGATGAGTCCGACATTCGTTCTGCGGTTGGTCGACTGGGAGATATCTCGCTGCGCATCCAAGACAGACTGTTCTGGCTCCACTCGGTCGACGGGCATCTGGACCCATCGCAGTTCAGCGCGGTCAGCGACGGACGGTATCGGGACAACCCTGCGATTCGACGCCACGACGACGCCCTTCGGCGCCTCGTCGGGGCAGTGAATACAGAGCTAGACGATGCAGGACTGCTGCGTTGGACTGAGGCCCTGAGGTCATGGTGCGAGATTGTGCAGGATGGGGAGTACTGGACGCTCTCGGCTGAGCTGGATCGCACAGGAGGCTTCGAGCCCGCCGCGAATCAAGGCGACCTTGCGACCTTGCGTCGCCGAGCAGTCCGACTAGCGGCAGAACCGCTCATATCAGTCGGGCGAGATGCATTCGCTCGGGACGATGTCCTAACCGTGAAGCGGATTCTCGGCGTCCTGGATGATCTTGAGGAGACCGGGCGCTGGGTAGCCTCGGCGCAGGCCGAAATCCTTGCGCCTGCGAGCGAGCGAGTAGAAGCTTCCTGTGAGTCCATCCGCCAGGCCCTGGACGGCGTCACGCGCTCGCCTGATGGCGACGAGGATGAGAACTGGAGGGTCTGCAATCAAGCTCGCGGTCGTTTCGAGAGCGAAGTTCGCCCATCTCTCGGCAAGTTGAAGGACTCCACGCCGCACAACCACCCATCGACGCGTCAGGCAAGAGAAACCGCTGCTCGATGCCTTTACACGTTGGCCACTGCGCTCACATGGACTTGGGATGACGACGCTGTGGAAGAGGTGTTTGACGCCGCGCTTGAGTATGCGAGCGGTTTACCGATCGAGTATCGAGTAGAGGCCGGTCGTCGTCGTCTCTTTGGGTCGGGTGAATGAGGTGGGGTTGTGGAACTCTCTGAAGAGGCCGAGCCTTGGGATCTGTCAACCTGAGTCGCTCTTGTTCGGCGGGTTGGGCTTCGGTCTGGGTCTCATCGTGTCTGCATTGGCACTCGGTGCACTTCACGGAAGGTCCGACCCCAGGCTCCGAGAAGACGAGTCGCACGCCAGCGAACGATCCGATGGCGCTCAGTCTGAAGACATATGCATGCAGATTGACGCCGCCTGTGCTCTAACGCTGGAATCATGGAGACTGGCGCGTCTGGCTGACCAACTTGCCGACAGTGCCGGCGGCCCTAGTGTGCGGCGATCAGCTCGTCGCATAACATCCGTTCTCTCCAGGATGGGGGTCGAAGCGGTTGACCTTGCGGGACGCAGGTATGACCCGGGCCTGGCCCCCGACGTGATTGAGGTTCGTCGAGACGACCATTTGCCGCAGGGTTCAGCGATGATTGATGAGACCATCACGCCAACCGTGACCCTGCACGGACGAGTGGTGAACCCAGGGCAGATCGCTGTCAGACAGTCGACTGAACAACCCCCCGGACGGATGGGAGAGCAACAATGAGCGGCACCGTTGAGTACGGGATTGACCTCGGCACCACGAACTCGTGCATCGCACGGTGGGAGAGCGGATCGGTTCGGGTCTTCCAGAACAACGATCTCATGAATGTCACGCCCTCAGCAGTGCACATCTTGAAGACGGGACGCGTCATTGCAGGACGGCGAGCCCGCGCGGCATTGCTGACAGACAGAGGGAACGTCGAGATTGAATTCAAGCGAAGAATGGGACAGAAGTACGCCAAGACTTTCCCCGCATCAGGTATCACTTACACCGCTGAGGAGCTCTCGGCGGAGATACTGAAAGCACTGCGAGAGGACGTGCGCAGGCAGACAGGGGTCGAGGCGTCGACGGCGGTCATTACCGTCCCCGCTGCCTTCAAGGCCTTGCAGTGCGAGGCAACTGCGAGGGCGGCGACGATTGCGGGGTTTTTCGAGGCGCCGTTGCTGCAGGAGCCAATCGCCGCCGCCATGGGCTATGGCATCAAGCCCGAGGCCTCGGACCAACGCTGGCTAGTGTTCGATCTCGGCGGCGGGACCCTCGACATCGCGGTGATCTCGACTCGCGAGGGGCGACTTACCGTTCTCAACCACCTCGGTGACCATCTGCTTGGCGGAAAGGATGTCGATCGCCTGATTGTTGAGCGCATCGTACTTCCTGCAGTTGAGGAAGAGTACGACCTCGGTGACACAGGCCCGGCCTCGGCACGTGCGACCCTTCTGCCCAGGCTTCATATCCTCTCCGAGGAAGCCAAGATTGACCTCTCCTCGGACACCCAGGTCGTGATTTCGCTTTTCGACCTAGGTGAGGACGATGCCGGCAACCCGATTGAGATGGACGTTCCGTTCACCCGGGTCGAGCTTGAGGGCCTGATGGAGCCAATCGTGGATCGATGTTGCTCTCAGGCAGCGAAAGCCCTGGAGGGCGCCCGGTTGACAGGCGCCGATCTGGACCGTGTTCTGCTTGTGGGCGGTCCCACGCAGTCACCGTTCTTGAGGGCGGCACTGCAGAACAGTATTGAGGCTCCGATTGACCTGTCGGTGGATCCGATGACTGTCGTTGCGTGTGGGGCGGCGGTTTATGCCTCTACCCTAGAGACATCGCAGAGATGGGACTCTGCTCCGGCAGCCGATGCGGTGAAGCTGAAGCTGGCATTCGACCCGGTCTGCGTTGCAGCGGAGTGCGAGGTTCATGGGCGGCTCGTTGACCAGCAAGCTGACATCGAGGTCAAGATCGAAGCTGACGGCGGGTTCTGGACCAGCGGGTGGATGAAGCCTGGCGATGAAGGGCTATTCGTCGTATCCGCCCCGCTCAGAGAGGCCGACACTACGACGTTCTGGGTCTACGCCCGCAATTCAAGAGGCCAGTTGCTGGAGACGGACATCCCCGATTTTGTCGTCAGGCACGGCTTGATTCCGACTGCCCCGCCTCTGCCTCACACGCTTTCCGTGGAGGTGCTCGGGGCAGGCGGGCAAGCCGAGCTGGACCCCGTCTTCTCGAAAGGCGTTCAGCTGCCTGCTGAGACGACGGTCCGGTATCGGGCGGCTCATCCCTTGGTTCCAGGGGACCCCAGCTCGGATTTGGCCATAAAGCTGTGGGAAGGCGAGTACCTTGAGGTCCCGGACGCCAACGAATGGGTCGGGTGCGTGATTCTCGCGAACGATCACATCTCCAGGACGGTGCCTGAGGGCGCTGAGATTGAGATCACGATTACCGTCACGGCATCTCGTCTAATTGAGGTGGAGGCGTTCGTGCCTCATCTCAATCAAGGCATCACGGGAAGCCTGTTCGTAGGCGAGCAGCAGGACTATGGGGAGCTCTCGTCCGATGTCGAGGAGGAAGTCGAGGACTACCGCAGGAGGCTAGTCGACCTCGAAGACCAACTCGAAGTGGTTGATGATGATTCCCTCCACCAGGCGCTGGATGAACTGCGGGGCAGCCTGGAGGAGCTTGAAGGGAACCTCGACGAAGCTATGGAGCTCTCGGAGGAGCTCGACCCCGACGACGCGAGGCGGGCAGTTGAACGGGCTCGGGCGATTCGCGGTGACTTGGGTCGCCTGGAGCGAGCGTGGCAGGAGCACACAGAGTCAAACGAAACGGCGCTCTCGACAGAGGAGACCGAGGCCGCGAGGGGTGTGGTCGAGAAGTATGGCACGGCGTTCGACAAGCAGCAGTTCGCGAAGTTGAGTCGCAAGCTCGAACAAGCTGCAGCGGTTGGCGACAAGGCGGCCTTCGTTGCCATCTCCAAGGAGATGAATGCGCTCAGGTGGCGTGTGCTTTCCGATCAGGATTGGTTCTGGAGGGACATCTTCGAAGACCTCAGCAGTCCGGGTGTCTACTTCGTTGATCGAGACGAGGCACAGCGCCTGATTGCGGAAGGTCGAGAGGCGAACACAACAGGTGACGGGCAGCGGCTGAGAACGACGGTTCGCGCACTGTGGCGACTGCAGCCAGACGAGGATGTCGACGAAGCCCGGGACCGCGTGATGAGATCAGGACTACGGAGGTTCTGATCACCATGCCGAATAGCAGGCCAACCCTACCAAGCGGCTACTCACTGGCGGGCCTTCCGCCGGTTGTGACCGTGATCCGCGTGGACGAACGCTTTGAGCTGTACGAACTCGAAACCACAGGCGGTGCCGATGCGGCCCTGCTCCTAGTGCTATGTCCCAAGGGCCGGATCGACGGGCCTAGCGGCCTAGGCGACTGGTGGGCGCTTCAGCCAAGGTCCTTGCTTGCAGTGCTCAGAGTGCTGGATTCTGAGGATCTGCCCCAAGGGATGGAAACTGCCGTGCTTGAAATGGGCGGCCAGCGCTTGTCGGTGTTCGACCGGGATTCTTCTGACGAGGAGGCGCTCCATCAGCTATTCTGTGCCATGGTCGGCCTTGTTGATGGGACTCGTTCCTCGGGCATGTTTCCGGACTTCGACCCAGACCTCGTTTGGTATTCAGCGGCGACTACTGCCGCATGCGCTCTGTTCCCCGCCAGTGAGGCGCCGGCCGATGAGGCTGAGATGGTGCGGCTTGTCGCGGCAGCGTTCTATCGTTGCGCCACGGGCGTAGCTATAGATACTTCCCTGGCATCGCCGCCGCCATTCTCTCGTTGGTCGAAGCATGGGGGTGGGCACCTGTCGAAGACCGTAGACAGATGCCTCGCTCCTACTACTTCACGTGGCGGTCTCTTCCGGCTGTCGGGTCTCATGGATGCGCTTGGTTGCAAGGGGCCTGAGAACCTAGATCGGCGGACTTTCGATTTGGAGCCAGCTGCCTCACTTCACAAGCATGGGCAGGGTTTCGAGAGAGTTGCGGGCATGCACGCGCTCAAGGAACTACTGTTGCGCGAAGTTGTGGCGCCGGTGCGCAATCCTGAACCATTCCTGCGATACGGTCTTTCGATTCCGAACGGAATACTGCTGTTCGGTCCTCCGGGGTGTGGCAAGACCTATATAGCCCGGCAACTGGCCGAGGAGCTCGAGCAGACCTTCATTGAGGTCATCCCCTCTGAGATCGCGAGCTCCTACATCCATCAGAGCGTGCTCCGCATCCGAGAGATGTTCGAGTCGGCGTTCGAACAGGCGCCATCGGTGCTGTTCATCGACGAGTTCGAGGCACTCGTGCCTGCGAGAGACGAGCTTGGCGGTGAGCAGCAGTACAAAGCCGAAGAAGTGAATGAGTTCCTAGCGCATCTGAGTAGCTGCGCCGAGAGAGGGGTGCTGGTCATCGCCGCAACGAACGAGCCGGAGAAGATCGACGCGGCTGTTCGTCGCACTGGGCGGATCGACAAGTTGGTATACGTTGGCCCTCCAGATCTCGAGGCTCGCGAGGAGATGCTCGGTCTTCACCTGGGTGGCCGACCAGTCGCAGCGGAACTCGATACTACGGCTTTGGCGAAGGAACTTGCTGGATTCTCGGCGAGCGACATTCGCTTCCTGGTCGACGAGGCTGCCAGGACGGCAATGCAATCCAACCAGACGATAGGGCACGAGTCCTTTGTTGCTGCATTGAAGCGTGTGCGACCGTCGGTTCCGCCTGAGGTTGAAGAGGAGTATCAGGCAATCGAGCAGCGAGGTCTCTAATCGGTAGCGCAAGTAGCCCTGTGGTTCGCTGGCGGCGCAAGAATGAACTGTTGGCGTCGATCCGTGCGATTGAGACACAGCTCAGGTCTCTTCCGGGCACGCTCCGGCTGGATCCTGAGGGTGTATCAGTAGATGGCCATCGCATACCTTTCAACGAGATCAGGCGTATAGGTCGATCCGGCCCGAGACTCTACCTCTATCACCGCAGTACAGATGAGCGAGACCGACATGAGCATGTGTTCTCAAGGCAGACTGAAGCGGCAGATGTAGATCGGACCATCATCGACAATCTCGGAGACCGGTCTCAGAAGCGAAAGCAGCGACGCCTCTAGAGAGATTTTGGCAGTACGATTGATGGAGTTGGCGCTATTGATCATCCGTGCGCATGCTTCTGATGCTCTACGAACTCAGCTTCTGCGTGGTGGCTTCGCCTTGCCGCCCACTATCCTGATGCCGCCCCCAGGCTTTGGCTTCGGGCTTGTCTTCGGCTGAACGCCGGTGGCGTTCTCCTTGGGTGGCCGAGCCAGTGCGGCAATCTCGGCATCCGTGAGGTCAGCGGGTTGACCTTCCTTGCGTTTCGGGGCGTTGAAGGCGTCCCGAACCGACTTGTATAGCTTCGGATCGAGATCCAGATAGATTCTTGTTGTCCGTGGATCTTGGTGGCCGGCCGCAGCCGAAATCAGGAACGGGTTTATGTTCAACGAGACGAGCCACGTGACGTAGCTATGCCTCAGGTCGTGGATCCTGACCCCGTCGAGTCCGACCGACTTGGTCGTTGGCTTCCAGACGCGCTGGCGGAAGCTGTCGACCGACATGCGTTTCTCGACATCGGGCGTAGTCCCATCCGTCGGGTATCTCTTGGTAGGGAAGACGATGGTGTCGCTTGGGCAGTCCTTCTCCCAGTTCTTGAGCAGCCGGATGATCCGGTCGTGCAGCGGGACCCTGCGCGGCTTGCCACCCTTCGTGGTGTCGCTCATCGCCCCATGGGTGAAGGAGCGTCGGACCTTGATCACCTGGTTCTTGTAGTCGATGTCCTCCCAATCCAACGCGGCAAGTTCTCCGGCACGCAGCCCTGAGTACAGGGCCAGTTCGACGAACACGCGATCCTGCCCCGAAAGCGCCCTGAGGAGCTCCATCAGCTTCTCGTATTCGGGCACCTTGAAGTCTGGGTCCGTGCCTGCTGGCACCTCGATCTCCTTGCCCAGGTTGGTGGGCGTCCACTTCTTCTTGTAGCAGTAGCCCAAGAACGAGGACATCAGCGCCAGCACGTTCGCTCTACGCTTGAGGCTGATAAGGCCCAGCTTCTCGCGCTGCTCCCGGTCGGGCTCGGGTCCGTCGCCTTGCCACGCTCGGGTATCCATCCACTCTTGCCAGCGCTGGATTCGACTTGCTCCGTGGGGATGGTCCTTGTCGACCCATACGGTGCCCATTTCCTTCAGCGTGAGATTGGCGAGTCCCTTGTTCTGCCTCCGCTCCAATTGCCTGAGCTTCTTAGGATCTAGAGACGCCTTCTCCTCCTCAGTCATCTGGTAGAAGGACTTCTCCCGTCTTCGCGTCTTGCCTTTACGGCTAGGACGAGAGGAGGTGGTGAAAGCGCCGAGGATGTAGTGCTCGTACATGCTCTGATAGTCCTGCTTGGTGCTGGGCTGAAGGGGTTTGTTTCGGCGGTTGCGTTTGTTCTCGATGAAGTCCTCCCAGGCAAACCTCACGGTCATGTCGTGGGAGACGATGAACGGCTGACCGGTGTGCTCTTCCACCTCTCTTGCAGCAAGGCGGTTGACTTCATCGATGAGGGCCGGATTGCGCAGCTGGGACTTGGGCACCTTCTTCTTGATCACCCGGGTCGTGCCCGTCTTGGTGACCGGGTCTGTGTAGGCAACGTGGAAGCTGCCTATCTTGGGATCCGTTCCTGGCCTCCAGTAGATGTTGTCATCGAGCCCGCTAGGTTGTGGGTGCTTTCTCGGCCGCCCGGTCTTTCCACCCATGAGGCCCCCAGGTGACTCTCGGGTTTTGTTTCGGAGAATGCAGCACGTGGGGTCCTCTGGCAGGCAGTTCTGGCGCTTTCGGAGCTGCTACCATCTTCGGCGCATCCATTCCGGGAGGAATGGTCGCAACGCCTCATCGGTTGGCTCGGGATCATCGGGGAATCTGATCGGACCATGTAGGGGATCCAAGACCTTCTGCCGCTGGCGGCACCAGTTGAACCACTCGGTTGCCGAGGCCTTCTCCTCTTCGTCAGAGATGTCGGCGATGTGCGCGTCCATCGCGGCCAGGTAGTCACGCACCAGGCTCGCCCGTCGCCATGCATCCACCTGTTCGAACAGGGCCTTCTCGCGGTGCTATTCGACCAGCTGAACCTTCGCATGTGCGATGGCCTCTTCCACGAGTCGCCGCCGCTCTGCCTCCTTGGCTTCCCGCTCGATGCGCTCTTCCCGGGCCTCCTCGTGGCGCTTCGCTACCTCGTCGATAACCTGACCGGCCTTGTCCTCAAGTCTCCATCGAGTTCGGTCTGCCCACCGATATCGACGGCCGTGCGCGGACCACCCGAGTTCGAGCCGAAGACGCTCGCTCGGGCGGTAGTCGTACTCGGGAATCCGAGTCCAGCTGTAGCGCTCCTTCTCCTTCATCTCATACGCGGTGTGGACGTGCGGCGTGCGGTCGTTCTCCTGGACGAGCGTGATGCCGACCGTGCACTCACCGGTGCTGATGACGAAGAGGTCCTTGCTGCCCCATTCCTGGCTCCAACGGTTCCGACTATGAGCGGTCGACTGGACAGTCCACCCATCCTTCTCCGCTGCGATGGCCAGTGCCTGGACGATTCGCAGCGCCCTCGGCCGGATGCGCTTCGTGAGCGCATGAAGCTTCTTGCTGTCCCGCAGTTCGACAACGATGGGATGGGGTCGGCGCATGGACTTGGGGACGTGGACAATCCGCTTGGGCACGGCCGCGTCTGCCGGTTCTTCGGGCCGTTCGGGTGGCTTCTCCTCGCGAACCGGCTCGACCGTCTTGGCCGGCATTGAGCTCTGCGGATTCGCAGTTGGCGTCTTGGGTCTCGGGACGGACCTGGGTGGCTCCCCGGGGTAGCGACCATGTTCTAGGTAGTAGCGCCCTGCCTCCGTGATGCTCGCGTGTCAGCCACCCCGCTTGGATACCTCGGCAAGCCCAAGGTTTCGGAGCGCAATCGCGCTTGTCTTGTAGGAGAAGTCGGTCATGACTCCCCCAGGGCAATCCACGGAGATCCATCTGAGGACCTCAAGCTGCTGCTCGTTCACCGGACGTTGCTGCATGACACACTCCCGTCTTGTGCTGGCCAGCGCCAAACAAGAAATTGCACCTGTTTTCGAGAGCCGATCAGCCGGCGATCCAACAAGAATGATCCTTATAGTCCTTCCCTCACCAATGGCTGTTGTCGGGGGTGATAGGTACACTGGACTCACATGGGGGTCCGGGAGGAGATGCGCAGTGTCTCTAGAGACAGGTTTCTGGCGGATTGGCGATGGGGGCACACCCACTCGCATCCAGCCCACGGCGATCGACTACGAGAAGCGGCTGGAAGAGATACTCCAGCAAGACTGCTCGATCGTCTCCGAGCCACGGAAATGGCTGGTCATCGGTCGCCAAGTTCCCACGGACCACGGTGGCTTTATCGACCTGCTCGCGCTGGATGAGTCCGGCACGGTCATCATCCTTGAACTGAAGCGTGACCGGACGGATCGGGAGGTCGTCTCTCAGGTTCTGGACTACGCATCATGGGTGCAGGACCTGGAATATGAGGACATCGCATCGATCTACGCGGCCTATCAGGAGAGATGGCAGTCAGGGTCCACGGAGGCGCTCCAGGACGCGTTCAAGGACTACTTCGGGGTCGCAATCCCCGAGGAAGTGAACACCTCGCACGAGATGGTGATTGTGGCGACCGACCTGCATCCCGAGTCCGAGCGGGTCGTTCGTTACCTGCAGAGGAACTACGGCACACCCATCAACGCGGTGTTCTTCTCATTCTTCCAAGACGGGGGCGCGGAGTACCTATCGCGCTCATGGCTGGTGGAGCCTACCGCCGACGAAGGTGCCGTGACCAGACCCGGGCGCTGGAACGGCGAGTTCTACGCCATCTTCGGATACCCGCAGGACGTCGTAGAGGCAGGACTCAAGTACGGCTTCCTGCTCGCCGGCGGCGGCGACTGGTACTGGAGATCGATGGACATGCTCAATGTGGGTGACCGCGTTTGGATGAACCTTGGGGCCGGCAAAGGGTTCGGTGCGGTAGGCATCGTCACCCAGACGCGCACGGCGGTCGATGACTTCACGGTCGAGCGGGGCGGAGTGGCTATTCCCGTCACCCAAGCTGTCCCGTCCCCCGAGGTTCGAAGGATCGCCGACGACCCCGACGGTGGGACCTACGCGGTCGGCCTCCGATGGCTACACACCGTTCCGTACAATCACGGGGTTTGGGAGAAGGGCTTTCTGGCAAACCAGAACACCGTCGCGAGACCGACGAGCCCGAAGTGGGACTACACGGTGGGTCGACTCAAGACCCTGTGGGGCATCGCTGAGTAGCTCGGACGGTGCCTTGGGTGCCAAGAGAACGGCGTCCATGATCAAGACGAGCGCCAGTGACGAGGGAGACGCGTGGATTACCTGTGGATCGCAATACCGGTTCTCCTGATCGCAGCCCTGATAGCGGCCCTAGTCCTGAGATCACCGAAGCGAGAGCCTTTGATTACCGGTGAGCGTGAGCAAGCGGTAGCCCTGGCGCGGATAGCGCCCGATGTACCTGATGCGCAGGATGTCGAAGAGGACGAGGTCTTCGTGTCGATAGCCTTGCTGCCCGAGGCGACTGCTCTAGACGAAGCGCGGCTGTCAGAGATTTCGGACAGCACCGTCATCGCTCGTATCTCGCAAGCGGTTCCAGCGATGGCGCAAACCGCAACGAGGACAGCCGCAAACACCGCTCTCAAGAACCAGGAACTCTACAAAGCGATACTGCCAGCGGGTATGACGCTGGCGAAGTCCAGGACGATGGAAGGTGCGTATCGCGGTTTCGCTCGTGGAGGAACAGCCGCCAACAGCCCGTTCAGAGCCAACGCGAATCTCGTGAAGGTGGACGTTTCGAAGACGACCGCTGTGGCAAGCGGCGTGGCGAACGTAATGAACGTCGGCTCTCTGGTAGTCGGGCAGTATTACATGTCCGAAATCAACAACAGGCTAGAGACTCTGACCAAGAGCGTGGACAGAATCGGCAACTTCCAGGACAGGGAGTTCAAGAGCCGTATCGTGTCGCTGATTGCCCATGTCGGCGAGATTTCCCAGTTCAGTTCCGAAATCATGGAGGACGACACTCAGCGGCACATCAAGATGCAGACACTCGACCATCTGAGGATTACAGCGACTGACCTGCTGGGGCAGGTCATCATCACGATAGACGGCATCACGAGTGCCAATCCAAGCCCCGACTACAAGGAGTATGAAGACCGCGTCAGCGAGTTGGCGATGCTGCTGGGATACCAGAACGCTCTGATTGTCGTGCTTGAGGAAATCAGCGACCTGACCTACCTACTCGGCAGAGGCTCCGTCTCGTCCGAGAGCAGTCACTCGATATTGAAGAAGTACGTTGAGCAGTCTGAGCAAGCCAGAGTGCGCCTGCGGGCGTGGCACGACAGACAGGTCGAGAGACTGAAGATAGACCTAACCCAAGAGCGCAGGTCTAGGTTGGGGTGGGATGCCTTCCTGGCCGCAGTGCCGAGCATGGTTGATGAGAAGTTCAAGTACAGGGCACTGGAACAGGGCGTCGTCCGCGAGATTGGTACCCAGGCGAGCACCGCTCTTGCATGCAGGGGTGACCTCCATGATGTGTATGACGAAGATGTCGAAATCATCATCAAGGATGGCAAGTACTTCTATCTGCACGAGGCACCGGCCGACTACGGCGACGTGCCGAAGACTCCGTAGGCCGCGCATGATGTCAGGCGCATTCACTCCCTGGCATGCGTGGTCGAATCGCTTCGACATTCCGGGGCTCCAGTGGCCTGGCGTGTACGCGATCGCCATCTCAGAATCGGATGTCTCGGACGAGCAGTTCGCGTGGCGTGAGGACATCGCATATAATCGGGATGACCAACTCCACGGGCGGTCTGCGGCAGAGGCTGGGCCAGTTCGATCAGACGATCCGAGGCAGAGAGGGCCACGGCGGAGCGGCTCGTTTCCGATACAAGCACGCCGGCTACGATGCCCTGGCGTTGTCCCTCTACGTCGCGGCCCATCCCTTCGAATGCAACGTGCGCAGCAACTCGGCTGATGACCTCCGGGTGATGGGCGAGGTCGCGGCATTCGAGTATGAGTGCCTGGCAACGTATGTCGAGCGCCACCGAAGACTACCGGAGTTCAACGACAAGAAGCGCTCCCCGAAGAAGTAGCCGATGCAGAGACCGAGGAACCCCATGCGCTTTCTCACCGACTCCGAAGACGCCGGCTATCTCGCTCAGGCACTGATCCACTACAACCATGCTCTCGACGAGATGAGCTCGCGTCGGGCGACTGAGACTACGAAGTCACTCTTCGACGGGCTGAACAACCTCCAGACGGCATGGTCGCGTGAGCACGCGGATTTCGTATGCGGAGAGGTCAGGACCTTCCGGGAGATGATTGTGACGGGTCTGGATGCGAGCGAATCGTCCGAACTCGTCCGAAGTTCCGAGTTTCGCGCTTTCGCCCTTCTTGAACCGCCGGTGATGAACCATCAAACGCTGAAGGACGGTGGCTACCGCCCAGACCAGGAGACACCCGCCGGTCTTCGCAAGAAGGCGTCGGAAGAACATCACAAGCTGGCGAATGCCTATGTGTGCACGCAGGACGACCCGACAGAAGAGAACGACCAGCGGGCTGTTCGCTGGGCGACGGAGGTCCTCTACATCGTGCGATCCAACATCGCCCACGGTGAGAAGACCTCATTTGGGCCCGACACTGAGAAGGTTGCCCGCGACGAACAGGTCTGTGGTGCGGTGGTGCCGGTGCAGCTCCTGCTCTTCCAGCTGCTGTTGGATCGGCCCGAAACGAAGCTGATCTCCTACGGCACCCTCGCACCTGGGCAGCCCAATCACGAGGTGCTGTCCGGCCTCTCAGGAGAGTGGGCCTCCTGCATCACAAGGGGCAACAAGGGGGTGGTCGACGGCTTCCCCGCGTTCTGGTGGGATCCCCACGGACCTGAAGTCGAGGTCCAGGTGCTGACCTCGCCAGATC
>JAVFAO010000123.1:0-16545 GCA_034002465.1 Myxococcota bacterium
CTTGGGTCTTGGCTTCGGCCATGGCCTTCTTGGTCCAGACGCCGGTGTGGATGTAGTCGGCCTTGCTCCCTGCGGGCAGGAAGTTCATGGGCACCATGGCGAACTGCAGGGTGGCGCCACCTTGCAGGAAGAGGACCTCGTAGTCGTCGGAGATGCCGGCGAGCTTGCGGCAGTTGGCCTCGGTCTCTTTGGCGACGGCATCGAAGACTTTTCCGCGGTGGCTGTGTTCGAGGACGCCGATACCGCTGCCGCGCAGGTTCCAGATGTCGGTCTGCGCTTGTTTGAGCACTTCTTCTGGGAGGACGGCAGGGCCGGCCGAGAAGTTGAAAATTCGATGTTCGGGCATGACTTCGTTTCCTTATCGAGCGGTAGGCGCGCGTCGGCGCGCGTACCGAATGGAGCTTTGGTGAGCAATGTAGCTTTTGCGACAGGGCGCGGCGCTTCAGCGCGCTTGGGCTTGCGCGCGGTCGAGCGCTCTCAGACTTTCAAGCTGTCCTTGTTGACGCAGTGCATGACGTTTTGAGTATCACGGAAGGTCTTGATGATCTCGACGGCGAGCTCTGCGACGGCGTTTTGGGCCTGGTCGGTCGAGGCGCCGACGTGGTGTGTACCGATGAAGTTGGGCAGGGAGAGGAGCTCGTTGTTGATGGCGGTGTCAGTGGCAGCCGGTTCGTTTTCGTAGACGTCGAGAGCGGCTCCGCCGATGCGTCCTTCGCGCAGGGCGGCGGCGAGGGCGGCGGTGTCGACCACGGTGCCACGTGAGGTGTTGATGAGCAGGGCATGCTTCTTCATCAGGCCCAAGCTGCGGTTGTTGACGAGGTGTTTGGTGTCTCCAGAGCCTGGAACGTGGAGCGTGATGACGTCGGCTTGGGCGAAGACATCGTCGACGGAGACGCGTCGGACGTTGGGGTTGGCGTCGAGCTCGGTGCAGGCGACGATGTCGCTGTATAGGACCTGCATCTCGAGGGCGAGCGCGCGCTGCGCGACGAGGCGACCGATGGTGCCCATTCCGATGACGCCGAGGGTGCTGCCCTTGATGCCGCGTGCTTTGGCATATCCCTTCTTGTCCCATTTGCCTTGGCGCAGGTCGGCGACCTGTGCGGGGATACGTCGGTCGGCGGCGATCATCAGTCCGATGACCAGCTCAGCGACAGCGGTGGAGTTGGTGCCAGGGCAGTTGGCGACGGCGACGCCCTTGGCGCCAGCGGCGGCGATATCGATGGTGTCGTAGCCGGCACCAGCGCGCACGACCAGCCGCAGGGCTGCTGCGGCTTCGAAGACGGCGGCGGGAACCTTGGTGGAGCGCACGATGAGGACCTCGCAGCCCAGCGTCTTGGCGACCTCAGGGAGCTGCTCGGTGCTCAGATCGGGCTGGAAATCGACCTCGAATCCCAGCTCTTTGAGGGACTGCAGACCAAACGCTTCGAACTTGTCAGCGACGAGAACCTTCATGATGACTCCATGCGGCAAGCGCGAGCCAGGGCTCGCGCGGGGGGACGCTTCTTGTGGAAGGAAAAGTTCTTTTCCCTTTGTTATCGAGCAGGTTTCAGCAGATTCCGCGCATACCGAGTGAGGGAGGATGTTTGTTGAGCAGTCTGGGTGCGCGGCTGAGTCGAGGCTGCTCAGTCGAGGCTGTGCACGAGTAGCCCGCTGCGCAGTTTGGGCTCGAACCAGGTCGATTTGGGCGGCATGATGAGTCCAGCATCCGAGACGGCGAGGAGCTGCTCGATGGTGGTTGGGTACATGGAGAAGGCGATGGCCATCTCTCCGGAGTCGACGCGGCGCTCGAGCTCCTTGGTTCCGCGGATGCCGCCGACGAAGTCGACGCGCTTGTCGGTTCTTGGATCGAAGATGCCGAAGAGGGGAGCGAGCACACGTTCCTGCAGCAGCGAGACATCGAGCGAGCCGATGGGATCGGTGTGATCGATGGTCTTGGGATCGAAGTCGAGGCGGTACCAGGCTTTGTCGAGGTAGACGCAGCACTGACCGCAGCGTTCTGGCGAGGGCTTGGTGCAGGGCTCGAGGCTACCGAGCGCGGCGAGTTTCTCGCGCACCTCGGCGCTGCTGAGTCCGTTGAGGTCTCTGATGACGCGGTTGTAGGGCAGGATGGCGAGTTGGCTGGCGGGGAAGAGGACGGCGAGGAAGTAGTTGTATTCTTCCTCCCCGGTGTGTGCTGGGTTGGCGGCCTTTCTGTCAGCGCCGGCGCGGGCAGCGGAGGCGCTGCGGTGGTGGCCATCGGCGACGTAGGCGGTGGGCACTTGGGCGAATGCCTTTCGATAGAGCTCGGCGTCCTGGGCGATCCAGACGGTATGTTGCACGCCGTCGGGGGCTGTGAAGTCGTAGAGGGGGGCTTGGGCGGTGTCCTTGGCCACGGCTTGGTCGATGGCGGGGACATCTCGGTAGGTGAGGAAGACCGGGCCGCTGTTGGCGTTGAGGGCGACGACATGGCGAGTTCTGTCGTCCTCTTTGTCTTTGCGGGTCTTTTCGTGTTTCTTGATGATGTCGTCGTAGTAGTCTTGGACGTGGCAGCAGCCAACGATGCCGATTTGGGCGCGTCCGTCCATGATCTGACGGTAGAGGTAGAGCTTGGCTTGTTCTTCGCGCAGGAAGGTGCCCTCGCTGAGGAAGCGGTCGAGGGCCGCACGCGCTTGCTGGTAGACGATGGGGTCGTAGGGGTGGGTATCGGCGGGCAGATCGATCTCTGCGCGAGAGATATGCAGGAAGCTGATGGGGTTGTTGTCGGCCAGTGCGCGGGCTTCCTCAGTGTTGACGACGTCATAGGGGACGGCGGCGACTTGGGGGGCGAGCTCTGGTCGTGGGCGGATGGCGTGGAAGGGGCGAACACGCAACATGAGGATTCCTCCTGGCGCGGTCGGGCGCGACGAGCCGATGGCTCGACCGCAGCAAAGCGCGCGCCTGACTTGGCGCGCGCGTCCGATTAGCTCTTTTGGGCCTGAACGAACTCGTAGCCCTTTTTGAGGGCTGCGAGGTTGACGTCGAGCAGGTGCTTTTTCTTGATGGTACGCCGGATGGTCTTCTCCACGAATTCGGGTGGGAAGGCTCCGGTGGCGGCGCAGAGCGCACCGAGGATGACGACGTTGGCGACCTTGGCGGTACCGCACTCGTCGGCCATCTGCGAAGCAGGCAGGTAGACGGCGCGAACGCGCTCAGGGGCTTTGCTCTCGACGAGGGTGGTGTCGACGATCATGAGGCCGTCATCGATGAGCTCATGCTGGAAGGCCTGCAGCGAGGGCTCATTCATGACGACGAGGACGTTGGGGTGGTCGACGACAGGGGAGCCGATGCGTTTGCTCGAGATGTTGACCTGACAGTTGGCGGTGCCGCCTCGCATCTCGGGACCGTAGGAGGGAATCCAGCTGACGTGGTGACCAGCGTGCAGGCCGACCTGCGAGAGGAAGAGGCCGAGCGTGAGGACGCCCTGACCGCCGAAGCCAGCGAACTTGCATTGCAGCGGGTATGGTAGCGGCAGGGTTTCATCGGCGGCCTCGAGCTCTTTGGAGCCGAGGTAGGTATTGATGGCGTCGGGATCGAAGGGATCGCACTTGCGGAACCACTCGGCGTCGCGGTGCTCGCCTTCGTCTTTGAATACGCCCAAGGGGAAGACCTTGGTCATCTCCTCGAGCATCCATTCGCGGGCGGCGGGTGGGTCCATCTTCCAGCCGGTGGGGCAAGGAGCGAGGATTTCGACGAAGCTGTAGCCGCGTCCTTCGACTTGGTTTTGCAGTGCCTTTTTGATGGCCTTGCGGGCACGGGTGAGGTGCTTGGCGTGTCCGATGGCGACGCGTTCGATGTAGGTGGGGGCGGGCAGCGTGGCGAGTATCTCGCAGACGCGCACGGGGTTGCCGTGATAGTGCTCGAGGCGCCCGAGTGGGCTGGTGGTGCTGCGCTGTCCGATGAGGGTGGTGGGTGCCATCTGTCCGCCGGTCATGCCGTAGATGGCGTTGTTGACGAAGAAGACGGTGATGTTCTCGCCGCGGTTGGCAGCGTGCACGGTCTCCGCGGTACCAATGGCGGCGAGGTCACCGTCGCCCTGATAGCTCATGACGATGGCGTGAGGGTTGGCGCGTTTGATGCCGGTGGCGACGGCGGCGGCGCGGCCGTGTGGGGCTTGGTAGTTGCCGACGTCGAAGTAGTAGTAGGCGAAGACTGAGCAGCCGACTGGGGAGACGAGCACGGAGCGCTCGGCGACCCCGAGCTCGGTGAGGGCCTCGGCGATCATCTTGTGGATGTTGCCGTGTCCACAGCCTGGACAGTAGTGGGTGGCCTTCTTGGAGCCTGCGGTTTTGCGCTCGAAAACGTCATAGAAGGCGGACGCTTTCTCGATGATCTTCATGACAGGTCCCCTCCCAGTAGTTTCTTGTATTGCTCGATGATTTCAGAACCGCTCGGGACGACGCCACCGCAACGGCAGAAGAGATGGGTGGGGCGACGTCCGTCGAGCGCGAGGCGGATGTCCTCGATCATTTGGCCGGTGGAGAGCTCAGCGGAGAGGAAGAGCTTGGCAGTTTCGGCGAGCTCGCGGATGCGCAGGGTGGGGAAGGGCCACACCGTGATGGGGCGCAGCAGGCCGACCTTGAGCCCTTGAGCGCGGGCGTCGTCGATGGTGGAGTAGACAATACGCGAGACGATACCGTAGGCGACGACGATCAGGTCAGCGTCTTCCGTTCGGTATTCTTCGTAGCGGGTTTCTTGCTTGGCGATGAGCTCGTACTTGTCGCGCAGCTTGAAGATGTGCGCTTCGAGCTCTTCTGGTTCGAGGATGATGGAGCTGATGAGGTTCTTGCGGGTTTCGGCGTTCGCCTGCACGGCCCAGCTCGACTTGTCGAAGTCGATGGGCTGAGCGATGGGCAGGGTGACCGCCTCCATCATCTGGCCGATGAAGCCATCGGTGAGGATCATGGCGGGGTTGCGGTACTTATCGGCGAGATCGAAGGCGAGCACGGTGAGATCACACATCTCTTGGGCGCTGTTGGGCGCGAGCACGATGAGCTTGTAGCAGCCGTGCCCGCCACCCTTGGTGGCCTGGAAGTAGTCGGATTGTTCTGGGGCGATGTTGCCAAGCCCTGGACCCCCGCGGACCACGTCGACGACGACCATGGGCAGCTCCGCGCCAGCGCTGTAGCTGAGGCCCTCTTGCTTGAGGGAGATGCCTGGACTGGAGGAGGCGGTCATGGTGCGGATGCCCGAGCCCGCCGCGCCGTAGACCATGTTGATGGCAGCGACCTCGCTCTCTGCCTGGATGAAAACGCCGCCGGTTGCAGGGAAATGCAAGGCTGCAGCGTGGGCGATTTCGCTCGCCGGGGTGATCGGATAGCCAAAATAGGCCCGACACCCAGCGGCCAAGGCGCCCTGGATAATCGCATCATTGCCCTTCATGAATTGTCTGGCCATGAGCTCTCCCGAATCGTTGATGCCGAGACAGCGCACAGAGGCGCTGCGAGCATCTGAAAGAAGCCGGATCGTGACCGCCGTTCGGTGCTTCGTCGCGATGCTCAGCTATGGCTTGATCACCCGAATCGCCCCAGGTTCGGGGCAGGCATAGAAACAGAAGCCACAGGCCGTGCATCCCGCGCCTTTGTAGTAGGCCGGGTGGTAACTCGACGAGTTGAGCTTCTCATGGACGCCGATCACGCTCTTCGGGCAGATCGCGATACACAGCTGACAGCCCTTACAGAGCTCGGAATCGATCTCGATGTGAGGCTCTGCTTTCTGGGTGTCTTCGCTCATCCCACATCCCCTTGTCGTGGGGCGCATTGGCCCCGTTTCGCCACATCAATGCGGCATCGAAGCGGCTTCGCAGCCATCAAGATTCCGCTCGCTCTTGCGAGCCCCTCGCAGCGCTGCTCATGCGCATCGGATGCGCACGCGACAGACGCTGACTCGGGCCTCGCTTCACTCGCTTTCAAAACGGCGCGAACCCCTGCCGCGACCAGTATTCGTCCTGCATGAGCTTCTCGAGTTCGCTGAGCGCCTCGAGATGCCCCTTTTCCCACTTGGCGAGCGCCTGGAAGAGCGCTTTGAGTTCAGCGATCTCCGCTCTCTGCGCCTGCTCTTCGTAGAACAGGATGGCACGTCGCTCGAGATCACAGCCGATGCTGACCACCGCGAGCTCGAAGGTACCCTGTGCGAGGGACTTGCGGAACTCGTCGGTGACGATGCGAGAGGCAGCGTGATCGACCTCTGCTGGATGCAGCGCCGCCACATCCACCTTGCCGTCGGCGAGCAGGCTGCGGTATTGGGCTTGCAACACACGCATATGCTCATTCTCGTCGTTGGCCAGATCGCGAAAGAGCATCTTGGCCGTGGCATCCTTTGCCTGATCGGCAGCATGAGAATACAACTGCTGGCCCTTGAGCTCGACCATCAAGGCTTGCTTCACCGCGTCCACCAGCATCGTTTTCGTGCTTTCGTCCATGGTCTGCCTGCTTGTTTTCGGCGACTGCTCGCCAACCTTGCCATCACGGGGAGAGCGTCGCTGGCCCCGTCCCTGTATGACCCTGCCTATCGCGTTGGCAGAACGGCGTCAAGCCCATCCAAGCTCAATTCATTCGGCGCTCGACAGATTTCCTCGGTCGGTGCTGATCCTCAACGGTTGCGGGGCCTGTTTGCGTGCGCTGCGTCGCGAGAAAGCCTTCGTGAGTCGCGGCTCAGGCAGGCCCGCGAGCCTGTGACGGGCCGCCCTGTTGGCCCTGTTGGCCCTCTTGCTTGCCTGCTTGACAGGCAGAGCCGAAGTCGCGAAGCTGCACTGAGGTGCGCGTGCAGGAGGACTCCATGCATCGAGCTCACACCCCGCTTTTTGCGCTTCTTCCCCTCCTTGTTTTGGTGCTCGGCTTGGCTGCTTGTATCGAGGACGAGCTCCAGCTCTCCGTCGAGGCCTTCAGCAAGCAGTGTGGCAGCGACGACGACTGTATTGCGGTCTTCGCAGGCAACGTGTGCGGGGACTGCACCTGTCCCAACCGCTCCATCAATCGCTCCGAAGGTGACGACTACGACAAGGCGCGGGAGAAGCTCAGCGAGCAGTGCAGTGAATCCCTCTTCATGCAGGTGTCCTGCGATTGCGCGATGCCGAAGCTGGCCTGTGTGCAGGGCCAGTGCACGGCCTCCTCTCAGTATTGAGCCCACTCAGGGCTCATGGTTCCAGGCTCGGCTCGACACTGCGTAGAAAGGCGGCGCTCTCTTCGGGCAGAGAGCCATTGACGTACATTCCGCTTCCCAACTCGAAGCCAGCGGTGCGGTTCAGCCTGGGCACGATCGAGAGATACCAGTGGAATTGCTCCGGTGCACAGCTGCTGGGGGCAGAGCGGATGACGAAGTTGAAGTCGGGTTCGCCAAGTCCTTGGGCCATCTTGGCCAAGACGAGATGCAGGGTGTGAGCAAAGTCTTGCACCTCGTCGTCACCAAGCTCTCCGAAGCGAGCCATGTGTCGGCGCGGGAAGATCCAGGTGTGGAAACGCGAGAGCGCGGCGTACGGCACCATCGCCACGAAGCGTGGACCAACATGCACCAAGTGTCGTTCGTCGGCGAGCTCGTCTTCAATGAGCTTGCAGACCATGCACTGACCGTGCTGTTCAAGGTATTCAGCCATGCCGCGAAGGCGGTCGCGGACCTGGTTGGACACCACTGGGGTCGCGATGAGCTGCGAGTGCGGGTGGGTCATCGAGGAGCCTGCGGCAGCGCCGTGGTTCTTGAACAGAATGAGCTGACACACCCTTGGGTCTGCAGACAGCTCTCGGTAGCGGTGTCGATAGGCTTGCACCAGCCACCTGACTTGCTCGGCACGCATTTGGGCAATGCTCAGGTCATGTCGCGGACTGTCGATGATCACCTCGTGGATACCAAAACCATCGGCGCGTACCCGTAGCCCGTCGCGCTCGACCCGCACCTCTGGTACTGCCATGCTCAAGGCAGGGTACTTGTTCGTCACGCTGCGCACGCGCCAGCCCATCTTGTCGTCGAAGAGACGCCAGCGCTCTTCACTGAGCGCTTCGTTTCCGGGACAAAAGGGACAGTCCGCCACGTGCTCTGGCACAGCACTGCGCGCTCGCTCTGGTAACACATCGCGGGGTCGAGAAGAGCGCTCCTTGGCGATGATGACCCACTCATTGGTTAGCACATTGAGCCGCAGCTCCGGCATCGTTTCCTCCAAGCTCGCTTGCTAGAGATGCCGTCTGCACCTGTGTAGCCGGCCATCTCCTGATAGCTCATCTGTCGAATCCTTGAATGCAGCGCATCGCTGTATTCCAAGGATTTCGCAGTGGCGACCAGGCTCGGAGCTTTCCGAGCGCTGGTGAGTCTAGCCGGATTGGTTCGCTACGTCACGTTTGACTTGCCCGCGCCTCATCATGTTCGACGGCAAGCAAACGGCGACGCAGACAAGGCAAGAAGAAAGCGCTCGTACGCTGCGCGGAGGGTTTGGTGTTGCCTGAGAGTTCCCTGTTCATCTTCGAGCTTGGCGAGTCGCTCGAGCTCCTGCGCGTGCCTGGAGAGGACATCTGCAGAGACTGTCGAGGCTGCTCCTCGAATACGATGTGCGTGTTCTGTGAGGGTTTTCCACTTCTGCCCTTCGATGCAAGCTGCGAGCTGGGCAAGCTGCTTCGGCATGTCGTCCACAAAGCTCCTCAGCGCGGCGCAGATGATCTCTTGGTCGAAGAGCAGACGCCTAGCAAGAGACTGGTGGTCGAAGTCAGACTGCACAGTTCTGGTGGCGATATCGGGGGGAGGACAGGCCGGTGCTGCTGTTCTGTGTTCGTTCTTTTGAAGCCAGCGAGCGAGGCAATCGGCGACCAGCCTTGTTGTGACGGGCTTGCACAGGTAGTCGTCCATCCCGGCCGCCAAGCAGCGTTCTCGGTCGCTTTGCGAAGCGTGGGCGCTCAAGCCCACGATGGGTAGCCGTGGCCGTTTCTCCAGGCCTTCGCGGACTCTCAACCGGCGCGTTGCCTCGAGACCATCCATGACGGGCATCTGCACGTCCATGAAGCAAAAATCGTACGGCTGTGCGGAGAGCGCGGCGAGCGCCTCGGTACCATTGGCCACAGCGTTGGCTGTGACGCCAAGCTGGCGAAGGATGCTGAGCCCGACCTGTTGGTTGGTGACGTGGTCGTCAACAAGGAGGATTCTCCATGGCAGGACACCGGGAGGGCGAGGTGCCAGTCCCGAGCTGCACAAGTCGACCTTGCCGACGGCTTGCTTGGAGCTGGGGTGCAAGAGGAGCTGCAGCAGCGCTTGGAGTTCTTCGTGGTGGAAAGGGGTGGCAAGGGAGCCCTGGAACCCCCTTTCACGAAGCCTTTCGGGACTGATGGGGCGGTTGCCGAGCATCAGCAAGCTCAGCTTCTGCAGGGCCGAATCGGCTCGGATCTGCTGCGCCAAGTTGGTGAGCTGCTCAACGCCGCCGGCCGTGGTATCGCAGCTGAGCATGGCGAGCACGAAGGGCTGGGAGGGAGCAGCCGCTTGAAGCGTCTGGAGCGCCAGCGCTGGGGTTTCCACGGCGGTAACCTGCATCGCCCAGGCTCGCAAGCGAGCGAGGAGGCTGGCTCGTTGCCAGCGAGGCTCATCCAGCAGCAGGAGCCGCAAGCCTCGCAGAGGCTTGTCGTGGCCATGACGCAGCTTCAGCGGCACGGTGAAAAAGAACTCCGAGCCTTTTCCCAGCTCAGTGTTCAGTTGCAGCTCACCGCCGAGGAGCTCGACGAGCTGCTTGCAGATCGCAAGCCCAAGCCCGGTTCCTCCAAAACGCCGGGTGCTCGAGCTGTCCACTTGAGAGAAAGCCTCGAAAACGAAGGCCTGCTTGTCCGCAGGAATGCCGGGGCCGGAGTCGGTGACGGCGAAGCGCAGATGAATCGTCTCATTGCAGACCAACACGACGCCGACCTGCACGCCGATCTCTCCCTGTGCCGTGAACTTGACGGCGTTGTTGAGCAGATTGCCGAGGACTTGGCGAAGTCGGGCCGAGTCGGCATGCAGGCTGACTGGGACCTCGGCATCAATGTCCAGGTTCACGCGCAAGCCTTTTTCGGGAGCAAGGGCTTCAGTCGAGACGAGCAGTTCGTTGAGCAGCGTGAGCAGGTCGAAGTCGTGCGGCTCGAGCTGCAGCTTCTTCGACTCAATCTTCGAAAAGTCAAGAATGTCATTCATGAGTGCGAGTAGAGACTGAGCGCTGCTGTTGACGATCTCTGCATAGTGGCGCTGTTCGCGACTGAGCTCGGAGTCGAGCAACAGCCCGGTCATCCCGATGACTCCGTTCATTGGAGTGCGAATTTCGTGACTGACATTCGCAAGAAACTCGGATTTGGCGCGATTCGCGGCCTCTGCGCTCTTTCTGGCGGTACTCAGCGCCAGCTCGGATTCGATGCGTTTGCGCACATTGGCAAGCATCTGGGCAAAGAGAGTCAAGAGCTGTCGTTCTGAGGAAGATGCGACATGTCGACTGCGAACGTAGTCGAAGCCGACGAAACCGAGGCACTCGTTGGTTCCCATGATGGGTACCGCGAGCAGGCTCTGCACTCCTTGTGGCTGGAGGATGGCGCGCACGTTATCATCGATGGGGAGCTTGCAGACATCCTCGACGATCATCATGTCTCCACGCGCGTGTGCCTGTGTCCAGTCAGGTATGTCTGCGAGATTGATGCACTGCAGCAATTCGAGTTGGGGTTCGATCCCCTCTGCACACCACTCATAGGTGTTTCGACAGCTTTTCCCGGTCCAATCGTAGTCGAAGACATAGACGCGATCGGCTCCTACGAAGGAGCCCAGCTGAGTAAGCGAGTCGGAGATGGCGTCGGCGAGCTGAGACGGCGCCAAGGCGATGTATTCCGTCGAGATTTTGGTCAGCAAGGTTTGGATTTGCGACTGGAGGCGCAACTCATGTTCCTCCGCTTCACGCTGGCTCACATTCTTGATGACACACACGACACCCTGTTCTGACTGTGAACTCAGTGGGGCGCTGCGCAGCTCGTAGTGTTGAATGCCTCTTGGAAGCTCAAGTGAGTAGCGTGCTGCTCCCTGCTGTCCGGTGTCGAGGGTGCGCAGCAACGCGTTGCGAATGCTCTCCTTGGTTGCCTGCGGGAAGGGGAGCTCATCGAAGCTGGCTCCAAGGAACTGTCCTGGTGCAAGGAAGAGATGCTGCTCATGTGGGCAGAAGTGGCTGCGGAAGCGAAGCTCACTATCGAGTACGAAGACCATCTCGTGGAGGCATTGGCAGATGGCGCGGGCCACAGGATGGTCGAGGGCATCTATGGACTCGTGGGCTGCTACGTGAGCGAGCAAGGGCGTTTCTGTGCAGGAAATGAGAATACATTTTTGGCGGTCATTGAGGATGACCACGCTAAGGTTGGCACGCCATGCTGTCTGCTCGTTCAGGGAACAGTCGAAGGCCTCGGGAATCCAGGAAGACAGTACCCGAGCGAGGAGCGTTCCAAATGCTGAGCGCTGAGTCCTGGGGAGATGCCTCTGAGCGAATGACTGTCCCCCCTCTATTCCGTCGAAGCGTTGGCGTGCTGCCGCATTGGCTCGCACCACGTCCCCGTCCTTGGATAGAACAATGAGACAGCGCGGGTGACGCTCGAAGTCTGCAAACCCGTGCTCCGCGTACATCTCCCCCCCCCTTGCCGACGAGCCCAACGACCTGTCCATCGAACCAACGATGCTGCCATCTGATTCCGAAGACAGGCAGGCTCCCGCGTAGCTACGGTTGTTCTCTGTACGGGCTCGCGCACCAGCTTCGGCGCCAACGCTCGAACAGTGAGGCTGTCTTCGAATCGCCCGTTGCATTCGTTCGCTCTCGGGCATCGACCTCTCGACAGCAGCAAATCCTGCGGATTGTCGAGAGGAAGGAGTGCCCTTTGCTCACTTCCGATTGCGTTGCGGGAGTGAAATGCTTCGACGATGTGCTGTTCGCCTTGGTTGTCCGCTGTGGACGGTCGAAATCACCTCTCGACAGGATTTGAAGCGCGTCAGCAATGGCTTGAAACCATGAGGGATTTCAAACATCACAGCTCGTTGGTTGGTGTGAGCGAGAGCCCCGTAATCGTATTCCATTCTCAATAACGATCCGCCTAGTAGTCCAAAATGTAGTTGGCAAAGTCGGGCCGGTCGATGAACGGGTTGCGATTGTGCTGCAGCGCTTCCACTTGGTCTTGGCGCGCTCGTTCGGCGTTGTCCACAGGGTCTTCGTCGTGCCAACGTCGCAGGATGCCCTCACTGGGTTGCGAGATTGACATGTCGTAACGCACCGCCATGTAGAACATGGCGCGGGCGATGTTTCCTCTGTATTCTGGTCGGACCTCGAAGACTCGGCTTCCCAAGTCGTTCGATCCGAGCTTGGAGCCTCCTTCGGCCCAGTCGCAGGTGTCGGGCGTGCAGTCTGGCTCGCCAAAGGCGTAGTTGCTGCGTCGGTTGTTGGCGACATCCCAGGTTGGAAACAGGTGGTGCAGGTCTGCTCGTCCCGTCGGGTCTTCGGGCGGAATGAGCTGGCTCTGTGGCCAGGTGTGCTCCGTGTTGAATCCGCAGCTCTGTAGGCTGCCATCGAGCAAGGTGCAGACGCCGTCTGGGTGCTGGCTCCCATCGGGAGCAACCGTACGACCAGTGTAGACACACTCGATCAGACCATCGTGGACCTCGAAGCCGATACCCTGGTCAGCACCGAACATGTGGTTGCGTGCGATTTCGTAGTCCAGCGGCTCATGTGTGGCCGAGCTGAGCTGCTCGAGTGCAGCGCGGAGCTCTGCGTTGCGCAGGTCTTCGATGGCCTCATAGGGATCGCTGCTGCTCTGGTCCTCCCCCTCATCCTCTGCGTCGACAGCATCAGGCAGCGCGTCGAGGTCTTCGAGCTCATCCTCTGCGTCCACAAGGTCGCTATCCTCGAGCTCGGTGAGATCGGCTTCGTCTGCCTCGAGCTCATCGTCCAGCTCCTCGAGCTCCTCCTGGTCTGACGAATCCATATCCTCTGCATCGAGGTCCTGTTCGACTTCGAGTTCTTCGTCGTGGCCGAGCTCGAGCTCGCCTTGGTCGCTGAGCTCGAGCAGCTCGTTTTGATCGGACGGAAGCTCTGTTCCCGGTCGCGCTTCGTCGTCGCAGGCCCAGAGCAGAACAAGACAGAGCAGAGCAGTGGTTCGCGGCATTCTCATGGTTCGCTCCTCGTCGAGCCTCAGCACGACTGCAGTCTCGACACGGGTCATGTTTCTGGGAGCAGCGCTGCGACGAGCATGCGAATACTCGGCGCGAGATCTTTTCGGCGGGTTTCGATGAGTGCCTGTGCTTCTTCCTGCTCACGGCGAGGGCCAAGCACAGAGAGTGCCCGTGCGCGCCAACGCAGCTCAGGGGAGCGTAGCGCGAGGGCGAGCTCATCGATGGACCAGGCTTTGTGGCGCTCTGCGGAGAAGAGCGCCCAGAGGCCGAGGGTGTCGTTGCCATGGACCGGCCGGTGTTGCCACTCGGCGAGGGCCTCTGCGGCCACCTGAGCAAGGGACCAAGACAAGGCATCCGGTGTTCGTGCGCGTTCCAGCGCATGGGCGAGCTGCGGCTGAGGGCGCGTGCTCGTCCAGAGCAGCGCGCGCAGCGCGAAGCCTCGCAGTCGCTCTTCTTCGGTCATGCCAACGAGGCCATCGAAATCGACGGAAGCGGCGTCCGAGCTGACTGACGCTTCAGCATAGGATTGCACCAACTCGTGCAGCTCCCCCTCGCCAAGCACGGCGTAGCTGCATACCTCGGCGAGGCGGCGCGTTGCTTTGGACTCGGATTGCCGCGCTGTGTCAATGAACCCTGCGCCCGCTTTGGCAGCGGGCCCCAGCAAAATCAGCGCCTCCAAACAGCGCCTTGTGACCGTTTCGCGCTGCGGGTTGAGGCTGGAGACGAGATCGACGGCTTTGCTTTGGCCCATGAGCCCCAGCGCGAGTGCCAGCAGTGCACCTTTTTCCTGCTTGGCCGGGCTGAGCTGGAGCAAGACTCGCTTGGCGTCTCGAGGGGGAGCGAGGAGCACGCCAGACAGAAAGCGTGCCGCCTGGGAGCTCGATTCGAGACCAGTCCACAGCGCGAGAAGTCGTTCAAGGTGATTGGGCTCGAAGGAGCTGGCGAGGCGGGTGCACAAGCTTGGGTTGACAGGGCCCTGCTCGAGGCGCTGCAAGACCGGCGCAGGGACCGCTCCGAGCTCGTCACAGCTCAGCACGACCAGCTCCTTGAGCTCATCGAGCTGCTCGTCATCTGAAACCGCTGAGCTCAGGGCCTCCCAGAGGGCCTGTTGACACTGTGTGGCCAGTGGGCTGTTGCGATGTTGCGCCCGCCAGCTCACGTTTTCGGCATCGAAGAGCCATGCCCTGACCGCGTTCTGTGCTGCGCGACGAAGGTAGGGATCAGACTCGGCCAGCATCGGCAGCAGCACCTCTTTGGCTTCTTCGTAAGCACTCAAGGCTCGTGCAGCCTCCCTTCGTAGCCTGGCCACGGGCGCTCGAGCGGCTTCGAGGAAGGCTTGGAAGATGGCGGGGTGCTGTGCCGGACTGTAGCGGGAGAGCGCGCGCCAGCGCTGGTCGATGTCGTGGCTTTGCAGTGCGACCAAGGCCTCGCCGACAGGGCGCAGCCCAGCTTCCTCGAGCGCGGCCCATGCGGGAGCGTCGGGTGGGGCACAGAGCGCTGCTTTGAGGAGCAGTTCTTCCTTCAGGTCGATGCAGAGCAGCTGAGCAGGGCGGGTCATGGGTCAGCCTTTGGGTGTGTTTCCGAGGTGAGGAAGCACCTCTCTCAGGTACCAGCGCTCGATGCATTCTCGGATGAGCTCCCGACACTCCCGGAACTCTTGGAGGCTGCCCCCCATGGGATCCCAGATCTCGGGCAACGGTGGTGTGGCGTAGGAGGCGAGCAAGAAGCTGCTCCGCAGGGCGTTCGCACCACACATCTGCATGCGCCGGACGTGATCGAGGGTCATGCCGAAGGCCGCGTCGGCTCGGTTGAGCAGGGTCGAGTTGAGCCCCTGAGAGCGGTGTCCGGAGATATCGATTCCAAGCTCTCTCATCACCTCGATGGCGGCGGTTTCGGCCTTGCGCCCCTGGAGGTTGAGTGTTCCCATGGAGATGACAGTGGCCTCGATACCATCTTGCCGAAAGCGCTCGCGGGCGAGCCCCTCAGCCATGGGGGAGCGGCAGATGTTGCCTGAACACACGAAGATGAGGCGAGGGTGGAGCCAGTCGATTGGCTGTTGCGTTTGCACGCTTTCTCCTTCTTCTACAGCGAGAACTTGGGGGAACAGGACAAGCGCCCAATCGACAAGAAGTTGCGTTTCCAAGGGGGCTGTTGTGCAGTCGTCGTCAGGTCAGTAGAGGCCGCCTAGGTTTGCCTTGGGTCATGACCGAGCATTTCTTGATAGGCGCTGGGCAGACGCTCGAAGGCGTCTTCCGCGAGCCGTAGTGGCTGGCTGTTGAACGTATTCCAGAAAAGGCTTGGTCCCTCGGCGTTTCCAGAGCGGGCCGCGGCCATCCATGCTGCGAGGGTCTTGGCGGTGTAGGTGGTCTCGAGCCGGATGCCGTCGCTTTGCTCTAGGGCGCTGAGGGCATCGATGGCTTCACGGGTGGGTTCACCGTAGCCTGGTCCGAATTGTGTGTGCTCGAGCACGACTGGGCGCATCAGCAGCTTTCTTGCTGGGAGTTTGACGCCCGCAGTCATCAACACGCGCAGGGCTCGTGCTGCGAGCACTTTGACGGCGGCGGTGTTGGTGAGGAAGCGGTCGACCACGCGGACACCGATGACCTGGGTTGGCAGGCCTGCGATGGCCAAGCCCAACCACAGACCGGCCAGAGTGCTGCAGGTTCCGGCTGCGACGAAGAGCCGTCGAGGCGTGGGCAGGATAGCTGCCCGAATCTGTTCTGCCAGCTCGAGCGCGGCGTTGACGAAGGCGAGTGTCCCGAGATCGTTGGAGCCGCCCCCTGGAACGAAGAGAAAGCCAGGGCGTTCGCGACGTTCAGCAATCAGGCTGGCGATACGCGCGCGCAGGATCGCGACCGGCAGGCTCTGGCGGGACACCAAGTGCAGATGCGCACCGGTCGAAGCGACCGCGAGGATGTTCCTCTTGACGTGATCGGTGAGGGGTTGTGGGAAGTGTATCAGATGGGTATCGAGGCCGGCTTCCCGGGCATAGATGGCCGTCGCGAGGCAATGGTGACTGCCGACGGCGCCGACGGTCCAGAGCTCGGTGTGGCCCTTGCTGAGGGCAGAACCGAGGATGAACTCCAGCTTGCGAACCTTGTTTCCGCCGTACAACGGGCCGGACTGGTCGTCCTGCTTGAGCCAGAGCTCAGCGCCACCGATTCCCAGTCGAAGCTGCGTGACTGGGCTAGGCCAGTGACCGATGGGGTGCGTGGGGATGCGTTGGCAGAGCTGCGGCCAGCGTTGAAACAGCGGCAAATCTGGACACGACATGGCTATCCTCCAACGGCCCGAGCCTGGCAGAGATCTCTACGATCTGCTTGGCCAATCGTCAACGCAGTCGACACACCGGGCTCGAAAGATTGCGGCCGCTTCGATTGCCTCGTTGCCCTCATGCTTCGGGCC
>JAVFAO010000124.1:0-16371 GCA_034002465.1 Myxococcota bacterium
ACGACATCTGGTGGGGGCTGAACCCAATCGAGATCGCCATAGCTCAGGTCTGGAAAGTCGAGCTGCGCAGCTTCTCGCTCGTAGACGTGATCATCGCAGCCGAGTGAGAGCACGAGGAGCAGCGTCAGCGCGCCGAAAGCAGCGCGACGCAGCGGGAATAGGCTTTTGGAGCAACGCAAGAGTAGTGACATTGGCTGCTCCATCATGGCAAGAGCCAGCTCATGGCGGCTTCGTAGAGGGTGTCGCGTCCGAGCACGGCGTCACTCTGTTTTTGGTAGACCGTCTCGTGCACCGGCACGCCCTGTCCAGACTCGAAGGCGAGGTTGGCGACGCTGGTGGGGGCGGTGTTCGTCCAGAAGATGCTATCGGAGCCTTGGTAGGCACCGCCAGTGACCTCACCGATGTAGCTGGCCAGACTGTGGCTCACCCCGAAGGCACCATAGCTCGGTGCGGCGCCAAAGAAGCGCGTCTCAGCGCTTCGATACTGCAGACCTCGAGAGAAAAAGTCGTTGGCCGAGACGTCGATTCCGAAGAGCACGGCGAGCTTGGCGTTCTGTGCCGCTGGCGCCGAGCCCCCGGAGACGGTCCAGGTGTAGTAGCCTCCGCAGCTATCACCGCACTGTCGTAGCGCGGCGAGCAGAGCGTTGTCGAAATACGGCTCGAAGAGCGGGAAGGACTCGGTGCTGAGGGTGTCGCTGGGGCCCAAGAGGAGGGCGCTGAGGGCGATGAGGGAGTCGGGGCTTCCGCCGTCGCCGCGGCGCTGATCGAGCATGAGCAGCGGTGGTGCGCCTTGCAGTGCTGTATTCATAGTGCTCATCCAGGCCGAGCCGCCTTGGAGGGAGGGGAATCCGTTGAACTCTACGACCCGAACACCGCGGTCGGTGGTGCTGCCGGCGAACTCGTATTCTCCGACATTGGGGCTGTTGACCGGGTGGCTGAAGCGGAAGTCACAGACCTCGTCGGAATACCACTCGTTGACGGTCTGATTGGCCCAGATGGACTGACCGAAGAGCTGGGCGTAGTCGACGGTCACCGTCTCCACTTCGGCATCAGTGCACGGTGTGGTCTTGCCGCAGCGCGCGAACTGCATGCTGGCGCCGGTGTAGGCAGCGGCGCGGACCAGCTCTGGGGTTTGCAGGACCTCACGGGCGCTGGGGTCACCACCATAGTAGAAGAGGCGCTCGGCGAGGGCTCGCCAGTCGGCCACGGGCAAGCCATCGATGGAGACCAGCACATCGCCTGGGTGCAGCAGCGCGGCGGGGGCGTAGCGTCGTTTGGTGGTGTAGACCATGGGCGCGAGGCCCCCGTTGGGGAGCAGGTCCGCCTCGGAGATGTAGACGCAGTAGCCCGAGGCAGGCGGGAAGGGGTAGGCGGCCAAGGGGGGCAGGCTGTGGCCATCGACGAGGGTCTCGTAGGCCAAGGCAAGCTGTGTCCAGAAGCGCTTTTCTGGCACGGTTTTCGACGCGCGCATGGCTGACGAGAAGGCGCCGGGGTTCTGCAGGCGCAAGCGAATGGCCTCGAAGGCTTCGATTTCGAAGATGCGGCGCTCGACATAGTCGTCGAGGATGGCGGCGAGGGGTTTCGCGCCGATGGCCAGCGCGCTGTCGACGCAGCGGCCGTAGAGGCACAGCCCTTGGGGACCACAGAGGCTGGCCTCAGTGGCCAGCGAGCAAGTCGAGGTGGGCACGGCTGCGGGTCCCAGGTCCAGGATCTCGAAGGCGTCGATGCCCACCCGAACATTGAAATCGTAGCCGACGCTGGGGTCTGAATACATCCCGTCGAACTGCACATCAGCCATGGACACGAAGGCTGGCGGCAAGACGCCACCAGCGGCGTAGTCGATGGGGCCGGTGCTCAGCTCCTGCCATCCGTCGTCGGTGGCGCGGCCGGTGGGCATGAAGGAGAGGCCATAGCCCAGCGGGAAAGCAGCTTCATAATCGAAGCCATACTGATAGGCGAACCAGTCACCCGCGACGTAGTTGAGCTTGACGGCGGCCATGGTGCCGCGGGGCTGCACCCAGAGGCGCATCTCGACGCGTCGTCCGACGAAGCTGCTATGGATGGCGCTCAAATCGAGGGTCGCCTGCATCAGCTCGGCCCCGAGCTCGAAAGCGGCGCCGCCCTCCAGTCCATTGGGATCGTGAACGATGCGCGTCGCCGGATCACTGAGCGAGCCGTACCAGTCAAGGGCTTGCAGCAGGACCGCGTTGGCCCCACCGCCGACATGATCGAAGCCGAAGCCGTAGGCGGCGTCGCTGACGCTGAGCCGACCGGTGAGCGGATCGAAGGTCGAGGCCTGCGCTGCAGCGCTGCTTGCCAGGATGCACAGCAGGCTGAGCAGGCCAAGCATCGTGGGACGTGTCGAACAGCGCCAGCGAGCTTCGCCATGGCGCGTCAAAGGTAAACCAAACATGACACCTCCAGGCCCCGAGAGCAGGGGGCCGGTCGCTTGAAGCAGGATTCGAGCCATTGAAAACGTCAAAAAACGCACGCGCTCAAGCAAAATCGTCTCGGGCTAGCCGGCCAGCGGCAGCCGCCTGTTGTTGCGCGGCGAGCTCGAGCGAATCCTGAGTGATGCCGTGGCCTGCGGCGCTGCAGCGGTAGGCGGCGCGGATGATGGCATTCTTGATCTGTCCACCTGTGAGCTCGAACTGCTCGGCCAAGAATTCCCAGTCGATGTCGTCGTCGACTGGGGTTTTCTTGGGGATCAGGGTCTGCCAGATCCGCTCGCGTTCGGGCGCCTCGGGAACGGGGAACTCGAGTTTGAAGAGAATACGGCGTTCGAAGGCCCTGTCGATGTTGGCCTCGAGGTTGGTGGTCAGGATGATGATGCCGTCGAAGCGCTCGACCTCCTGCAGGAGCATGTTCACTTCCATGTTCTGGTAGTGGTCCTGCGCGCGCTCGACCTTGACGCGCTTGGCGAAGAGCGCGTCGGCCTCGTCGAAGAGCAGCATCGAATTTTGGGCGCGTGCGTGGGAGAATATCTGCCTGATGTTCTTCTCGGTTTCGCCCACCCACTTACTCACGACCTTGGGGATGCTCACGATCTGAAGCTGCAGATCGAGCTCGTTCGCCAAGATCTCCGCACACAGCGTCTTTCCCGTACCTGCCTCGCCAGCGAAGAGCGCGACCAAGCCCTTGCCGGTGACGAGGCGCTTGTTGAACCCCCACTCGTACATCACCCGCGCTCGGTGCTTGCAAGCATCCAGGAACTCGCCCACGTCCTTCATCACGTCCTCGGGCAAGACCAGGTGCTCGAGGGTGAGCTTGACACGGCTTGCCTCGGTGAAGTCGCTGAGCTTGGAGCGCAGCTGGCTGCGGGCACCGAGCTCGAGATCGGCGATGGCGAGCTGCGCATCGCCGCCCCTGGCTCGGCCTCGCTGGGTAGCCCAGTCGACGGCGGCTCGGATCTGCGCGCCGCTCAGCTCGTAGCTCACTGAGAGGGCACCCAGCTTGCTCGCTTGGGCCTGCACGAAGTCGTCCGGCAGCATGGCGCGCCAGAGTTTTTCGCGGACCTCGGCGTCGGGTCGTTCCACGGCGATACTGAAGTGGATCATCGACTCGAAGGCGGCGTCGAGGCGCTCGGCGTGCAGGCTCTCGAGCAGGGCCAGCCCGCGGAAGCGTTCGAAGAGCAGGGCGAGGGGTCCAATGAGGCGTGCGTCGGCTTCGCTCATGCGCTCGGGGCGCTGCAGGTGCAGGATGGCGTCGTGGAACTGGGCGTTGGCGCGGATGAGCTCCATCAGGGCGCGGGCATCGGGCTCACCGGCGAGGCGATCGAGGTAGACGCTGAACAGGGGCCGACCAAAAGCGGCGCTCAGGTGCTGGGCGAGGCTGCTCTTTCCACAGCCGGTGGGTCCGGACAGCAGCAGCCGCCAGGGGTGCTGGCCAAGTTCTTGTCGATTGGGCACTTGGCCTGCTCCCTCAGGTTCTTGGCGATTGGGCACTTGGCCTGTTCCCCCAAGTTCTTGTCGATTGGGCACTTGGCCTGTTCCCCCAACTTGCTGGAAGCCATCGAGGAAGGCGTTGATCTGTCGTTGGCTCTCGTCGGGGAGCATGCAGGGAATAGGGGGAGGCAGGGGGTCTCGCAGCTCACAGAACTTGGCGAGTCGCTCATCGACGAGGGCGCGACCGAGCACGGCTGCGGCCAGGAAGTGGGGGGCGAGCACCGCGTGTCCGAGTACGCTGGAGCGGATGGCGTCGGGCGGGGCCTCGACGATGAGCAGGCCCTCGGCGGGCAGCTTGGCGTCGAGACGCGACCACTCGGCGCGGCTCAGGTAGGTGTGCTGGGGATCGAGCAGATCGCTGAGGAAACCAATCTCGAGCCAAGGTTTGAGCAGGTTCCCTTGAGCGCGCAGCAACAGTTGTCGGACGAAGGCCGAGATTTGTTGGGCAATGCAAGTGAGCAGCACTGCCTCTTCGAAGGCATCGAGCTGGAAGCGTCGGCAGAGGCGTTCGAAGGGGATCTCGACGCCAGCGTCGAAGGCGGCAGCGCGCGCGGCGAGCAGCGCCGGGCGATCGCGTCGCTGCAGCTCGACGAGCTCCATGAATTCGCTGGCATCGCCGCTCTGTTCGCGGGCGTCGATGAAGCGCTCGAGGCGCAGCTTGAGCTGCACCAGCTCCCAGCTGAGGTAGTCTTCGTTCGATTCGAATCGGAACACGTGCCCTCCTGCAGCTCTGCGCGCGCCTTCGCCCAGCGCGCGCTTCGAGTCTGTACCTTTCCAGGCCAGGACACAAGACTGGCACGCAGCACATCATCGAGCAGGAACCACTCAAAGCACGCAACGTCATCGCAATTGAGACACGACAGCAAGAACATAAACCACAAAGGGATTCCAAAGGGCGCAGCCCTTTGGCGGGGCGTGGGGCAGAGCCCCACATGCGTATTCGATATTCAACAACTTGGGGGAATAGGCCAAGCGCCCAATGGACAAGAAGCACCAGTCGCCTAGCGAAGGTAGGTGCCGTCCTGACCAATCTTGCCAGGTCCATCGAGCACGTAGATGCCTGCCGAGTTGGCCTGCACGTCGAAGCTGATGTTGCCCCCAGAGACGTTGAGCTCGCGCCCCGTCACGGCGTCGCGGTAGGTGCCATTGCGCACACCGCCGACGTTGACGTTGGCGCCACCGCCGATGGCGAGCCCCACCACCACGTAGCTCTCGCCGTTGTTGTAGTCACGCACGAAGCTCATGCCGCCGCCCCACTCGTTGACCTTGTCCATCGCGCCTTTCTGCAGCGCCGGCACGGCGCGACGGATCTGATTGAGGCGCTTGATGTGCTGGTAGAGCGGGTGCGACTGGGTGGTGGGCAGGTTCGCGCTGCTCAGGTGGTCGCCAAAGTAGGCGCGGCCGGTCATCGACAGGGTGTCGTTGGCCTCGGCGATGTCCTGCGGCGCGCCCTTCATGAACTCGATCTCCTCACCGTAATAGAGGCAGGGGATGCCGCGGATGGTCCAGAGCAGGTTGTAGGCGGCCGCCGCCATCCACTGGTCGCCCTTGAAGCGGAACTTGAAATCGTTGTCTGGGCCCACGTCGTGGTTCTGCAGGAAGGTTACCAGCGTGGTCGCGTCGCCATAGACCCAGTCCATGCCCAGCACGCCGCCGATGCCGCCGTAGCCGCCGCGGCTGACGTTGTCGCGGAAGGTGGAGAAGAGCCCAAAGTCGAGCACCGCAAAGCCCGAGTCGCCGCCCGAGTTGGGGTCGTGCGGGTCGTTGCCCAGACGCGTATACCACCAAGGACGGATCTGAGAGGGCCCATTGTCTCCGCCCAGATCGCCCCAACCCAGCCCCTTGACCAGGTTTTCGCCAAAGACGAAGAGCCCAGGCCGGTGCGCCTTCCAAGCGTTCACGAACTGCAGCAGATTGCCGCGCTCGACGTGTTTGACCGTATCCAAACGGATCGCGTCCACCCCCATGTCGAGATACTGATAGATCGCCTCGTTGATGTAGTCTTGGACGTGCTGCTTCTCGGTGGCCAGGTCGATGCAGTCGCCAGCCATGTGCTTCTGCTGCAGCGCCCAAGGGTTCTCCCAGTCGCCACCAGCCATGAAGCCGTCGAGATGGTACCAGTCGGGGTCCAAGGTCATGGCGTCGATGCCGAAGAAGCGGTTGGCGTTGTAGCCCGGCTGCGGCACCGTCTGCCCGGTGAGCGGGTCGACCAAGGGCAGCACTCCTTCGGGATCGGAGCTTTGACGCTCACGGAACCAGGCCGGCGCCACGGGGTTGTCGTTGTCCTCGCGCCAGGGGCTGCGGTAGTCGCCCAGGTTGCCCTGGTAAGGCCCGTGGTCGACCTGGCCCTGCTGCATGCCCTGCTTGACGAAGTACTTGATGGGGAGGTGGTCGATCCACACCTTCCCGCGTATTCCGTACTGTGAAGAATGGTTGATGACGACGTCCTGGATGATCTTGATGCCGCGGGCGTGGGCCGCGTCGATGAGGTCTTGATACGTGGCACCGGGTGACTCGAGCCGCGGGTCGATCACGTTCCAGTCGTAGGCGTGGTAACCGTGGTAATCGAGGCCGCTGCGGTTCTCGACGGGGGGCGTGATCCAGATCGCCGTGAAGCCAAGATCCTCAATGTAATCCAAACGCTCGATGAGCCCCTTGAAATCGCCGCGCCACTGCGGATCGCCATCTTCCAAGCGGTCGCGGTTGTAGTAGTTGTTCGAAGGGTCGCCGTCGTTCCAGCGCGCCGTCATCAGGAAGTAGATGGTCTCCTCACGGAAATCACCGAGCGGCTGCAGCCCCCCGATGGAGACGCTCTTCTCGGCCCGCGAGACCTGCTGCGCCGCGTCGCGCACCTCCACCCGTATGTTGAAACCAACGCTCGCGCTGACCGTCTCGCTGCGCTGCTTGTCCTGCTCGAAGCTCGTCCACTCGGTCCACTGCTCATTGCCCCGCAGATCCCAGCGGATCTGCATCGCGCCACCCTCTGGATCGCTGCTCGCCGAGGCGTCGAGCTGCAGCACGGTGCTGACATTGGCCTCGATGCGGCTCGGCGTCACGCTCAGCACCGCAAGGGGGGGCTCGTCGATGGGGTTGTCGCCGATGGTGTACACGAAGGTGGCCACCTCACCCAGCCGACCACCCGCTACGCCCATGGCCTTGATGGTGGTGCTGCTCGAGACCGCGATGGGCCCGACATAGAGGGTGGAGGCCTCGCTCGGTGAGCTGCCATCGGTCGTGTAATAGATGCTCGTGCCAGCCACGGAGCTGCTCAAAGACACGCTCTGCGGGCCCAAATAGGTGCCGGCGGGCGGCGTGGCCGTGAGCACCGGCAGCGCACCAGGCTTGGCGTCGAACCATTGCTGCTCGTAGTACCAGCCCTCGAGCGCGCGGCTCAGGTCGCCCGTCTGTTGCCCAGAACCATCATTGAAAACGATGCTCGCGCTCACCGCGCCCTTGATCAGGTAGCTGTACCAGTCGTCGCCTTCGGACTGCATGAGCTCACCGGGCCACTGCGTTTCACCCACAGCGGGACTCGTATCCCAGTAGTGGATGTAGACCGTATCCGCCCAGCCCGCAGGGCGATGAAAATGCACCATTAATCCATCGGGATGGGTGTCGCTCCATTGGCCATCGGCATAGTAGCCGCGGCCCTCCCGCGACAGGTCCTCCGTCTGCTGCCCGTTGCCATCATTGAAAAGGAGCTGGGCGCTGAGCACGCCCTCGATGGTGTAGCTGTACCAGCCCGAGCCCTCGTCGTTCATCAGGGCGCCCGGCCAGACGCTCTCCGGGATTTCCGGGACTGTATTCCAGTAGTGCACATAGACCGTGCTCGCCCAGTGCTCCGGCTTCTTGAAATGTAGCTCTAGCCGGTCGCTGCTGACGCTGTCGTCGATGCGATACTCCCCTTGCACCACCGAGGAGCGGGCGCTGCCGAGCTGCGCGTAGGCCGCGATGAGGTGCTCCCCTGGGCCCAAGGTCAAGGGTGTCGAAAAGGCCGTCCACGTGTCTTGTGCGCTTTGTGCGTCGAAGCTGTAGTAGACCACAGCGCCTTCGGTGGCCGAGCTCAGGCTCACAATCTGGGCTTGGGAGTAGCTTCCTGGCGAAGGCGAGAAGACTGGCGCGTTGACCTGCACTGCCGGCTCGTCCTCACCACAGCCTATGAACACCAAGCCAAGTACCCAAATCGAAAGCAATAACCGCGTCAATCGCATGCTCGCCCCCTGCGTCCGGCGCTGCTTGCCGCGCAGCACCGAGAAAGAGTATGCATGTGGGCGCGGGTAGGTTCAAGCGAATCGCACATGCGGCATTGCGAATATTGCCCAGGAATGAGGAACGAGGGGCGAGAGAGGAATAGGAGCGAGGACGGTGCCCGGCTTGCCGTGGCCGCCGTAGCCGGGTTGCCTTGACGTGCTCTTCGCCCTGTCACATCTTTCCGCCGCCGTCGGTGGTCGTTGGGCTGACCCTGCCTCGCACGTGACGGCGCGTTCGCAAACCTCCTTGAGTCCTGGAGCCTCCATGCATGATCTGAAGAATTTTGTGGAGAACCTGCAGCTCGTTCGCGCGAAGATGAATGAGCGAAACGCCAAGGTCGATCTCGATGGTATCGAGGGTCTGGCCCTGCGCCGTCGTGAATTGCTGAATAGCTTCGATAAGATGCGATTCGAGCAAAGGCAAGCAGGCGAGCAGATGAAGCGCATGGACAAGTCCAGTCCCGAGGCGGTGGCGCTTCGTGAGCAGTTGCGTGAGGCCAGTGACCAGCTCAAAGCCACCGAGAGCGAGCGCAACGCTGTCGAGGCCGAGCTGCAGGAGCGGCTCGCCTACATCCCCAACCTTCATCAAGATGACGTTCCCGTTGGTCCTGATGAGAGCGCAAACGTCGAGGTCGAGCGCTGGGGCGAGCCCAGACAGTTCGACTTCGAGCCCAAGGCGCACTGGGATTTGGGCGAGGCGCTGCAGATCTTGGACTTCGACCGGGGAGCCAAGGTCAGCGGCGCGCGCTTCACCTTCCTCAAAGGTATGGGCGCGAGATTGGAGCGAGCGCTCATCAATTTCATGGTGGACCTGCACGCCAATGAACATGGCTACGAGGAGCTCTGGCCACCTGCTCTGGTCAACCGCGCTTCGATGACCGGAACCGGACAGCTGCCCAAGTTCGTGGCGGACATGTTCAAGACCGACAACGAGCTCTTTTTGGTCCCGACGGCAGAGGTGCCGGTGACCAACTACCACCGTGAGGAGATGCTCGAGGGTGCACAGCTCCCCATCAAGTATGTCGCGTACTCTCCGTGTTTCCGATTGGAAGCCGGGAGTTACGGGCAGGACACACGCGGTCTGATTCGCCAGCACCAGTTCGACAAGGTGGAGTTGGTCAAATTCTGTCATCCAGAGCAGAGCGAAGCCGAGCACCAAGCCCTCGTTCGTGACGCTGGTGCCGTGCTGCGTCGTCTTGGGCTGCCCTATCGCACGATGCTCTTGAGCAGCGGCGACATGGGCTTTTCTGCCTCCAAGTGCTACGATCTCGAGGTTTGGTTGCCTGCCCAGGGGCGCTACCGAGAGATCTCGAGCTGCTCGAATTTCGGGGATTTCCAAGCGCGTCGCGCCTCGATTCGCTTCCGGCGCGAGCCTGGTGCCAAGCCCGAGTTCGTGCACACCCTCAACGGCTCGGGGCTGGCCATTGGCCGCTGCCTGGTCGCGATTCTCGAAAACTATCAGGAAGCGGATGGCTCCATTCGCATTCCTGAGGCCCTACAGCCCTATATGCGATGTGAGCGGATCGCCGCTTCCTAGGGACTGCAACCCGGTCTGCCTATCGACAAGAAGAAAGAAAAAGGATTCCAAAGGGCTAGCCCTTTGGCGGGGTGTGGGGCAGCGCCCCACGAACAGACAAAGCAAAGCACGCTCGGCCATTCCTCGGCGCGGAGGGGCAAACCTCCCTCTCGACGAAACTCGAGTTCTTGTCGATTGGGCGCTTGGCCTGTTCCCCCAACTTCTTGTCGATTGGGCGCTTGGCCTGTTCCCCCGACTTCTTGTCGATTGGGCACTTGGCCGGTTCCCCCAAACTTGTGGAGGGCTCGTGGTGAAATCAAAGGGCAGCAATGCCACCCCCAAGAAGGCGAAGAAGGCGAGCGCCCATCCGGCGCTCGAGGAGCTTGCTCGACGGCGCGACGAGCGCCAGAGCGAAGCTCAGCGGGCGGCCCTCGAGCAAGCGAAGGCCCTGGAGCGAGCGAATGCAAGGAAAGCCCAGGCATCGCAAACGGCTCAGGCGAGTGCCAAGGTGCCACGTCTGCCCGAAGGTCCCCTCGACGACACACAGCTCTTTCAGAGCGCCGTTGGCGAGCTCCAGGATTTCGACGTCCACGAGCTCAAGTATTCCACCGCCGACGAAGCACCTCGACGACGAACGCCCAAATCCCAGCGAGAGCGGGAGGCTGAAGACGAGAAGCGGCTCTTTGCCCAGATGATGAGCGGGACCACACCCGTGAACAAGGGGCAAGAGCGGGTCCTTCAGCGCGCGGTGCCGCCTGCTGCACCTCGTCCTCAAGCAGCACCTGCGCCGATGCCCGAGGACCACGAGGCTGAGCTGGCCACGCTGTCTCGAGGCCAGCGTCAGCTCCTCGAGCGTGCCCGGCGACAGCTCTCGCGAGATGGCACTCTTCCATCGCTGATGCTGCGCGGCGCCACGCGGGAGCAAGCGCTCGACCGCATGCTGGCCTTTCTCAGTGTCAGTGACGGTGCCCCCGAGACAGGTCTTGCGCGCATCATCACGGGCAAGGGGCTGCGTTCGAACGATGACCCAGTGCTCAAGCCCATGGCGCATCGCGAGCTCGAACGGCATCCAAGGGTGGCCGAGTTCGCTCCGGAAATTGGTGCCGATGGGGATTTCGGCGCCTACATCGTCCGGCTCAAACGTCGAGCGCGCGACCGCGACGACGAGCGCTGAGTCGGATAGGCTCAGCCGACCCTATTCCGACACGCCGAGCAGCTGTAGCTGCTCGCGCAACGCGCGCCCTCGTTCGTCGATTTCACCGAGCGTTTGCTCGAGGGAGCGCCGCTGGGCTTGCAGGGTGGCGAGCTCGTCGGTGGCGGCGACGTCCATGGCTTCTCGGCGTGAGCCGACGAGCAACGCGATGTCTGCTTCTTCTCGTTCAATGGACGCTGGAGCTTGGTAGTTCTGGGAGGGCAGCTCCAGTGGCTGCGTGACCGCGTCGACGGTGCCGCCTGGTGTGAGGGGTACTGGGGTTTCGTCACGTCCTCCGTTGATGCTGTCGAAACCAGCCATTGGATCGTCGCCATCATTCTCGGCTGCGGGCAAACCATCCAGAACGAGGTCGTCGGATTGCCCTTCTGAGAAATCGGGAAGCTCGGTGGGGGGACGGGTCTGCGTATCGGTGCTGGGGGTGGTGGTTTTGCTCTCCTCGTTGGGTTGTGCTGCAGCCACACGGGTGCTGCGGCTGTCCTCGTTGAAGAGTCTGCTCTCATCGCTGCTGTCCTCAGCGCGCGCGAGCAATCGTTGCCGCCGTTCGAGGCTTTCGATGCGTTCTTTGAGCTGACGAAGCTGACGCTCGAGCTCTGCTTCGTGATCGGAGAGCTCGGCGAGTGCGGCCCGCAGCTCGTCTGGATCCTCGAGTTGTAGGGAGCTGAAGTCGGGCAGCTCGAGCTCGGCGATGGCGCTGCCTGCAGCGTGCTTGTATTGCTCACGAATTTGCTGGTAGGTGTCGAGGGACTCGATCAACGCGAGCTGTTTTTCCGGGTTTTTGGCTTCGACGAGCTGCAGCTCGAGCTCGGTGAGCTGGGTGTCGCAGGCGTTGAGCAAGGCGAGCTGAGCTTCTCTGCGCTGGGCTTGGGTGACGCGAATGCGCGCTGCGAGAGCGCTGAGGGCATCAGCGCTTCGGCGCGCGGTACGCAGCGCGTCTTGCAAGACCAGGTCATCGGCCCAGTTGCGCTTTTGTTGCTTTAGCCTTTCCACCTCGGCGAGCTCGCTTCGGTACTGTTGCTCGAGCTCTGAGAGCTGGAGCAGCATCTCATCGAGCGTGGCGTCGAGCGCTTCGATGGCATCGCGCTGGACCTCGACGCCGCCGGCGAAGCTGTCGCGTGCGACGAGTTGACTGAGGCAGAGAACGAGCAGCAAGCTCAGGGAGCCGAGCAGGTGAACGAGCCGAGGCCTGCGCGCACTGTGACCGTGCCTGAGGCAGGTCAGCGGTGCGTGGGTTGGGCAAGCCTGACACGAACGAGAAGACATCTCAGAACTCCAGGAAGCGAGCACCGTCTCCTCTCAGTGACGTGCGGTGCCCGTCGCATCGGTTGTTGGCTGCAATTCCCGAGCCATGGTGTTGCGGGCACAGGGCCGCAACGCGGCTGGAAGCATTGTCACCGCATTGGGGCAGCTATCAAGGCAAAAGCGGGCTGGCGCGGCCGTCGAGGCTTGGCAGGCTGAGGTTGAGCGAGGCTCAGTTTGGGCTCAGATTTCTGGGAGCCAGCGCGGAGAGCATCAGGAATTCGATGCACACAAGCCAAGCGCCCAATCGACAAGATGCGAGCTTGCCGAGCGGGCAAGGTCGACGGTAGAGTGCCTTCGTGCGCGTGTTGCACGCGACCTCCAGCGAAGGCGCGCATCCCCTCGACATTCAAGAGGAATTGCGGCTGTCGAGAGGTCCGTGTCCAAGCGCGAAGTCTGGGAATCAGGCCAAGTGCCCAATCAACAAGAACAACGGTGAAGCTGAAGACGGCAGCAAGAGGGTTGGTGGGCTGATGCAGAGGGTTCCTCGAGCGGTAGAGCGCTCCTTCGAGCTCTTCGAGCGGATTGGCGAAGGGGGAATGGGCGCGGTCTATCGGGCGCGAGCCAGGCAAGGGGAGCGGGTCGTGGCGGTGAAGCTCATCGACCCAAAGCACCTTCGGCAGACGCACACGAGGCGGGCCTTTCTGAGGGAAGCGCAGGCCATTGCTCGGCTGCGCCACCGCCACGTGGTCGAGCTGATCGATTTCGGCTTGGATGAAATGCAGGGCGCATTTCTGGTCACGGAATACATTTCCGGGGGCCACTTGGGGGACTGGCGCGCCGTCTGGCCCGGTTGGTCTCGGCTGCTGCACGCGACGCAGAGCGTGCTGCTGGGCTTGGCCTTCGCCCATGCTCGGGGGATCGTGCACTGCGATCTGAAGCCCGAAAACATCTTGCTTCGGGATGCTCAGCGCGGGGAGGCTGCGCTCGCCGACTTTGGGGTATCCCAGCCTTCGGTCTACCGCCGAAACGCCAACGCTGAGCCTTCGAGCTGGCAGCTTGGAGAGCTCACCGGGACGCCCACCTACATGGCCCCCGAGCAGGCCGAGGGGCGCCTGGGCATGTACGGTCCGTGGACCGATTTCTACGCGCTGGGCGTGGTTCTCTACGAAATCGTGAGCGCTCGTCCCCCCTTCGACGCGGCTTCAGTGCCTGGGCTCTTGCTCAAACATCTACGAGAGCCGCCGCCAGCGTTGCAGCTTCGTGAAGGGGTGGCGCCGTTGCCAGCCTTCGAGGCCCTGCTCATGCGTCTGCTCGCCAAGGATCCTTGGGAGCGCCCCCGCTTTGCTGCGGCGCTACACCAAGACTTTTGGGCCTTGCAGGAAGCGGCCCGGCACGCTGACGCCGAGAGCGCGGTGCAGCTTGGAGAGAATGCCCGCCATACCATGTCGACCCCCATTGCGGACCCCGCTTCGCCGCCGTTGGATGGGGTGGCACTCGAGCATGCGCTCACGCCAAGGGCTTTGCCGGCCTTGTCAGCGGTCAGCGAACGTCGACGCACGCTGCTCTCCTCGGGGCATCTGCCTTGGCGACGCGGTGAGGCGTTGGCCCCGAACCTGCGCCGGCTCAAGCTCCGTGAGCCCGCGCTGGTGGGGCGTCATCAAGAGCGAGCGTTGCTGCACCAGACGGCTGAGTCGCTGCTCGCCAGCAGACACTCGGCAGTGCTCATGCTCGAGGCCGAGGCAGGGATGGGCAAGACTCGGCTTGCCGAGGGTTTGCGGGAGTGGGCCGAGGCCTACGGGACGATGGAGAGCTGGTGGTGCAGTTATCGCAGTGACGCACCCGAGCACATCGCAGGCTTGCGCGGTGCCTTGGCAACGCACTACCTGTGTTTGGGCTTGGACCGAGCGCAAGCCGAGCAGGCGCTGTCGACTCGGCTCTCTCGCTTGGGGGCCGAGGACCCATGGGAGAGCAGGGCCCTGCTCGAGTGGCTCTTTCCTGCGCCGACCCAGGAGCGACAGCCCTCTCTGGCGTTGAGTGTGGGCCTGGCTCTGCGTGCTGCAGTTCGGGCGAGCGCGCGGACGCCGTTGCTGGTGGTGATGGATGATGTCCATCATGGTGATGGAATGGAGGCACTCTCGTTTGCGGAGCGGCTCCTGCAGGAGCACCCGCAGGCCCCGATCCTGGTGATGCTCATCTTCCGCCCGGCAGCGCAGCGCAGGCAGTTTGGTCACGTCGTGGATTTCTCGGGCTTCGAAGAGCGTTTGCAGCGGCTTCGCGCGAGTCCTCAGCTGCAGTGGCTGCGTCTGGAGTCGATGCCAACGACCGAGCTCGAGTCTTTGCTGATGCAGGAGATAGGGTTGGAGTCGGGGGCTGCGCAACGCATCGTTCGGGCGGGCTCGGGTTGCCCTGGTCGGGTGCTGCAGCTTGCGCGCGCTGCCTTGGACTCCCAAGAACTCGACGTATTGCCGTCGGCCAAAGCAGCGCAGCCCGTTGCAGCGCCTTCGCAGGCCTGTTCGTCCGGCGAGGGCGCTCTGCTTCTGGAGGCCAACGAGAACAGCGTCGAGCGGCAGCGTCCACGCTTGGCCTCACCGCTCTCGAGTGGCCGCTATTTGGAGGCCTATCTGCAGGCTCGTCTGTCTCGGGTACGTTCCCCGCAAGGCATGCAGGTTTTGGCGATGACGGCCCTGTTGGGACCTTCGATGAGCCGTCGGCTGCTGCTGGATGCACTCCAAGCCTGTTGGCCCGAGGGCCGATGGTCACAGCACCTCGACGCGCTGCTCGAGGCCTTCGACGAGGACGAGTTGCTGCGTTGGACGATTGAGGACGACCGGGTGTTGCTCGAGCACGAGCCGCTGATTCGCCTTTCGATGGCGGCGCTGCTGGAGAGCGGTTGGGCGAGCGCCGCGCACGCAGCGGCGGCGGGCGCGTTGCGTCAGGGCCTGGGGGCGCAGCATGGCTATGCAGCCGCGCGCTGTGCGCGTCATTTGGCGCAGGCTGGCTGCGTGGCCGAGGCCTGGGCGATGATGGCGACCGCAGTCAGCGATGCGGCGCTGAACGCGCGTTATGCCGAGGCAGTGGATAGCTGTACTGAGCTCGAGACCTGGCTCGATCAGTGGGGAGACGCGGCAGACTCTGAGTCACGGGGATGGCTGTACCGCTCGATGGCGTGGGCCGCGTTTCGCTGTGGGGCGCTGGAGCAGGGGCGTAGCCATCTCAAGCGCGAGCTGGCTCGTCCGACAGGAGAGCCGGCGGCGCTGGCCGAGCGGGCGTTGTTGCAGGCGGAGATGGCCTTGCTGGAGGGGGACGCGGCAGCGGCGCAGCGCGCCTTCGAGTTGGCGCGACGTGGCTTCGAGCAGGTGGGGCATGCGCGTGAAGCGGCCCAGGCCTACCTCGGCTTGGCGACGGCCTGGCGGATGCTGAGCGACTTCATGGAGGCGCGCTCGGCCGCGCAGCAGGCGATGCGGGGTTTCGAGGGGCTTGGCGACGCCCGTGGCAGCGCATCGGCCCATCGTGTGTTGGGGCAGATCGCGTTGTTGGAGGGAGATTTCTCGTCTTCTCGTCAGCATTATCAGCAGGCTTTGGCGCTCTTTGAGCAGGCGGGTGACAACCATGGCATCGCCGATGTCTTGCGAGGCTTGGCGGGCTTGGAGATCGAGTCTGCCAACATCGAGGCAGCCCTTCAGCCGCTGGAGCGGGCGGTCAGCGCCTACGAGGCGATGGGAGACTTCTCGGGTTTGGCGCATGCGCTGCGCGGCTTGGCGCGGGTGCGCCGGGCACGTGCTCAGTACGATGCAGCGGCCATGGATCTGCGGCGCTGTATCGAGTTGTTCGAGCGTTTGGGGGTGAGCCTCGGCGCGGCGGACGCGCTGGTGGACCTGGCGAGTAGCCTTCGGGAGCAGGGCGAGCTCGATGGCGCGGTGGAGTGTCTGCACCGGGCCAGCGGAAACTATCGTCAGGTCGGCAACGAGCGCGGTGTGGCCTGCTGTCACCTGGTGTTGGGGAATGTGTATTTGGATGCGGCTCAGCACGAGCAAGCCATCGCCCGGCAGCGAGAGGCCTTACAGCTCTTTGAGCGCATCGACTACCGCTATGGCGTACGCTTGGCGCAACTCAACCTTGGGCATGCTTACCTACAGGCGTCCTGGGGTGATGGTCGCGCTGCGAGCGAGGCGAGCGAAGCGTGCGGAGGCGATGCCCAGGCGCAGCTTG
>JAVFAO010000125.1:0-16215 GCA_034002465.1 Myxococcota bacterium
AGTCGGAGCTCGCCGGAGTCCTTCCACGCCTTGAAGTTCTTGAACGAAAGTTTGGTCAGCATTGGAGACTCCCGATTTCTTGACGCAAAGGCGCTAGGTCGCAAAGGAACGCAAAGGGTTTTTGCTAGTTCGATCCTGCCTTCCTTTGCGAAACCTTGCGTCTTTGCGTCCTTGCGTCAAAAGACCCTCTTCAATCAGGTAGCTTATTCACCACACGATGTATCCCGTTCTTCACCAAGTGCTCGCCAAAGTTGATCACGAGCGCCAATCGCAACCCGGTCAGCCGCAGATACGTCAGCGCCTGGGCGGCGAAGATTGGCGAGTAGTCGATAGTGGCCTTGCACTCGACGATCACCTTCTCCGCCACCAAGAGATCCAGCCGCAACGGCGTGGAGAGCGCATGCCCCTTGTAGAGAATGGGCACCGAGACCTGCCGCGCTATCGACAGCCCCCGCTCCCCAAGCTCCCACATCAACGCCTCTTCGTACACGCTCTCGAGCAGGCCTGGTCCACCCAGCACGCGATGAACCTCGATGGCCGCGTCGACAATCACCTTGCTGATTTCGTTCTCGGTCATGTGCGTTGCCTATTCTTGACGCCAAGGCGCCAAGCCGCAAAGGAGCGCAAAGGGCTCATCGAAAGAACTTCTGTCCTCCTTTGCGAAACCTTGCGCCTCTGCGCCTTTGCGTCAAAAGAAGCTGCGCTCCCTTGCGAAACCTTGCGCCTTTGCGCCCTTGCGTCAAATGCTGCGCTCCTTTGCGAAACCTTGCGCCTCTGCGCCCTTGCGTCAAATGAGCCCGCGTCAAAACAGCTCCCCTTGTTTCGACTTGCGCCTTGCCGGTCGCGGCGCCGCGTCGGGTTCAGTCTCCGTGGGCAGCGGGACGATGCGCTCGAGCAAGACCGCATGGCGAGCACACTCTTCCCAGCTCTCGTCGACACCCTGGGCCAACTGCCAGTCGTAGAAGCGCCGCCCCAACGCGGCGGCCACGGGCTGAGGCTCCTTGGCCCGCTCGTCGTGGCCCAGCCCATAGTCCGCCAGCCGCAGCGTCTCGGGCAGCATCCACCCCTCGCCGTCGTTCATCGACAGAAAGGCCTCGAGACCCACCCGCTGCAGCTCGTGGAACGCAACCAGGGCCAGCACGGGGTGGCGCAACTCGGGAGGTTGGTCCTTGTCGACGCGCCAGAAGCCTTTCGGGTCGAGTTTGCGGGCGAACTCACTGCTTGTGCTCTGTGCCACGCAGTGATCGCAGTCACGAAGGATCCAAGATAAGTCGTCGTAGGCAAGCCCGTACAAAGCTGCGACGAGAGCATCGACTAGGCAACGCAGCCTAAGTCGTTCATGGACAGTCAGAGCCCACACATGACGCCAAGGGAGCGAGCGCTCCGCGGATAGCCAAGTCGGAGCAAACTTCGTGTGTGCTGCGGCCAACCGCCTGCTGAGGTTACCGATGTTATCGCAAGCCGCGTTGTTGGCCCGCGACCTTCGCGGGAGGGGCATCTCGATCAAATAGTGGTAGTCAACGTGCGTGCCACCACATCGCTGTCGGACAACCGAATCAAGCGGAAAGGAATTCAGAACCGCAAGCAGCGCTGGACGTATCTTGACGTCCTTTGAGGTCACAATCGATGCAACGTCACCACACGGAAATCCAGGAACGAAGCCGGCAATCAGCATTCGTGAATCAGTGTTTCGCGCAATGCGACGCAACACTGTTTTCGTCCAGAACGACGTATCGCTTGTTTCTGCTGCGGAACGAGCCATCAAAAACTGTGGCGACATGCGCTTGTCGTTCCACTCAATCGATTCCCATCGGGCTCGTAGTCCTGTTCCAGTCAGCCAGCCCTTCTGTGAGCAATCGAACGCTTGAAGCATCGCCCCTTGGATGAAAGGCAACCCCACATCCTCGATCTCCGCCGCCCGCATCGCCCGCTGCCCATCGCGGCTGAGCACCAGCCCCTCGGGCCGGTCGAGGACCGACCAGTGCCCATGCTGCGGGTCCAGCCGATGCCGCGCCGGGTCGAAGCCATGCTCGGCCACCGGTCGCCACGGTCCCAGCAGCCAATGGCCGTACTCGTCGGGAGCGTACCCCGCCGCCTCCCAGCGCGGCCGCGGCGGAAAGAGCTTGGAGTCGTTGGTCATGTGGAACTCGGTGGCATACCGAATTCCCCAGCCCTCGGGCCCTTGCTCACCCAGCAGCACGCCGTTTGCGTAGAGCTTGCTCAACACCTCAAGGTCGCGAGCGCTGCGGATCTCGAGGATCGCCCGGCTCGAGGGGCTGAAGCGCTCGATCTGCGCCGGCGTCTGCACCAGGTAGCCACGCTCGTCGGCCAGGTCGTCGAGCAGCTCGTGCACCTCGGGCGAGTCGCCAGGCCCCAGCCGAAAGCGCGTCCGCAGCACCTCGGTTCGGCCACCCTTGCGCACGTGCACGACCACGACCTTGAAGCGATGGTCGACCCCCACAAACACGAAGCGCTCGTTCTGAAAGGCGTACAGGTGCGTCCAGCGCGAGTGCTCGAGAAACAGGCGCCGCAACGCGCCCGTGCCCAGGTCGGTGTAGAGCCCGCTCGGGACGATTAGCCCAAGCTGTCCGCCGCTTCGCAGCAGCGCATGCCCCAGCTCGAGAAAGGCCTTGTAGGTGTTGACGTCGGCCGAGCCTTGGTAGCGAAACGGATGCGCCGCATCGGCATAGCCGCGTCGCGCCTGCCGCCTCCGCCGCCAGGACTCGTGCAGCGCTTCGGCTTCCTTGCCTCGCGCCAACGCCAATCCCTTGCCGTCCGCAGCGGTCTGAGGGTCGCCAAAGGGCTCGCCTGCGTTCTTGACCCAGTTCGACAGGGCGTTGAAGCGAGCCTGGTAGCGAATCCAGGCCTCCTCGAGCTCGGGCTGCGCAGTGAACAAGGCCGTCTGGGCCTTCAGCGCCTCCTGCTTGCCCAGGTTGCGGTAGAGCGGGTCGTGGTTGGCAAAGAACTCCTTCGAGATCGGCTTCTGCGTATCCCACGGCGGATTGCCAATGACCGCGTCGAAACCAGCGCCAGGGGCATCGAAGACGTCGGGAAACTCGAGCTCCCAATGAAAGAAGCGATGCTGCTCGCGGCATTTCTCGACAATTTGCGCGGCGTCCTTGCCGAGCTGTACGAAGCTGCGCGGACGTGGCGCGTCGTCGAGCCGGTCGCCGGGCCAGAACCACAAGGCGCACCACGCGTCGAGGGCGCGCCGCAACGCCTGCAGCGACGGATTCTCGCGAATGCGTTCGGCGTAGAGCCGTGCCCGTTCGGCCGTCTGTCCCACCGGCAGCCGGTGCATCTCGTCCAGCGCGGCCCGCGCGGCGCCATGCAAGGTCTCGGCGCTCGCCTTCTCGATGCCAAAGGAGAAGCTTGGCTGGGTCTGCTGCTGCAGCAGGCCGGCGAGCTCAGCGCGGATGTCGCCGCGAGAACGCTTGAGCGCCTCGGTCCAGACGTCGCCGCTCGCCTGCTCGGGCTTGTTGCCGCGTCCTGGCTGCAGGCGACGGTGGTGCACGAAGTTGCGGTGGACCTTGTCGCCGCCGTCGCGTTCCCAGGCGAGAATGGGGTAGTCCTCGAAGCGATCGAGCCAGCAGCCGACGAGGGCGTTGCCCACCTTGAGCTTGTGGTCGAGAAACTCGAAGGGCAGCCTGGCGTCCATGGTCTCGACCCAGAGCGAGAGCCGCGCGAGCTCGACCGCCACCGGGTCCAGGTCGACGCCGTACAGGCAGCGTTCGACCACGTATCGCTTGAGCCTCGCCCGCAGTCGCGGCTCGAAGTCCTCGTGCTCGAGTGGCAGCGGCAAGGGCTCGTCGGTGGGGCCGGTCCAGTCGGCGCCATCGGCCAGGCGCACCAAGGTCTTGTCGCCCCGCGTCTCGAGCCGACCATGGTGGTGCAGGCTCGCGAAGAGCGCATCGGTCAGGTAGCGCAAGGCAGAGACCAGAAACGAGCCCGAGCCCATGGCCGGGTCACAGACCTTCAGTGCCAGGATTTCCTCGGGCGTGGCGGGCACCCAGGCGTCGACCTCCGAGAGACCCGTCGACGGGTCGGTACGCTCCCCGACCGCTCGGTAGGCGAGGGGCTCGAGGGTGCGGCGAGTCGTCGGTCCGGCGAGCTGTGGGCGCGTGTAGAAGGTGCCGGCGCCCTTGCGGGTGCCACCCCAGCGCACCAGAAACCACTCGCCTGGCAGCACGATGCGACGCACCAGGGACTTGGCCTTGGCGACCACGTCGGGGTCGTCGAGGTTGGCGCCGCGCTTGGTCCAGCCGGCGTCGCGCACGGCGTTGCGGGCCCAGGTTGCGACGCGCTCGTGGGTGATGCGGACCAGATCGGTGTCGGCGCTCACGGCGTTCAGGCTGGCAGCCCCGTCGGCCAACGCTGCGGCGGGCAGCGTGTCGCCCGCGTCGAGGTCGGCCGCCAAGGTCTCGGAGGGCGCTCCCTCGTCTGCGGCCACCGCCTCTTCGGGGGCTACCGCGGCTTCGTCGCTGTCCTCGTCGTCGTCAGCAGGGGCGCTGCCCTTGCGCAGCTTCTTGAGGAGCTCGGCGCGATCCTTGACGGTCATCTCTTCGAGGCGCGACAGCGGCAACACGGGCTCGTCGCCCAGCTCGAGAAAGACCATGGGTTCATGTTCGGGGGCTCGGCGCAGCTCGTAGTCGAGCAAGCCTTCGTAGAGGATGCCGATGTACTCCGACGACAGGTCCGAGAAGTCGACGGGGGCCTCGACCATGATGCTGCCGCGGCCCTGGCGCAGCCGGACCGTGGTACGGGTCAAGAGCTCGAGCACGTGATGCACGACGTCGTCGGCCACCAGGTTGTCGGCCTGCTCGAGCGCGCTCAGGGCGCGCGAAACCGGGTCGCCCTCGGCTCGGCCGGGCTCGAAGAGGCCCCCGCCGTAGCCGAGGATGTTGAGGGCTTCGTGCCCGGAGCCCGAGTACACCAGCCGAAACAGCCCGAGCACGCGCGGCCAGGCTGAGAAGCGGTGTCGCAGGCGCGCGCTGCGGCCACCTGCGGCGCGGTCGAGCTCTTCGCGCAGGCCCTGCAAACCGTAGGAGCCGTGATAGAGCGGGTTGTCGCGCGGCAGCAGCTCACGCGCCTCGGCAAAGAGCACCACGACGAGGCGCATCACCAGGCGCGTCGCGGCGATGTAGATGTCGTTGGGACTCACGGGCCTGCGCCCCGCCTCGCTGGACGCCAAGAGCTTGGCGAGGGGCGCGCTCGAGGCGCAGATCAGCTCCTCGACGGCGAGGCGCACGCGCTCGCCCAGCACCGCCGAGAGCTCGCCTTGGCCCTTGCGCGAGTCGAGGATCGCCGCCAAGAGCGGGGGCGGCGCGTCGGCGGAGGGCGGGGTGAGCGCGGCGCGACCGAGCAAGCGGCGCAGCGCGGTGACCTGGGCGGTGGGTGAGCCCTCATCGAACCAGAGCTCGATGTCCCACTCGCAGAAGGCATCGTAGTCTGCGCCAGCGTGGATGAGCCGGAGCTGTCGGCCATTGCTCAGCAGGGCGAGCTTGTGATCGGCGTTGCGCATCCACTCGAGCACCCGAGACACGGCCCGGCGGCCTCGCCCGACGCCAATGCGCGCGACCCCGCGTCCCCAACCGCCATCGCTCAGAAAGACGGGCAGCCTGACGCCATGGGGACCGTACCAGACGCGCCTCGGCCGCACCGACTCGCCCGTGATGCTGTTGCGGGCAAACGAGCTCGTCACCTCGCTTCCTTTGAGCCAGCTCCCGCTGTCGAGGCCCAGTAACTGTTCGAACAGGTAGTTGAGGAAGTCAGGGAGGTGGGTGTCGTCGTCGCGCATGCGCACGAGCTCGCGGCGTAGACGTTCGCTCTGGTCGCGGCGCAGGGGGGGCAGCGGCGCGCCAAAGTACTCGGGGAGCCGGTTGGGCGCGATGAGCAAGCCGCCGTGGTTGAGCGAGACCCACCAATCGTCATGCATGGGCATGGTAGGGACCTTTTTGACGCAAAGGCGCCAGGGCGCGAAGGAACGCAAAGGGAGCTTCTTGACGCAAAGACGCTATGGCGCAAAGGAACGCAAAGGGTTCTTGCTTCTTCATTTCTGTCCTCCTTAGCGAACCCTTGCGCCTCTGCGCCTTTGCGTCAAACCTCATGAGGGCAGCCTCAGCTCGACCGTCAGGGGGTAGACCTGCACACCGCCTCCGGTGAGCGAGAAGCGATGGGGCAGCAAGCGCTCGATGACGCGCGCGTGTTCGCGTTGCAACTGTGCGAGGAGCTCCTCGGAGTGGGCGAGTCGGCGCGCCTTGACCTCTTCGAGGTTGAAGATTTCGCGTTCGTGTTCGCGTTGCAGCTCGGGGAACAGGAAGCCTTGTGCTCGCTCGGCGTAGAGCGCGGCGAGCTCCTTCTCGAGGCTCTTGATGGAGCAGCGCTTCATGGACTCGCGGACCTCGGCGGTCCGACTGGCGAAGGCCGCTTCGGTGCGGGCAAGCTCCTCACCTCGCCGTGCGGCGAGCACCTCGGTGATGCGTTGCTCGAGGGTGTTGGCGCGTTCGGCCAGGGTATCCCGCAGGTCGTAAGCAAGCGCCTCCCACAGCTCCCGGGCGTTGGCGATATCGGCTGCCGAAGGGGCGTCGAGGCTTTGTCGGTCCTGACTCGGCGGCGCATACGGCAGAGGCTGAGCGAGCTCGTCGCCATGCACGGGGAAGTGGAGCGTGCGTACCCAGTGATGAAACGGCTCGCGCAGGGCGTTCACCGCCAGCTCCTCGACCGTGACGACGAGCAGGGCGTTGGCGCCCTTGGGCACCAGACCACGTCGAACCAGCCAGCGACTTGCGGCGCGTCGTTCTTCCGCCCCAGGAAAGCGAAGCCGCGCAAAGGTCGCCAAGGCATGCCGGAACATCGGGTGTGCAAGGTGCAGAAGCGCGGTGTCACGGGTGGGGCGAAAGACGGGTCGACCGTGGCGGGCATCGATGAAGTGGTCGGCGTCGAAGACCAGGCTAGGCAGGGCCCCGGCGAGTCGAGAGCCGTCCTCGGGGAGGCGCAGGTTGTCTCGCACGACCCCCTGCCAACCGGGTGGGATGGGCTGCAACAGCCGGAAGCGCCCGCGTGCGTCGGGTCCTTCGAGGCGCGGCTGGCCGAGCTCCAGGCCAAGCGCCACCTCGAGCGTGTCGCGCAGGGTGTTGGCGTCGAGATCGAGGTCATTCGCGAGCTTGGCCACGCGACCATGGCCGACGAGCGGTGGCGCGCGATGGGCCAAGCGGTGCGTTCCGCGGGCTCGTTGGACGCCTGCATCGAGCGCGGAGACAACGGTATCGGTGTCCTCGAGGTCGACGAAGCGGCGCTGAAAGGCGTTGTCGAAGAGCTCGCCGAGGGAACCGAGGTCCTCGCGGATCTGCTCGACCTTCTCGACGACGCGGGTGAGGAACTGGAGGTCGGCGTCATCGTCGCTGGTGAAGTGATGGATGGTGACGTCGCGCGCCTGTCCATGGCGGTCGAGGCGGCCATTGCGCTGTTCGAGTCGCGACGGGTTCCATGGCACCTCGTAGTGCAGCAGCAGCCGCGCGGTCTCCTGTAGGTTCAGACCTTCGGAGGCGGCGTCGGTGGCCAGGAGCACGCGCACCGGGTCGGTAGGATCGTTGAAGGCGTCCTTGATGGCGCGGCGCTCGGCGGGGTCGAGGCCGCCATAAAGAACCCGAATACGCTCTGGGTTGGCGAGGGGGTCGCGGTAGCGTTCAGCGAGTCGGGACTGCAGGTCGTCGAGGGTAGTCTTGTACTCGGTGAAGACGATGAGGCGTTCGTTGTCGCTCCAGGTGCGTCCTTCGCGCAGGCGTTCATCGATCAGGCCGACGAGCACCTCGAAGCGCGCATCGTACGCGGGCGCAGCGGTGGAGTCCGGACGCAGCCCCAGACCCTCGAGGGCAGCGGTGACGGCGTCGAGCTCGTCCGTCAGCGTGCCGAGGAGCGGCTTCATCCAGGCGCCGGCGGTGCGGGCCGCGTGTCGTGCCCGGTCCTGTTTTTCGAGGTCATCGGCGAGCTCTTCTTCGCTCGCGCGCTGGGCGGCAAAGAGCTCGCCTTGGGCGGCCTCGTTGGGATCGCGGGTGCCGTCGAGGTAGCGGTACCAGGAGTCGGCAAAGGTACTTGGGCACGACAGCAGTCGCTTGTTGAGCACCTCCACGGCGAACGCACCGGCGAGCTGAGCGCCCCGTCCCTGCTTGCCGATGGCCTTCTTGACGGCGCTGCGAAACAGGGCGAAGGCTTTGGCCAGGGTCCGTTCTCGTGGGGCGAAGTCGAGGTGCAGCTTGCGCAGTTGTCGGAAGGGAAAGCGTGGCTGACGGCCATCGGCCTCGTCTTGCTCGTTGATGTCGCGTTTGAGTCGCCGGACGAGGACCTCGTCGACGCGTTGCTTCTCGGCCTCGGTGAACTCGGGGGTGCGGGTGAAGCGGACGGGGTCGAGCTGTTCGAGCAGTCCCGAGAAGCTGCGGGTGTGGCCGTTGTGCGGGGTTGCGGTCAGGAAGAGCTTGTGTTCGAAGAGTGGGCTGATGGTGCGCAGCATGCTGGCGAGCTGGCTGTCTTCGCCGAAGGGTGCTGGCATGAGGTTGTGGGCTTCGTCGACGATCAGCAGATCCCAGGGGAGCTGCACGGCGTCGTCGCGCTGGCGCGAGGAGCTCATGAAGTCCTGCAGCACGTCGGGTTGGCGAAGGTAGTGGTAGCTGGTGATGATGCGCGGGAAGGTGCGCCAGGGGTTGGCGTCGAGACCGAGCCGGCGACGCAGCTTATGGGTTTCGGCACGATCGATGAGATCGAAGGGTAGGGCGAACTTGTCGAGCATCTCCTGCTGCCACTGATCGCGCAGGGCGGCGGGGGCCATGATGAGCACGCGGCGGATGCGTCTGCGCAGGAGCAGCTCGCTGAGGATGAGTCCGGCTTCGATGGTCTTGCCGAGACCGACATCATCGGCGAGGAGCAGGGAGATTCTGGGCATCCTGAGGGCGCGGAGGAGGGGCTCGAGCTGAAAGTCCTCGAGCTGCACGGCGCCGTGGAAGGGCGAAGCGAGGGGCAGCTCGGCGATGGTGTCGGAGCCATCGGTGGCGAGGAATGGGGTGAGGGCAGTCCAGCGGCTCGCGCGGATGAGGGCATCGAAGTCGCGGGGCAGCATGGGCGGTGCGGCGTGTACGTCGGGCAGTGCGCCGGGCTCGACGAGTCGGGCCCCGACCTCACGTTCCCAGATGACGGTGTCGTTATTCTTGCCGCCGTCGAGATCAGTGTACTCGAGGTCGACGAGGTGCAGCTCTCCCTCGTCGGTGGCGTGGGGTTTGACGCGCGCGATCAGGGCGCGGCGGTTGCGGACCGTCGCCATCATGCCTTCCCTCGGGAAGGCGACGTTCTTGGTCATGGGCTTGCCTTGCTTCCTCGTGCGTCGTCGTCTGGTGGCAAGCCGCTGGCGGTTGCCGAGAGTTTAGGTACTACGAGGCGCTGCGCTGGTGCAAGCGTGCGGGGCGGCGGTAGACAGAATCTGACAGCGAAGTGCGCGTTGTGTAGTCGAGAGGACGAGGGTTGTTTGTACGTCCCAAGGACAGCAGGGCAGTTGCTGATTTCGGCCGCTCCCAGCGGCTTGACCCATGAAGTGAAGTCGCCCCGCTTGGCAGGATTGGCAGGATGCCAGGTATTGACCCTGCGTCTGCTCGTTTGGTATTTGTTGGTTTTGCGTGCTGCACCCTGTGTGTGGGAAAGCAGCTCTTCCATCGTTGCCTGCGCTATGGTTTGGTCAGTGTGCTTGTGCTTCTCACTGCTCAGGAGGATGTCGGCTGCCGGCGGTTTGGCTCAGAGTTCTTGTTGATTGGGCGCTTGGCCTGTTCCCCCAACTTCTTGGCAAGAAGGCTCGCGCGATGCTGGAGACGGTGACGCCCAGCGAGCCAAGTTCAGAGTGTTGGGAAGGAACGGCGAATACGGAGAATCCTTGGCGAGCTGACCGGATTGTACGCCCCTCCCAAGCTGCTCCCCGCCGGTATGGCAGCCAACATCCTCGACGATTTGCACGACCGCTGGCGCGCAATCACGCTCGCACACGGCGTCGATGATTGGCACAGCGTCAGCACACAACCCGAGCTGGTGATGCGGGTTGCGCCTTTGGTCATTGCACTCCACCAGTACACCCAGGCTGTGGATGGTTCAAACGAGTGGGCACCAGCGAACGCGGTGGCTCGTACCCTGCTGGGCCGAACCCACCGAACCCACCGAGCCCGGCGCCCTCTGAGCGCACTCATCCACTTCCGATGCACGCGGCGAGGGCTTCGCGTTGCCTCTCAACCATGAAGGAGGCCGGGACCGGGCCTTCGTTCGTGCTTTCAACCACGAGCCGTGGGCAGCTCAGGCCCTCTGGCGCTCATCGAAGCACGCCGAAAGCACTGGGCAGGGCCTTCTTCCCAGCCTTTGAAGCACAAGGAGAGGACCTGGCGTAGGCTTTGAAACGCACTGGAGCATCGTCGAAGGGCTTGCCGAGGCCTTTGGAAGGCCTTCAATGGGCTTGTTGAGGCCTCGGTCTGTGCTTTTGCTTTGCTTGAGAACGCCCACCCAGCACTTGGGTAGGCCTGCTGCCGTGCTTTGGAGGCTGACTGAGGGCCAGGCGAGTGCTTGGGAAATGGTTGACTGCGCTTGTGCAGACCCGAAGGGGCCTTCGGCACTGCTTGAGTGGCCTGCAGAGGCCCAGGCGAGTGCTTGGGAAGTGGTTGACTGCGCTGTTGCCGGACCCGGCGAGGCCTTTGAAGCTGGTTGAGTGCTCCAGGGAGGACTCGCCGCATGCTTGAGATGTGGTCGAGAGAAGCCCCAACCCGCTCACGAGCAGCCCTCATCCACCTGCCCATCACAGTCGTTGTCGAGCCCGTCGCAGTCCTCGGGGGCGCTCTCGGTGGTGCGAAACGCCTCCCCCCAGAGACACAGCGGGCCTGGACAGCCATAGTCACAGCTTGAAGGAACGAGCTCGCCGTCGACACAGAGGCTCAGAACCGTTTGGTCGGCGCAGACGCCTGCCTCACGAGAAAACCGAGGTGGTGTGTCCGTTTTGGTTCGTCCATTTTGTGGTTACAATCAGCACAGGCGCCACGTGTGGTGCCCGAGCAGCGAGGTACTCATCGTGCGAAGGCGTTACCCCCGCCCCCCCATTGTCGAAGCGGTGATCGAGCTTGGTTTTTTGACCGACTTCGAGCCCGACGAGCTCGCAAAGGCACTCCATTCCAAACTCAGCCAGCGCTACGCTGGAGAGCCGTTCAAGCGAGCTCGCGTTGAGTTTGGAGCGACGATAGGGCCTGAGGAAGTCTCCGCATCAACGCGGCGTGTGCCTCATCTGAGCTTCCTCCGTTCGGCTGATGGCTTGCGGCTGCTTGGCTGTCGCGCCAGGGCGTTGTCGGTACATGTGCTCTCACCCTATCCTGGTTGGGAGAACTTTCGTGAACAGCTAGAGGAGGCTCTGGGCGCACTTCCAGACGAAATTCGCGACAGCGGCCTCGCTCGCATGGGGGTGCGCTACATTGACCATATCGTTCTCCCTCGCGAGGCCACCTCATTCGTTGATTATGTGAAGGTGTTTCCCAGTTGCCCCGATGCGCTGCCAAGAGTGGTGTCAAGCTTTCAATTTGTCACGCAAACCGTGGACCCTGATGACGCCACCATTGCGCGGATGGTACTGGCGAGGGGCCCGGAGGAGGGGCCAAGCATCGTCTTCGACCTCCACCTCCAGCGCCAGGGAGAGCCCCTGGCTGCGGTCGATGATGGCAGTTGGCGTTCAATCCTCGAGGCCCTCCATGAGCGCCAACGTGAGGTGTTCGAAGGCGCTATCACCGACAAAGCGCGGGAGTTGTTTTCATGATTCAGTTCGAGATCGGGCAAGAGCATCGTGAGCAACTGCCGTCAGCGGCACGCTTCGAACAGGCATATTTGGCTGGTGAGCTGGGGGAGTGGCTGCAGCGGCTGGAGCTTTGCAGGGCCAACGGGCTGGCGAATACGAACCTCGCGGTGGACGAAGCGCCCACTTGGCTCAACGACGTCTATGCGCTCGTGAGCAGAGGCGACCCTGACTCCGCTGCCCACCTGCTTTGTTCACGCATCGACGAGCTGCTCCTGAGCGGACAGTTCGCGCGTTGCAACGAGTTGCTGCAAGCCATCGACCTCAAACGTCTCGACTGCAACCTCGTCGTCACCCTACTGGCGTTCACGCGCCTAGCGAAAGAGGCTTTGCCCTTTCGACCGCGGCTTTGTGAGCGCGCCCGCGCACGGCTGCTCTGCGACTTGGCTCCTGACCGCGTCGAGCGTCTCTTGCGCCATCGCTGCTGAGAGGGAAGGACGTGGGCGAGGCGTTTTTCGAGCAGGAACGGGCTTTCTCTACGCAGTCGCATCGGGTGGCCGCGCTTCTGTGTAGAACCCCCAGTGGGAATCTGCACGCAGGCCTGCTTTACCGCGACAAGGCTGGCAGCGCTGTGCTGCACCTCGCTTGGCAGGCCTACGGCGAGGGGGTCATCGATGCGCTGGGCGAGGCGTTCAAGACTCGCGGGGTGTCTGGACTCTCTGCGCGAAATCTCAGGAACTACAGGAAGGTGGCGCTCACCTGGCCGAGCCTTGGGATTCGCCAGACGCTGTCTGGCGAAGCGTTCCCAGCATTGGCTTCCGAGATTTGGCAGACGCCGTCTGCCGAATCTCTCCCGTCATTGAACACCGCCAACGAGCCGCTGCCGTGGCAGGACGAGGCTTGGATGCTGAGGCTGCGCAGAGAGCTCTCGTTCTCGCACCTGCTGGAGTTGTCGCGGGTCACCGATCCGGTCGCACGGGCCTTCTACGAGGTCCAAAACGGGTGACGACGCCACTCCCCCTCGTGGAACTCGTGCACAGACAGAGATCGACCGCGCCGCGGGCTTGCAGCTTGATGACCATCCGAATACTCGTTTGGACCCTGGACTGACGGGTGGCGCTTTCCCTTCGTCTGGTCACGCCTGAGCCCGGCGTACTACTCCGCCTCGACGGCGTTCATCAACTCTTCTCGCCGAAGCAGAAAGGCGCAGAGCTACCAACGGCGAAGCCCTTCAACGCCCAAGCTCCGGGTACTGCTGCAGCACCGCGCTGCGCATGGCCGCGAGCTGAGGACCCAAGGCCTCGGCGGTCATGGTCCGGGCAAATTCGAGCTCTTCCCGCGTGAAGGGGAAGCGTGGGTCTGCTGCGATGAACGGCTGCAGCAGCGCCGTCAGCGCCTCGAAGCGCTGCGACAGCTCCAGCGTCTCGACGCGCTCGGCCAAGGCGAGGACGCGCTCTGCGTAGCCCTTGCGGCAAGAGCCGAGCTCCATGCAGAAGCGAAAAGCGCTCCGAAAGGCTTCGGGAGATGACATCCCACAGAAGGCGTCGGTTGCGCCCAGGCCGCCCGCCCAGGTGCTGTCTGCGCCGGTGGCCACCCACTCCACTTGCTGCGTTTCGCCGTCGACGAAGAGACGCCAGTTGGCGCCCATGCGGTAGCCATCTCGGTGCTGCGCGACCGCCTCCCAGGCCAGATAGCTCAAGAAGCGCTCGCGCGGGACGAGGGCGAAGAGCTGCTCGGCGGCGTCCTCCGATGGCGTCCCAGCAAGTATTCTGTCGAGCTCGAGGAGCGCGGCGAGCAGGGCTGGGTCCGGGGGCATTGGACCTTCCTCGATGGATGCGCTCAGCAGCAGCTCTGGCTGCTCATCGAGCGCCCCCACCCCAAGGTCGTAGAAGCTCCCCTCCGCCTCGAGGATGCTGCCGCCTGCTGCGCGTGCAGGGTCGCTTTGGGCCAGCATCACGTCGTCGTGTTTCTCCACAAGCGTATACAAGCCAAAGGGGATGCCGTTGACCGTGACGAAGGCGAAGCCCACCCGAGGTGCGAGCAGACCGGCATCGCGGGCGAGGGCGTAGGCCAGGTACTCGTGGCTCAGGGTGGGGTCCCAGGACTTGCCGTTGTGTAGCCGAAAGGCTTTCAGGCCGTCGAGCTTGGTCCCGCGCAGCCACTGGTTGAGGTCGACCTTGAAGGCAGGCTTGCCCTCCATGGTGTCGTAGGAGCCGGCGCCTTTGAGGCGCAGACCCACGTCGGCGAAGTGATGTTCGTCGAAATCGAGGCGTGCGTGCACCTCCGGGCGCTCGGGCAGGCTCAAGGCGCTCCAGGCCTCGCTGCTGAGCGCGAGCTCGAGGCGATGGACACAGGTCTCGCTGAAGACCTCGGCACCTGAGTCACAGTAGCGCAGGGGTGCAGGCGCTTCGTTCTGCTCGTCGCAGGCGAGCAAGGCAGCGACGCAGAGCAGGGCGAGGACTGAGCGCTTGCACCAGCGGCACTGTGAACGCCGCTGGGGCAGTGAGGGTGTGTCCGGCAGGATACGGCTCGGCGCGGGCTGACGGCTTGGGTGGCGCATGGTGGTCTCCGAGGGCAATCGAAAGCGAGCGAAGGGTACTCCACCCTCACAACTTGGGTAAGCCAGGCCAAGCGCCCAATCAACAAGAAGTCATCGAGGTCGGTACCCGGAGCGAGGGTCTCGCGAGAGCGAACGAATGCCAACCAGTGAGCGAAGCGAGGCACGAGTCAGCGTCTGTCGCGGGCGCATCCGATGCGCCTGAGCAGCGCTGCGAGGGTCTCGCGAGAGCGAACGAATGAAACGAAACTGCGGAGCCGAGGGCCAGCGCGGAGCGCAGGCTGGGGCTGGCCAGGGCACTTGGGGCGACGCTGGGGCAATTCTCAGGCCGTCGAGGTGCTGCGCGTCGAGCCCGATACGAGTGCTCAGCATCCGACGCTCCAGGGTTCGCGTGGGGCTGCTGGAAAGCTTACCAACGGATCGAAACCAGCGCTTCGTCGAGGTCTGGATCGAGTTCCTGATGCACCTCTCCCTTGACCTGAGCGAGCTCGAGCACGCCCGCGGCGGCGCCAGCGATGACGGGCGCGAAGAGGGCTGCGTAGTTGTCCTCGAGGCGGAGCTGGACCTCGTGTGAGGAGACGGCCTGCGCCCGAATCTCACCGAAATTCGTGAGGCGCTGCACTGCTTCGGCCTCCAAGAGGAAGAGCTCGGCGAGGTTGCGCTCGAAGCCGGTGCGCAGGAGCTGCATGATGGGGTTCTCTGAAACCTCCTGAACCCAGGCGCGAACATCGGCGAAGGCCCCGTCGGCGTAGCGTCCCCAGGGACTCCACAGCGAGGCAGCGCAAGCGTTCATGAGGAAAAAGGTCTGGGCGCTGCCCATCGCAAAGCGTTTGGGCGGCTCGAAGCCGGACATGAAATCCTTGAAGCGCTCGGCGGCTGCGCTGCCCAAGTGTTTTCGGACGTTTTCGTCACTGCCCTGGAAGAGCAGTCCGCGAAAGCCGTGTTTCGGCTCGATGCGAGAGAGCTGCTCGAGCAGAAACTCGCGCTCAGGTTCATGGAAATCCAAGCGCGACACTTTTTCTTGGAGCGCGGCTGTGCGTTCTTCGTTCATGGTCCCTCTGGAAGCAGATCCCCATCGCGTCAGGGCACACTCGAGCCGAGTCGGGACAGAGCGTAGCCGAGCCGAACACGGGATTCAAGCTCGCGGGGAGGCGCGGTCTGCCTACAGACCAAGGCAATGGGATTCCAAAGGGCACAGCCCTTTGGCGGGGTCTGGGGCAGCGCCCCAGCAACACCCTAGGGTCCGCTGATGATGCGGCTCGCCTCGGCGAGCTGCTCGAGCTCAATCTCGCCCACGCGTACACAGCGCAGCTTGCCGGAAGGGTCGAGCAGCGCGTGCAGCGGCAACGTGGGCGGATCTTCGACGCCCAGCGCCGCCAGAAGCGGCAACCGCGCCGGCTCGTCGTTGGCCCACAGAAAGGTCCCGTCCAGCTTCGCGCCAGCGCCCTTCATGTAGGCATCGAGCTGCCGCTGGTCGTCGTCGAGGCTCAGAAAGACCAGCTCCACAGGGTGGCCTGCGCTGCGCTGCTCTGCCGCCCAGCTCGCCAGATGGGGCATCTCGGCAACACAGGGCGCGCACCACGAGGCCCAGAGGTTGAGCCAGCGCCAGGACGACGAGGCTGCCTTGGTGCCGGTCTGCAGCGTCACGGTCTTCGGCAAGCTCAGGGCTCCGGCCTCGCTCGCCGACCAGCTTCGATCGCAGAGCGGCTGCACGGGGCCAGAGTTCTCGTGCTCGGCCTGGGCCTGTTGCTCGAGCTGACGGGCGATGCTGTCCTCGTCAACACGTCGAGCGCCGGTGACCTGCTGGCTGCGCGTCGAGGAGTAGCCTTCGGCCGGAGCTTTGTCTTGGCTTGGGCAGGCCACCGTG
>JAVFAO010000126.1:0-16182 GCA_034002465.1 Myxococcota bacterium
CCAGGGTGGTTTTCCTCCCCCTCCGGGTCAGGGCGCTGCTCGCTCAGTTCCAGGCGCTTTCCCTCCCCCCCCGGGTCAGGGTGGTTTTCCTCCTCCTCCGGGCCAGGGTGGTTTTCCTCCCCCTCCGGGCCAGGATGGCTTTCCTCCCCCTCCGGGCCAGGGTGGTTTTCCTCCCCCTCCGGGCCAGGGTGGTTTTCCTCCCCCTCCGGGTCAGGGCGGCTTTCCTCCCCCTCCGGGTCAGGGCGGCTTTCCTCCCCCTCCGGGTCAAGCCGGCTTCCCTCCCCCTCCGGGTCAGGGCGGCTTTCCTCCTCCCGTTGCTTTCGATGCTTCGGTCAACGCCGAGGATGAGCTGCAGCTTCTCGATGAAGACCTCGTAGAGGAAGCCAATTCCGAGCTCCTCGAGGCCATTCCGGAGCAGGCTCGCTCGTATCATCAACAACAGGATGAGCTGCCCTCCGATTTTGTCAGAGAGTCGAGCGCGCCGCAGGACTTTGCGCGCGAGTCGAGCGCTCCTCGTGACTTTGGCGCAGACTCCAGCTCACCACAGGCCTTTGTTCGCGAGTCGAGTGCGCCGCGGGACTATGGTCGCGAGTCGAGTGCGCCGCGGGACTATGGCCGCGAGTCGAGTGCGCCGCGGGACCTGCATGGACGTGATGGCGCACCGGACGAGGAATCGCGCTCTGCACGGGACTGGCGCGATGCGTCTTCAGAGCGAGAGCTGAGCAGCGCGCCCAACAACCCGCGTTTCTCTGGGCGTCAGAACCCTAGAGCGCCGAGAGCTCCGTTTGCGCGACCTGGAACCGATCCTTCTGCTCGAACTGGAGCTCGCCACGTAGCCCCGCCGCGTCCTGGTGCTCGTCCGGGCTGGCAGCCGGCAGCTCCTTCTCGAACAGCGATGCCTTCACGTGCTCCGCGTCCCTTCGATGGACGAGGGGCTCGCGATTCGGATGCGAGTGATGGCTTTCGAAGGGAGCCATCTCTCCCAGGCGAGCGTTTCGAAGATGATCGCGTCGAGGCCGAAAGGGCTCAGGAGCGGAAGAGCTGGCCTCCCCTCGCGCAGGCAGAGGCCGCAGCCGATTGGGAACGCAGAGCAGCCGAAGAGGATGACTTCGCGCCATCCGACGCGTCTCCCCATTGGTTGGATAGCGATGAGGACGATGCCCCTGGGAAGGCAGACGCCTCGCTCGAGTCCGTTGCCTCCGCTTTGCATCAAGGACTTGAGGGATCAGGCCAAGCGCCCAATCGACAAGAAGTGGGGGGAGCAGGCCAAGCGCCCAGTCGACAAGAAGATGAACTGCCTGGTCTTGGCAAGGACTTGCCGACGGGAGTGTATGCTCCAGGTGGCCAGACTCCACTGCCGCCGCTTTTGGCTGACGGGCAAGCCTCTGAGCTCGAGCAAGCTGAGGCGCGTCGCTTGCGTCAGACTGCGGTGGTCTCTGTCTCTGAGCGTCAAGCCGTCTTGGCGCAAGTCGAGGATCTCGAGCGGCGAGCACGTTCCGAGCAAGAGGAGGCTGACAGCGTCGTTGCGTTGCGCCCCGAGGAAGAGGATGGGCTCGAGCAGGGGGATGGACGAGAGCAGCCTGATCACGAGGAGCTCGTCCGACTGCGGGCGCTCATCGAGGAGCATGAGCAGGCCCTGGAGCGGCAACAGCGTGAGCTGGAGCGGGTCGGGCGACGGGCGACGCGACTCGAACAAGAACTCGATCAGGCCAACATTGAGCTTGATGATCGGAAGCGTCGGCAAAGCGAGATAGACCGTCAGTTGTCGAGTATTGAGGAGCTCAGCCAACAGAACGAAGAGCTGAGCGCTCAACTCGAGCGTTTGAAGGAAGAGAACGCCGGGTTGCAGGAGCGTGCAAGAGAAGCGCTCGAGCAGTCGGTCTCGTCGGAGGAGTTGACCAAGGTCCGAGAGCGAGCCGAAGAGTTGGAAGCCTCTCTCGAGCAGGAGCGGCGCCGCGGTTCGAAGCTGCAGACTCGGCTCGATACCGCGCTCGACGATCTTGATGAGCTCAAGCGGCGCTCAGCGGGGCGAGATTTCGACAGTGTGGCTCAGCGCGCAGAGGCGCTGAGTGCCGAAACGGCGGAGTTGCAGCAGGCACTCCAAGCCGAACGCAGCCGCGCCGAGCAGCTCGAAGAGGAGCGGGAGCGCGAGCGCGCGCGGGCCGAGCAGTTGCAGCAGGCCGTGGACGGCGAGCGCTCTCGCGCCGACGAGCTGCGAGCGCGCCTCGATGCCGAGCGCGAGCGTTCTGATGAGTATCGGGAGCGGGCGGAAACAGAGAGCGCCAAGCTCACGCGCTTGCGGACCGAGTTGGATGAGCTGCGAGATGCGCTCGCCGAGGCCAAGGCAGAGTCTCAAGCGACCACGGAGTTGGCGGAGAACATTGCAGCGCTCAATATCGAGCGCGAGCGCTTGTTGGCCAAGCTCGACCTGCTCCGCGAGAATGCCGACGAAAGCAACGAACGTCTCCGCGACCTCGAAGCACAGCTTGACGAGGCGCACCAACGACTGGCCGAGTCGGAGCGACGTCTCTCTGAGCCTTCGAATCCATCTGGCGCTGGTGGGGCGAGCGAGGTACAGCTTTCTTGGGTTTTGCGTGATCATGCCAGCCGTTGGCTCGATCGTTTTGCGGTGCTCGATGCGCAAGTCGACAAACTCTACGCCAATGTTCGCACCGAGCCCATCGAGGACGGCTTGGTGCAGCTCGATGAGGCGGCGTCAGACGAGTTTCACTCCATGCGCGAGGTCTTGGCGCTGTGCATGCGCGAGGCAAGTCGTTTGCTTGCCGAATCGGACGAGGAAGAGCGCTGAGCTGATGTGAGCGGAGCGCTGCGGCGTCGTCAACTGGGTTGAGTTGTGCATCGCATCAGCGTCTCGACCAAAGTCTACCTCGCGTTCCTCGGCGTGTTCCTGTCGTTCGTGGCGGTTCTCGCGTTCTCTTTGCTGCAGTTCGAGCGGCTCAAGACAGAGACACTTCTGATTCACCACTGTTTGGTGCCCTTGTCTCTCACCCTCTCCGAGGCCCACAGTGAGCTCAACAGCTACGATGCGGTGCTCGAGGAGCGGGAGCAGGAGGTCCTACGTCGCGTCGCCCAGTTTCGCAGCATCATGCACCCGTCTCTGCTTCGAGGGGCGGCCAAGTTTGCTCGCGCCCAGGAGTTCATCAGTAATTGCGACAGCTTCCAGCCTGGTGAAGCAGATGCAACCTTTCTCGCTGACGCTGCTGATAGCATTCGCGTCCATGCTGCTACCATCGACGACTTCGAGCAGAGCGGTGAGCATCTTAGGCAGTTGATTGAGAGCGACGACGCAGCTGCGCTTCGCATTGAGCAGCATGAGCGGCTGACGCGGCTTGGCGAGCTTCGGCGCGCTGCGCACTCTTTGACTCGGCGCGCCCGGGCGCAGATCAGTGACTCAACGACAAGAATGCGCGCGTTGGAGCGTGAGACGATGGTGGCGATGGTCACCTTGAGCGTCGCCGCGATGTTGCTCTCGGCAGGGATTCTGCTGCTCGTCCATCTGACGCTGAGACCGCTGGTTCGCTTGCGTGAGGCCGTGCGCTCGGTGGGACTTGGGCGCTATTCGGAGCGTTTGGCGATGGCCAAACGCGCTGATGAGATCGGAGAATTGGTGGTCGAGTTCAACAGGATGAGTGAGCAGATAGAAGAACGAGAGCACGCCCTGCGCGAGCAACACGAGGCGCTGCAGCAGGCCTACGATGAGCTGCTCGCGCTGCGCACCATCCAAGAGCGGACCCAAGCAGAGCTGATCAAAAAAGAACGTCTGGCCGCAGTCGGAAGAATGACCAGCCAGGTGACGCATGAGCTGCGCAATCCCCTCAGTTCATTGGGCCTCAACATGGAGTTGCTGGAGGAGTCCCTCGACAGCGGTGGCATGCTCGAGGACGCCTCGGTGAAGGCATCACTGGCTGCGATCAGCGCTGAGATCGAGCGCATGACCAGTATCACCGAGGAGTATCTCAGCTATGCGCGTCTCCCTGTCTCGAAGCCGGTGCCAATGGATATCAATACCTCGCTCCGGGCGCTGCTCTCGTTCATGCAGGAGGAGATTGCCAGACATGAGGTGGCGCTCGAACTCAGCCTCTGTACCAACCTGCCGCCATTGATTGGAGATGAACAGCAGCTTCGGCGTGCGTTCTTGAACCTGTTTCGTAATGCCCTCGAGGCCATGAAAGGGGGAGGTTGCCTCCGCGTGTTGAGCCGAGCTGACTCCGAGGCGGTGGTGATCGAGGTCGGGGACAGCGGTGTTGGCATTTCTGCGAACGACCTCGAACACATCTTCGAGCCCTTCTACAGCACGAAGAGCACTGGGACTGGGCTGGGGCTAGCGCTCACTGCGCAGATCATCGAGGAGCACGGTGGTCAGATTTTGGTGGCCAGTCGCGTGGGAGAGGGTACGCTCTTTCGTATCACCCTCCCTGCACAGTCTGGCACCGCCTCTGCGGGCACCGCCTGATATGGCCCGCAAAGGGCTAGCTGCTTGGTGGGGTGCGGGGAAGCGCCACAAGAAACAGCGACCCGAGGGCGGGCGCGCGGCATCAGCACCGTCTCAGGGCGTGGGGGTGTCGCGTCGATTTCGACTTCTCTCGAGCTTGCCAAGACGCCGATTGACATCGTCGGCGTGCTTGTGAAAGCGATTGCGCTTGAGAAAACTCTCGTAGAGCTCGAAGGCTTCGTCCAGTGAGCCCACCTTTTCGGTCGAAACGGCAAAGAGGTATCGGGCCTCAGCATCCAAGTCGCTGGGCAGCCGCGCGGCGAGTGCAATTTTCAAGTAATTTCGAGCACCTTCGAAATCGCCGAGCTCATAGAGGCAGGTGCCGAGATGGTAGCTGAGCAGATGTGAATACGGTGTTTCCGCTTGGTGAGAGACACTGAGGAAAAAGGCATCGCGTGCCTTTTCGTACTCGCCGTTGTTGAAGAAGCTCAAGCCGCTGCGGTAGGCATCCTCAGCCATCTTCCACTTCAAGGTGTCGATGCGGGCCTCGAGCATGGCTGTCTCAGCCGGATTGATGAGCTGGTCTTGGACCTCGACATAGCGCAGCAGTGCTTCGTCGTAGCGCGCCTGCTCGATGAGCTGATAGATGTCGAAGGCGTGGTGACTCGCTCTGCGGTAGCGCTCGAGCTCAGCTTCAGCGATCCCTAGCCTCTGGGTGATACGCTCGAATTCTGCCTCGTAGTAGTCTGTGTCGGCGGCATTTTTGGCCGACCGAAGCTCAAAAACGAAGTAGAGTCCCGCAAAGATCAGCGCACAGAAAATGATGTAGGCGAACACTGAATTGAGCACATACTTGCGCTCGTAATTGTTCTGCCGCGCACTGATGGCGCGGACCTCTTCGAGGATCGAGCGGGTGCTCAGCTCAGCTTGCGTGGCTGCGTTGCGAGCAAGCAGCAGCTCTTCACGCAGTGCCTGCGGAGGAAGCTGCGCGTCGATATCCTCTTGCTCGGCGCTCTGTGGACTAGGGGCGAGTTCGATGCGAATCTTCGACGGACGCGGGCTCTCCGACAATCGCAAGCCTCGCCTGCTGTCCGACTTCGGCGCAGCGTCGGCCGCTTCTCGGGCGTGGGCGGCAGGGAGAAGGCCGTGCGCGGGTTTGGTCTTGCTTTCAGTCGGTGCTTCGCCTGCTTCGAGGGGCAATTGTGCGGGCACTTTGGGGATTGCCGCGGTGCTCGGGCGCTTTGAGAGCTGAACTTCTTGTCGATTGGACGCTTGGCCTGTTCCCCCAAGTTGTTCGTCGTTGCTTGGAGGAGGGAGCAGCCGGGGAAGCACAGCAGCGTTGGATTCGCCAAGCTCATCATCCACTGTTTCGGGAGAGACGGTGGTGAGGGCGACAAAGAGCTGAGGTCGTCGAGGGTCGGCCTTCTTTTCCTCAGGACTGTCTTCGGTGGAGTGTGAGCCGTGCGTGTCGCCATCACGAGGAGCGTCAACAGCGGCAACCGCGAGCTCTTCCTGCGGCCTTGGAGCGGTGCGTGTTTCGGCTGCACTTTCTTCGCCCCACTCTTCGTGCTTCGATAGTGCCTCTTCGCTCGAGGTAGAAAGAGCCGCACTCTCCAGTCGCTGCTCGTGGGCCCCGTATGGCAGTGTGTCCTCGGCGCTATCGAATCGACGTCGGACACGTCGCACGGCGGAATGCGGAGCGCTCTCTTCCGACACAGCATCGCTGCGCTCCGCGTCAAGCTCTGCTACGCGTCGCATGGTGATCTTGTGTTGAAGGCTGCGTCGTGTACGCGCCACGCTCCCCTCCGTTGTCGCGCCCTGCGCAAGCAACGACTGAATGAAAACGAGCCCCCTTAGGAATACATCGAGAGGGGCAATTGCGGGACAACCCTTCGTGTGCTTGCAGGTGCATCGCTCACCTCAGCACAGGCCGACCGACACCTAGCAGAAAACGAGGCGCGCTGCAACGGGGGGCTCAGGCCGACGAGGAGGGGCTCCGAGCTGTTGAGCTCCTCGCCGTCACCCGCTCGTCCATCTCAGCGCGTCGGTGCGCAGGAGCTGCTTTGGCGGGGGCCTCCTGAGAAGCTGCGAAGGGACCGAAGTGCGGCCCGGCGCCCGAGCTCCCGACCCACGCCGCGAGCACCGCGAGCACCCATTGCACTACACAACGGACCGAAAAGGCGATAAAAGCAGCGTTTGGGAGGGAAACCCGTGGACGACAACTGTCTAGATGTATTCGAAATTGATGGGAAAGCTGACTATGCAGAGGCTTGGGCGCTGCAGCGCCAGGTACACCAAGAGGTCGCTCAAGGGCGGCGCAACGACACGCTGCTGCTGCTCGAGCATAGCCCCACGTACACCGTTGGTCGTCGCGGTACCTGGCACAACCTCAAGCTCTCTGCTGCCGAGCTGAGTTCACGCGGCTACGCGCTCTATCACAGCGATCGTGGTGGAGACATTACCTACCATGGGCCCGGTCAGCTCGTCGGCTACCCCATCATTCTGCTCTCGCGTCATGCGCTCGAGGTCCGCCCCTTCGTGAGTCTCATTGAGTCGTGCTTGGTCGCGGTGCTTGCACGTCGTGGCATCGAAGCCCACGTCGACCCGCAGTATCCAGGCGTCTGGTGCGCGCAGGAGAACTTGGGGGAACAGGCCATGCGCCCAATCGACATGGACTTGGGGGAACAGGCCAAGCGCCCAATGGACAAAAAAATTGGGGCCATTGGCGTGCGTGTGGCCCAAGGGGTGTCGATGCATGGATTCGCGCTCAACGTGACGACCAAGCTCGAGGACTTCTCGCACATCGTGCCCTGCGGAATCATCGAGCGGGGTGTCTGCTCGGTGAGCAGCCTTCTTGGTGGACAGCCCGACGATGTCATCGCGCAGTACCGAAGCGCCATCGCACGAGACTTTGCCGCGCGCCTAGGCCTGAGGCCGCAGTGGCCAACAGAGAAGCTCCAGCCACAAGCTGAACTCGTGGCGGCAATCCGAGCCGAGCAGCACGGCTGAGCCCTGGCGAGCGCCAGAATCACCCGTCGCTAGTCGGCCGGGAGCGCGACAGGCGCAGCTGCGACGTCGAAACGTAGACCAACGGTGTAGGTCTCATTCTCACCGTAGTAGGTCACGACGCTGACGAGGTAGGTGCCTGGCCGTTGGAAGCGATGCTGGAAGGTGAAGGAGGCGCCAGGGTTCTCGATGAGCAGCTCCTGGCTCGGTCCGCTCTCCCTGCCGATCCGTGCAAGCGCCTTGAGAGGCTGCACGTCGGCTTGGCCCTTTCCGTTTCGAGTTCGTCTGATGCGGACGCTGATGTTGGCCGTCTGGTCGACCTGGGGGCGTTCGGGGGAGAGTTTGACGCGAAACTGGTCCTTCCAGACATTCTGTCCTTCGAGCCAGATGAAATCGACGTAGCGCTCAGTCAGCGCGTCTCCCTCGTCTTGAGCATGGGCCCCAGAGACCAACACGACACAGAGCAAGACAGCAGCGATGAGCGCAACAGGGCGTTCGAGCACATGTTCGCGCAGATTCGAGCGCATGGCTGACACCTTCAATCCTGCTCGAGCTCGAGCTCATCCTCCGTCGCGTCCTGCTCCAGATCCGAGCTGTCGTCGACGTCGTCCATAGGCGGAGACGGATGCTCAGGCGGCTGTCCCACGCGGAAGGTCCAAACGCCTTGCGCTGGCGCTCGGCTGCTGTTGCCGTCGTTGTCTCGCGCCTCGACGAAGTAGGAGACGGCGGTATCGAGCGGTAGACCTGGCAGGGACGCCCGATAGAGGGTGTCACGCTCCTGACGCATCTCCAAGACCGCGAAGGAGGGGTCGGAACGCAGCCGATAGTAGATCAACACCTCTTCGACAGCCCCATCATCGCGCACCACAGCGCTGAACTCATAGGGGCCAGCCGTGTTTCGGGTATCGCTGAGTAGCGCGAAATCGACGATCACCGGCGCCTCTGAGGTGCATCCCGCCAGAACGAGGGATAGGGCCACAATACGAATGAAGTTGCGGGAACAGGCCAAGCGCCCAATCAAGAAGTGAGCGAAGCGAGGCACGAGCCAGCGTCTGTCGCGGGCGCATCCGATGCGCCTGCGCAGCGCTGCGAGGGTCTCGCGAGAGCGAACGAATACCAAGAAGTTGGGGAAACAGGCCAAGCGTCCGATCGACAAGAACATGCTCAACTCCCATCTGCCTCTTCGAGCCTGCAGAAGCCTCCCTCAGCTTATCCGCAGTCGGCTAGGCGATGCAAACGTACGCGGGTCGGTGGCGCATTCTAGCTTTCGCGTCTCTTGCGCTCGGGGACAGGGAGTCCGAGGCGCGCCAAGACGGCCTGCATGTCCTGCCAGACCAGCTTCTTGGCTTCGGGCTGACGCAGCAGATACGACGGATGCAGCGTCGGCATCAGGTCGATGCCGTAGAGGCTCTGCCACTTGCCACGCATGTGGGTGATGGGCGTGCGCACACCGAGCAGGGCGTGGCTTGCCACTCGCCCCCAGGTGACGATGAGTTTGGGGCGGATGTAGGCGATTTGTTGAAGCAAGAAGGGGCGACAGGTGGAAATCTCGTCGGGCTCGGGATCTCTGTTGCCGGGGGGCCGGCACTTGACCACGTTGCCGATGAAGATGCGCTCACGGTTCAGGCCCATCGCGCCGATGATCCTGTCCATGAGTTGGCCGGCAGCACCGACGAAAGGCCGACCGCTGGCGTCCTCATCCGCCCCAGGTCCTTCGCCGACGAAGATCAGCTCGGCGTTCTCTGCTCCCTCTCCGAAGACGATGTGATTGCGTTTCAAGTGCAGCTTGCAGCGCGTGCAGCCATCCAATTGGCTTCGCAGGAGTTCGAGGGAGGCTGGGGCATCTGGCAGGCCCGCCGATCGCTCGGTTTGCGCCAACTGTTGAAAAGCGCTCAGCGTCGACGCTGGCTTGGCGGCAGCCCCTGTGCTTGGCTGTTGGGCGTCTGCTCTGCTTTTCCGAGCGCTCGGGCGCGATGTTGTCTGGCTCGAGACCTGGGCGCGAGCGCTGGACCTTTCAGCGGCTTTGGGCGGCTCGGGTGCAGCCTCGCGCCAGCCGTCTGGTGTGGGCACAACGCCGTCGGCGCCCAGGCTTGCTTGGCGAACGTAGTGGGCTCTGATCCCGCGACTCAGCTCCAAGAGCTCTTGGCGAAAGAGTGAAGCCAGCTCGAGCTCAGGGGCTGTGGGCTCATGCTTGTCGTTCATGCTCCCCTCGGGTGGCCATCCACATGCTGGGGTGGCCTCAACGTCGTCACATCATAGCACGTGGGGGCCAGCCGTGTTGCGCCTGTTCTGCGAAATCAGCAATCAACGCTTGGGCGAGCGCGTCTTTGCTTGCGGGGCCATAGCGCTTCAGCAAGCCCTCTTGCACGTAGGCATGCAGGCAGGTCTCATCCGCACCAAAGCTGTCTCCCTCTGCGCTGCGGACCCAGTTGGCCAAGATCACATCACAGCCCTTGCGGGCGAGCTTCTCTCGGGCGTTGTTTTCGAGCTCGTGGGTCTCGGCTGCGAAACCGACGATGTGCAGCCTTTGTAGGTCCGCTTCCCTGCGACGCTCACAGGCGAGGCGCAGCAGATCGGGCGTAGGGCGCAGCTCGATACTCCAGCGATCCTCCTGTCCTTCGAGAAAGCGCTTCTTGCGCTTGCTCGCCAAGAGCTGCGCGGGCTGCCAGTCTCCGAGGGCCGCCGCCATCCAAAGCCAGTCGGCTTCATCGAGGCGGGAGAAGAGCGAGGCCCGCAGCTGCTCGACGCCTTCGAAGGGCACGAATTCGACGCCGGGCAAAGCTTGGACCCCTACCCCCCCAAAGAGGGTGACCTGTGCTCCGGCCTGTGCGGCGGCCTTGGCCAGGGCCACGCCCATCTTCCCGCTCGATGGGTTGGACAGGAAGCGGACGGGGTCAAGGAATTCTCGACTGGCACCAGCGGAAACCAGCACGGTTTTGCCTTCCAGAACAGGTGGCTGCAGGCGCGAGCGTAGGGCTTCGAGCAGCTCTTCGGGGTCCGGCATGCGCCCCTTTCCCTTGACGCGACAGGCCAGCTCTCCTTCGTCGGGGTCCACGATGGTGTAGCCGAATCCCTTGAGGATGCTCAGGTTATGCTGCGTGGCTTGGTGCTCGTACATGTCGCAGTTCATGGCTGGCGCGAGCACCACTGGAGCCTTCACCGCGAGCATCAAGGTGCTGACCAGGTCGTCTGCCAAACCATGGGCGAGGCGAGCAATCAGATGGGCCGTCGCAGGTGCCACCAAGACGAGCTCTGCCCATCGGGCGAGCTCGAGGTGCTCGATGCGGGTGCCCGTTCCAAACATGTCGGTCGCAACGGGAGACTGGGTGAGCGTCTCGAGGACCAGGGGGGTGACGAACTGGGTCGCGTTCTGGGTCAAGGCGCAGCGCACCAGGGCTCCTTCGGCCTGCAGCGCGCGGACGATGAGGGGAGCTTTGTATGCGGCAATGCCGCCACTGACGAGCAGAAGAACCTTCCTCCCTTCGAGAGCGCTCAAACCATCCTCCTCTCGTGTAGTGTTGCTCGCTTCGGCCATTGGGTGTTCCTCGGTGTCACTCCCGATGCGGTGTCGCGACGACATGGCAGGACGGAAAGCGAGGGTGTATTCTGTCTCCTGCGCATCAGTGACGAGTGGTCTGTGCTCGGAGGAGAACCCAGTATTCAGACCATGAGGGGGCTTTCCAGGCGCGCGGCCCATTGCCGGGGCGTGGGGCAGAGCCCGAGTCGTCCCTCATTCCTGGAACCACCGTTGCCTAGCCATCACGTCGCTTGACCAGCTTGTAGCGGCGGTGCTCGCCCTCGATAGGGACGATTTCGAAGGCCTTGAGGGCGAGCTTTCGGATCTTGTTGCCCACCTTGATGAAGGCCCAGTCGTCGTCTTCGACCCGGCTGACCTTGCATTCCCCCAGGGTTGGATGTTCGAGCCAGTCCCCTTCGAGGAGCTCGAATTCATCCTCCTCCTCGTCTGGCTCCACGGCTGCGATGGGGCGTGGCGTGGAGGAAGGGAGCTTCACGCGGGCTTTGGCCTCGGCGGTCTTGACGGTGCGCACGGCATGTTGCCATTCGCTAGGCTCAGCCGCAGCAACGTTGGGCGCAGCGCTCTTGGTGCTGCTCTCTGTCGCAGGAGCTGGTGCTGTGGCGATGGAGGGCGCAGCGGGGGCTGGCTTGGCGGTGCCAGGAGAGGACAGAGCCGGTGGGGGATTGGCTGGCGAAGGTGTGGAGAGCTCGCTGTCGACGATGGGCAGCAACTCACTGGGGGTGCCATCGATGCTGCCGTCCTCGCGCGACTTGGAGCCGCGTCGCCTGATGACCATGGGTTCGCGCTTGGGGGTGGCGAGGTGTACGCCCGAGGCTTCGAGCGTGTCCACGGGCACGGAGATGCGCTCAATGGCATCGGCAGGTGTGCTGGTGTCTGGGGCGAGCACCGCCATCGAGTCGGAGCTTGGGCTCGGTGTGGGCTCGGGCATGGCGAACTCGGCGAGCTCGGAGGTTGCGATGCGATTCCAGAGGGGCAGGCCGGTGGAGGGATCGTAGGTTCGTTCGAGGACCACGTCATCGAAGGAGACGATGGCGAACTCGACCACGTGCGCCTTGGCCGTGAGCAAGTGTCCAGCGACGATGTGCTGTTGATTGAAGAGCGTGTAGCTCATCACTGCAGAGGCGTTGATGATGACTTCGTTTCCGAGGGTCGAGATGTTGCCCGAGAGGGACACCAACTCGAACATCGTGTCAGCGCAGAAGCGGCTGACGTACTTCTGCATCGAGGGGACGAATTCCTGCAATTCAGCGGAGCTGAGAATACCCAAGCCCTTGAATGCAGCGGCGCGAATCCTTTCTCTGAAACAGAGCTTACGTAAACTCTCGATGACCTCTTCGCCTTTCTCCAAGCGACCGACGAAGTGTCGAACACGGATGCTGGTACCGTATTTCACGAGCGCTCCTGCCACCTTCATGTGTCGACGAACACGTCGCGCCGTGGGCGTCAGCGCGACGCCCGGACGTTAGCAGCCCCCTTTCGGCCTTGTCAACGCCTGTAAAGAGCAGAATGTGGGGCAGAGTGTGTTTGCCTGGGTATTCGCCAGGATGAATGTCCAGCTCTTGGTGCTCAAGCGCTGAGCGCAGGTACCTTCGCGCGCTCTTCGGCGAGCAACTGAACAAGCGTGGGGCGATGAACCCCAGTTGCTGGAGGCTGGGCTCAGAAGGGGTAGTTCTCGCGCTCACAGACCAGCTTCGCGAGCCGACGTTTTGCGGCAATGCTGTCGATGGGCTGATAGCGCATGAACTTCTTGATGCCCGCGAGCTGCGTTCTCAGCATGTCACCGCGCTCGCAGTAGGTGGCCACGGTCTTGGCCCATCTCTCCATCTTTGGAATACAGTCGTCGACGTAGCAGCGCATCGCATCGAGCTGTCCGGCGCACTTCTCCTCGCCTCGCTTCTCGATGAGTTTGAGGGTTCTGAGCAACGCGCTCTCCATCGCGAAGACCTCGATACACATATCGGCGAGGGCGGCCAGCACCTCCTGCTCTTTGCTCAGCTCGAAGCCGAACTTCTGTACCGCGACGCCAGCGATCATGAGGGTGAGCTTCTTGCTCATGCTGAGCATGTGTTGCTGCATGGCGAGAGGAGTGTCGGGAAGCTGAACCGAGAGGGGTGAGTAGCTCATCAGCTCGCCGGCGACGGCTTGAGCGGCGTTGAGCAGGTCGAGGCGGCCTTGCATGGCGCGGCGCATCAGGGTGCCAGGCACGAGCATCCGGTTGATCTCGTTGGTCCCTTCCCAGATGCGGTTGATGCGGGCGTCGCGGTAGAGGCGCTCGGCGGTGTACTCGGCGATGAAACCATAGCCTCCGTGGATCTGAACCAGCTGATCGACGCAGAAGTCGGCAGATTCCGAGCCGTAGACTTTGGAGATGGAGCACTCCGCTGCGTACTCTTCAATCGCTTTGGCGTGGGCGACGCCATCGGTCTTGTCGAGGCCCTTCATGCGCGCGTCGAAGATGCCGGCCAGACGATACATGACGCTTTCATTGACATAGGCGCGAATGGTCATGTCGGCGAGCTTCGTTTGGATCATGCCAAAGGAGCTAATGGGTTGACCAAATTGAATACGCTTGTTGGCGTAGGCGACGGCCTCCTGGACGCACGCTTTGCAGCCACCGGAGCTGACAGCACCCAGCTTCCAGCGACCAATGTTGAGCACGTTGAAGGCGATCTGATGTCCCTTGCCGATGGTGTGCAGCACGTTCTCGACAGGCACCACGGCGTCTTCGAAGATCACTGGGCGGGTGGATGAGCCCTTGACGCCCATCTTCTTTTCTTCCTTGCCCGTCGAGACCCCTGGATAGTCCTTTTCGACAATGAACCCCGTGAAGTGTTCGCCGTCGACCTTGGCATAGACGATGAACGAGGATGCCCAGCCTGCATTGCTGATGAAGATCTTTTCGCCGTTGATGATGTAGGACCTTCCGTCCTCGGAGAGGCGAGCAGTGGTACGTGCGTTGAGCGCGTCCGAGCCTGCGTCGGCTTCAGTGAGGCAGTAGGCGGCGCACCACTCACCCGAGGCGAGCTTGGGGAGGTACTTCGCCTTTTGCTCTTCAGTGCCGTAGTAGACGATGGGCAGGGTTCCGATGCCGGTGTGCGCGGCATAGACCACCGAGAAGGAGCCCGAGCCTGACATGGCCTCGGCGACGACGGTGGAGCTGACCTTGTCCAAGCCCATGCCGCCATACGCTTCAGGCACGTCGGTGCTGAGCAAGCCGAGCTCTCCCGCCTCTTTGAAGAGCGCCATCATCCGCTCGGGGTCGAGCAGCTCGAGCGCCTCGATCTGCGGGGCGACCCTTTTGCTGACGAAATCCCGGGCAGCGTCCCTGATCATGCGGTGCTCTTCGCTGAGATCTTCAGGGCAGAAGACCTGCTCGGGGGTGCTCTCGGTGATGAGGAATGCCCCACCCACTAGACTCTTGTCATCGGCCATTTCGCTCTCCCTCTGCTCGTCTAGGCATGGCAGCCCAGGTGCTACTGTGAATACGAAATCGAGTCTTCGGCTCCTGGCTTCGACTCTTTCACTGCGCCATTGCTGTTGTCAAATACTGCGCGCCATTCGTGGCGTAGTTGTTGCTCGCATCCTGCTCGCAACCCTCCGGGTTTGCAAGACTCTTCGCCATCCATGGCTGCGAGTTCTCACCAAAGGTCAGCAACGAAGTCAGGCAATGCGCTCGAAGATCGCCGCAGCGCCCATGCCGAAGCCCACGCACATGGAGACCATGCCATAGCGAGCTTCGCGAGCACTCAGCTCGTAGATGAGCTGCGTGGTCAGCTTGGCGCCGGTGCAGCCGAGCGGGTGTCCAAGGGCGATGGCCCCCCCGTTGGGATTGGTTTTCTCTTCGTCAAGGCCGAGCTCACGAATACAGTAGATGGACTGCGCCGCGAAAGCCTCGTTGAGTTCGATGAGGTCTATTTGGGAAAGCTCGAGCCCGGTGCTGCGTAGCACTTTGGGAATGGCGAAGACCGGCCCTACACCCATGTATTCGGGATCGCACCCTTCGACGGCATAACCCAGGTATCGGACAAGGGGCTTGAGACCGAGCTCGTCGGCCTTCTCTCGGCTCATCAGCACGACCGCAGAGGCCCCGTCGGAGGTCTGAGATGCATTGCCGACAGTGACGCTGCCCTTCGGCTTGAAAGCAGGCTTGAGCCCAGCGATGCTCTCCACCGTGGTGCCCGCGCGCACGCCCTCATCCGTGTCAAAGATGGCCTTGACCACCTCGAAGCCGCCTGTTTCCTTGGGTACTTGTCGGCTGACCTCGATGGGCACGATCTGCGACTTGAACTTGCCCGCTGACAGCGCGGCTGCTGCGCGCTGCTGGCTGCGTGCGCCAAAGGCGTCCTGCTCCTGGCGCGAGATGCCATAGCGCTCGGCCACGTTTTCCGCGGTCAGCCCCATCGAGGCATAGGCTCCTGGTCGCCGCTCCACCAACGCGGGATGTGGATAGAGCATGTTGCCACCCATGGGGATCTGGCTCATGCTCTCGACCCCACCCGCCACGATCACCTCTGCTGCACCGCACATGATTCGCTCTGCACCCTGTGCGATGGCTTGCAATCCAGACGCGCAAAAGCGGTTCACCGTCACCCCTGGCACCCGATCCGGCCAGCCCATGGCCATCACCAGAACCCGCGCCAGATTGAGGCCTTGCACCGCCTCAGGAAAACTGGTGCCGATGATCACGTCATCAATCTGATTCGGGTCGAGCCCTGGGGCGCGTTGCATGAGCTCGCCCAGCACCGCACATCCCATGGTCTCGGGCCGAACGTCCTTGAGGGCCCCTCGTGGCGCCTTGCCCACAGCCGTGCGGCACGCCGCTACGATGACGGCTTCTTTCATGTCCTCGCTCCTTGTCTTTCGCTGCGGCAGAGAGCTTGCCGAGTTGCGTATCTATCCGTAAAAAATGCGAACTTCGAAGGCGTAGCCCGTCGCTGGGCGCGCTCCCGTCAGTTGCGCAAGGGTTTCCCTGTGCTCAGCATATGCTGGATACGCGCTTGGGTCTTTGGCTCACCGAGGAGGCTGAGGAAAGCTTCGCGCTCCAGATCCAGCAAGTACTGCTCGCTCACCACCGTGTCGGCGTCCACCTTGCCACCGCAGAGAATGTGCGCAACCCGAGACGATACCGTGACGTCGTGCTCGGTGATATAGCCCGACTCACGCATCGTCCACAGGCCCAAGATCG
>JAVFAO010000127.1:0-16093 GCA_034002465.1 Myxococcota bacterium
GGTGCACAAGAAGTCACGGGTGGCCACGACGTTGGCGTCATTGGGGCGGAAAGTCGCCAGCTTGGTATACCAGGTGCAGGCCTTGGCGGCGTCGCCCAGTTGCCGCTCGTAGAGGATGGACAGGCGCGCCGGGGCGACCTCATGCTCGGGATAGGCCGCCGCGTAGCTCTCATAGACTTCGGCGGCCTTTTCGAAATCACCGGTACCCAGCAAACTCGAGGCGAGTCCAAGGTGAGCGAGCTGGTTCTGGGGCGCGAGCTCATAGGCCACCGTGAACTGCTCGAGCGCCGCGTTGTAGTCGAGGTAATCGAGGTAAATGGCCCCGAGGTTGAGGCGTGGCTCGAGGAACTGGGGTACGTTCTCGATGGCGGCGCGGAAATGCACTACTGCCGTGGCGATCTGTTCTCGCTTGAGGGCGAGCAAGCCGAGGTTGTTGAGCACCTCGACGTTGGTGGGCGCGGCGGTGTGCGCTCGCTCGAAGATGTACTGAGCTAGGGCGTCGCGGCCCTGTTGCTGATAGAGCACGCCGAGGAAGTTGAGAGCGGGCACGTTCTCCGCATCACGGGTCAGCACTTCCTTGGCCATCTGCTCGGCCGCGGGCAGCTCTCCCTTGGCGAAGAAACAACGCGCCATGCCGTAGTAGGCATCGAGGGACTCGGGGTTGAGACCAAGGACCCGTCGGAATTGCTCGAGCGCCTCGGAGGCGTTGCCACTGAGCAGCAGCACCTGCGCGAAGCTGAGCAGCAGCGATGGGTCGTCAGGGGAGGCTTGGAGAGCGGCGCGGTATTGCTTCACACCCTCTTCGAAATCGCCGAGTTGCACGTGGCAGAAGGCGAGGTTGACGAGCGCGTCGCGGTAGTTGGGATCGCGAGTGAGGGCGTTGCTGAAGCGCTGCTGAGCTTCGGCGTACTTGGGTGGGGCTTCGCCGAGGAGGTTCACACCTTCCAGGAACCACTCCTCAGCGGACTTCGACATGACAGGATCGACGGGCTTCTCGATCACTGGATCGATGACGGGCTCGACCTTGGCCGGTCCACAGGCGAGCGTGCTGCCAGCGAGGAGAAATGCGACGAACAGGGCTGAGGCGACACGAAGTCTTTGCATCTGTCGACTCCTTTATTGCGCCGTAGGGGCTTCGGGGGTGGGCTGTGCGTCGCCAGCTGCGGGCGGCGTTGCGGCTTCGGGGTTGGGTTTTTGATCGCCGCTTGCAGCGGGAGCCGAAGGCTCCTTGGGCCCTCGTTGGAGACTGCTCATGACAGGCTGCAGGGTGGGCTGAATCAGGCTCCAATTGGTGGTTGCCTCCACCTCACTGAGGACGGGGTAGGCGTCGGGTGAGAGCTCGGCAAGTCGACGCGCACCCTTCCGGCTCCAGGTGTTGTAGACCTCGAGCTGATGTGCCAGCGAGACCGCGTAGGTGAAGCCGTTGCGCGCCGCTTCCTCTGCGGGAACAATCAGCTCTTCCTCGATCCAGAACATGTATTCATCTTCCTGGTCGGGGTCGCCCTTGACCTCATCGGGGATGGGGAGGTTCTTGAAGCCGTCACGGAAGTCCAGCGCCATCTCACCGATGCGGGTTGCAGCGGCAGCAGACCAATTGGCGACCTTGGTTTCGATGACCGAGCGGTAAAACACGTCGGCTTCCTCGCGCAAGGTCTTCTTGGTCTTGATACGCTCACGCAACACGCGAACCGGGAAGTCGAGCTTGACCTCGAGGTACTCGCCAAACTTCTGCTCGCCCTTGAAGAAGCGAACCTCGGCAATGAGGGCAGAGAGCTGGCTGCTCTCATCCGGGGTCATCGCGGCGAGGAGCTTGTCGATGGCGGCCATCTCCTTGCCGAAATCTCGTTCCCAGCCTCCCTTTCGCGCATTCAGATAGGACTTGGCAATCTCGAGGTGAGCCTTGATCCGCACAGGACGGTTGCCAGGATAAGCGTCGAGGTACTGACGATACTGACTGACCGCCTCATCGACCCGCTCGGCATTGAGGAAGATTTCCGCCAAGTGGTAGACCGTACCCTCACGGTTGACCACCAAGCTCAGGCCGCTGGGGTCGCTGGGCGCCCGCACGTAGTCCTCTCCGCGCATGTAGATGTCGCCCTCACCGCTGGTGTTGAGCTCGAGGTAGCGCCGCGCATCGTTGATGGCGAGCTCCCATTGCTGGAGCCCCTCACGAATCTGTACGGCGTTGTAGAGGGCCACGAATTTGTTGGTGTTGTTGATGCTGGCGTAGTCCACCGCGCCATCTGCGACCTCGGCCTTCTCTTCCTTGTCCTCTTTCTTGGCGCCTTTCTTCGCGCCCTTCGGCTTGGCCTCGGGCTTGGGCGTCGCATCCAGACGCGCGAGCTCGTCGGGGATGGCCTCGAAGAGCTCGGCAGAGCGTTCGAAGTCGCTCTTCAAGCTGTAGAGCAAGGCGGCCTCGTAGGTGGCGTAAGGGGCCTCGATTCGCATGGCGTAGGTAGAACGGAACTCCTCGTACTTCTCGATGGCCTCGGCCACGGCCTTACCATCACGGAAGATGTTGGCGGCGCCCAGGATGGCCGGCGCGACGAGCTCCTCGCGCTGCGGGAAACGAGACTTGAGGGTGTAGAGCTTGGTTGCGGAAGCGCGGAACTCCTTGGCCTCGTAGAGGTCGTTCGACTGCTCGGCGATAGAGTAGGCGATAGCGTCCTCGAGCTCCGTCTTCGAATACACCTTGAAGTTACCCTGATTGATCAGCCACTCGGCCCAGTACTCGATCTTCGGCCAGTTCTCGGCCTTGTTGTAGAGGGCAAACATGGAGCCCACGGCCTGCCCTGCGTACTCGTGTTGAGGGAAGTTGCTGACCAGGTCGTCGAAGCGCTGGGCAGCTTCGTTGTAGTGGTAGCGTGAGCGGTAGATCTCGGCTGAACGCCAGAGGAAGCCGGGGGTATCCTCGTGAACGGGGAAGAGCTTGGCGTATTGCTCGGCAGACTTGACGAAGTCGAGCTCTTGCTCGCTGAGGGGTTCGGCCTCACGCACCTCGGAGTCCTTGGCCTCGGCACGGAAGTTACGCGTGCTGCCGGAGGCTTCCAGAGACCAGTCGGGATCGACGCTGGCGAGGATATTGGCATACACGAAGACCTGCCGGTTGGCAGAGACACGGGTGTGGTCTTCCTGCTCCTCAGTGACCCGCTCGCGCATGGCGATGACCTTCTGATACTGCTCGGCGGCCGCCTTGAGGTCAGGCAGCACCTCTGCCTTGGCACGCTCCCGGAACTCCTCTGGCTTCTTGCCAAGGGTGGAGCGCAGCGCGGAGAGGCGGCGGTCGGAGTTTTCGTCAAGGATGTAGGCGTAGTAGAAGTTGAGGTCGTAGGCGTACTTGCTGTCGGGATAGCGACGCAAGAAGACGATATGGTCAGCGCGTGCTTGGGCAAAGGCTGCATCAGCGTCCTCGAGCTTGCCCTCGTCCAGTGCCCTGGTCGCGTCCATCAGGTAGCTCGCGGCCAGACTGTAGAGCTTGTCTTCGGCGAAGCGGTGGGCCTGCTCGAAAGCCTGCGCGTTGCCTACGTTGACCAACGCCCACTTGCCGTTGGGCTCGAAGTACTCGATGAACTCACGCGTCACCTTCTCGATGGCACCCTTGTCGTTCTCGTTGAAGTGCGAGTCGATGATCCGCTCCGCGTATTCCGGAATTCTCGAATGCCCCACATCCTCGCCAATTAGCCAGCGATAGATGTCGACCCTCGTCATGAACTGACCCCGCTCCCCCATCAGCTCGGCGAACATCTCCATTTTCTGGCGCAGCTTGTCCTTGGGGAGCTTGGTGACGAAGTAGTCCTTGGCCAGCACCCAGCCATTCTCGAGCTCGGCGTAGCCCATGATCATGTCGTTGATGGCTTGGTTTCGGAAGGAGACCTCACCCACAGGCAGCTTGTTCTCGTCAATGACTCCATCGGCATCGGCGTACTGAGAGTAGCGCGCGTCGAGGTGCTCGACCACCCGCTTGAAGATCTCGATGGCCTCGGCGAAGGCTTCCTCATCGCCCATGTTCATGTAGGTCCAGGCAAGCTTGTACTGCGCAAAGTTGAAGACGCGGCTGTTGGGATACTCCTGCACGATCTTCTCGTACGATGCCTGCGCGGTGCCGATGTTACGATTCTCGAAGTAGTACTCGCCCAGCGCCAGGTAGACCAAGTCCAAGTACTGAGAATCCTTGTAGGCCTGGGTAAGGCGGTGGAGGTAACCCACACCTTCCTTGGCCTGACCTGCGCGGATCAAGCCATCACCCAGCTTGAAGAGCACCTCATCGAGTCGCTCATAGCTGGCGTAGCTCGCCACGATCTTCTTGTAATATTCGATAGATGGGCCGTAGTCGGGAGAGGGGGCGGGCGGCCAGTCCTCGGCGGGCACATCGGCTGCTTCCATCGCTTCGAGCTGCTTGTTCCACTCGCGCATGTCTCGCAAGTTACGGTAGCTGGCGATCTCCCACTTGTATTCCGCAATGCGGAACATCCACTCTGGCGCATTGGCGTTCGTGGGGTTCTTGGCGAGCAGTTGCTCGAACTCCGTGACCAGCGCGTTGTTCTTGGACTCGACCTCGGCGAGCAGCTCATCGACCCGGGCCGGATCGACATCGGAGACCACCGCCGACTCCTGGGTCGCAGGGGTACTCGCCAGACCCTCGAGGGCCTTCTTGCGCTCCTCCTCGGCCTTCGCCTTCTCCTCTTCGCTGCGTTCGGAGATGTCTCCAGCCTTGCCCGCAGCCGCCTTCAGCGCCGACTCGACATCGGTTTTGCCGAGGTCCTCGCCCTTCTTGTCCTTCTTGCCCTGCGCCCAGGCTGCCCCATCAACGAGCAGCAGGCAGAGACCGAGCGTAGCACATAATGCAAGTAGCTTTTTCATTCCGCGATGCTCCACAGCGTAGCGGTTGGAATCAATGGTTGGGATGCAGGATCATGGGTGAGAGCGCGACGGCAGCTCCAAGGCCACTGCGGCGTTGCTCTGCGCGACAACGAGAACGTCGCCGAGCGCGAGGCCTTTCACACCCGCCGACTATGCATCTCCTCAGCAAAGCGAGGAGCAGATGAGCACAAGGGAGTCCTGCCGACATGTCACCCATCTCGCTCAAGGAGTCCCCGCCGCCTCGAACTGTCGGCACCGGTCGCCCAAATAGCTTTTGTAGCTGCCCACTTCGTCCACCCAGTACTCGTTTTCGAAGGGCCAGAATTGCCAATCGTCTGCGACCAAGAAGAGCACGGTTTCTTCTTCGGTGGTCAGGGTGCAAGGCTTGCCCTGCGCCGCGAGCCGCAAACAGATCTGGTCGACATCCTTCTCGGCGATCTTGATCTCGATGGAGACCTCAGTGCTGTGGACGTCCCACTCACGCAGCTCGTTCTCGAGCTCCTTGAGGATGCTCTGCGCCTTGAGACCCGCCTCGAAGCGCTTGGCCTCGGCGTACTTCTCTGCTTGCTTGAGCAGCTCCGCGCCAAAGGGACCAAGGCCCTCGGCCACCGCCTTGACCTGCCCGAGCTCCGCGTCTGTCTGCTGCACCAGCTTGAACATGCGATAGAACTCGACGTTCGCCAACATCGCCTCGACAAAGAGCGGGGCCAGGCTCGTCTGCGTCTCCCGCTGCTCCATCAAGCCAACGAGCACACTGAAGAGCGCCACAGGATCCTTGTTCTGCTCGATGAAATCGGAGAGCGCAGGCAGCTCGCTGAGGTACATGTCGCGGAACACCTGCAACGCCGCCTTGGCCTCCTCGTAGCGACAGAGGTTGAGATAGACCGTGCTCTCCAAGACCCAGAGGTCCGGAAAATAGTGGTCATCGTAGTACGGCGAGGCGATGGAGTGGAACGTGCCCAGCGCGTTGCGGTGGTCGCCTTTGAGGAAGTAAGTCCAGGCCACCTCGAAGAGCGCCTGCGGATAGCGAGGGCTCGTCGGCGCGACTTTGTTGTAGTAGTAGAGCGCTCCGTCATAGTTCATCGCTTCGTAGGCGATTCGGGCCAGCGCCAAATAGCCGAGCTCGATGAGGTCCCGTCCTTCGTTGTTCTCGAGGCCCTCCGCAGCAATGATCGCTTGCTGGAAATTCTCGACAGCCGTGCGGTAGAGATTGAGCCGAGGCGAAGCCTGCATAACCCCAAGCGCATACAAGGACTTGACGTAGAGCAGCCCCGCCTCCGGCCGAACTTGCGAGATGAGGGCCACGGCCCTTTCGAAATCGCCCACCACATCCATGAAATAGCGCCCAAGGAAGTAGCGGAAGCGATCGCGGAACTCCGCACTCTGCCCGTCGATGTAGAGCAGGTCGAGCTCTGCGAGCGTCGCCGGGTTGAAGGCCACCGCGTCAGCGCTTTCCACGAAGGCGTCGAAAGCCTGCACGAACTTCGGACGCTCGCCTCCGAACATCACCACCTCACGCAGGATGGGCGCCGCCAACATATGCAGCCCCAAGGCGTGGAAGGCGGCTCCCTTGCAGTAGTGCGCGTGGTAGTACTCATCGGTGTTGGGCGCCGGCTTGTACTCGACCAGGAAGTTGTGGCAGCTCGCCAAGACCGACCACTTGTCGAGACTGTCGAAGTCGCGCAAGACCTTGTCAACCTGCGCATAGGCTGCTTGCAGCTTGGCGCTCTCCTGTTGGGCTGCGGCCTGCTCGGCAATACGCTTCTGCGCGCCCGCCGAGACGTCGAACTGCTGTTTCGCCATTCGCGCCGCCGTAGAGAACACCTTTCCGAGGTTGCCTACCCCAGCCGGCAAAGGCTCAGGGCCAGCCGGATCCGGACCCGTCACTGGCGTCGGTCCCGAATCGGTGACCGGGCTCGTCGCCTTGAGCACCTTGATGATGCGTTCGGACACCCCTGCGGCCTCCAATTCAGCCTGGACTGCCGCATCGATGACAAATTTGTCGCCCGACTTCTCGATGATAGATATCAACGTGTTGTCGTCCAACCCCGCCGCCGCCATCCGCTTGACATCTTCCAAGGTCAGCGCAAACGCAGCACTGCTCCACAAGAGTAGCGTCACCAACACTGCGCCGAGCACGCCACTCTTACGCCCCACGCCGACGCCCCGTCGTCCCCTCTGCTCGCTCACCGCCGCCCCCTGTTTTGCTTGCCTGCTGTGCAACATGGCTCTGCTCCTCTTCGCCAAGCTCAGAGCTCGGGGGTCAAGAAACTAACGCCCAACGTGATATCGGCAGGCGCCGCAATCGAGTCGTCGAAGGCTTGGTACATGAACCAGCGCGCATCCAGACGCAGACTCATCCAGTCCGTTGCAAAGAAGCGGAAGCCCGCACCCACTAAGCCCTCTGCCGTGATTCGGCTGACGGGGTCGGGCGCAGGATCCTTGAGGCCCTTGGGGATCTCGGGCTCGTTGAGCACCAACATACCCACACCCAGCATGAAGAAGAAGTCGAAGTGGCTGATCTTGTAGGTCTGAAACGACCACTTGCCGTACAGCGGCGAGAACAAGCCCACCACATCCACCCTCGCCACCTGGGTGTCCCCCAGGTCCACATTCTTGCGAATGTTCGCCCCATTGTCGGCCAAAAACGCCGTCAGCGCCGAGTCCGACTTCAGGTCCACATACGCCGCCTTGAGCTCAATCCCCCAGATCGAGTCGAAGTGGTACGCCACATTCACCCCAACCGGGTAGTACGTGAAGAAATCATCGTTGGGCAGGATTCCGCCGAACAAGCCAAGCTCCATTCGGCCATCCTTCGAGTACAGCTTCTCGCCCGCGATCACCGGCATCTCACGACTGCCCGACCAATACCGCGCCAGGTCGGCATCCACGCTGCTCTGCGCGGCCACCGGACGCACCGAGAGCAACACCACCAAGACCGCCATCGCGCCGAGCAGCGCGCCCATCACGCGGGCACGCCCAACCTGATGGTTTCCTTGACTTGCATTCGCTCGCTCTCGGGCACCGACCTCTCGACAGCAGCTATTCCTTCGGAATGTCGAGAGGATGCGTGCCCTTCGCTCACTTTCGATTGCATTCGTTCGCTCTCGGACACCGACCTCTCGACAGCTGCAATTCCTTCGGAATGTCGAGAGGATGCGTGCCCTTCGCTCGCTTTCGATTGCTTTCATTTCGAATTCGCTCCTGCACAGCCCCTCAGCTGCGCGCTCGCTCCCTTCGCGGACCAGCCTTCGACAGCGCATTCCACTTAATTAGTGAATACACTGAAGCCCAACGAAATCTCCGAAGGAGAAGCCGTTCCACTGCCTCGCTGCTTCTGGTAAATGTACTGTCGAAAATCAGCGCGAATACCATATCGCTCGCCGAAGTAGAACTTGAACCCCGCCCCCAATACGCCCTCGAAGGAGAAGTCGAAAGCGACATCGCGAAGCGTGTCCGGATTGATGGACTCCAACACCACCAGACCAGCACCACCCACCAGGTTCACGTCGAAGTGAACAAGGCTGTCGTTCATGACCGCCACTTTGCCAAAAAACGGCGACCACATCGCCGCCAAGCCAAAGCGTGCCACCTGCTGATCGAGCAAGGTGATCGTGTTGATGCGCGTGCGCTCACCCTTCTCACTGATGAGCTCGTTCTTCAGATCGCTCGCGATGCGAAGACAACCCTGCTCAATCCCGCGCTCTTGGTCCCCGCTCACGTCGCCTGTGAAGCAGCCCAGAAACGAAGACGCAAACTCCAACGCAAAGGCCTCGTTGAAGTGGTAATCCACACGCAAGCCAATGGGCATGTAGAACACAAAGGGATCGTTGGGCACAATCCCCAAGAAACCCGTGAATTCCAAGCGCGCAAACTTGGCAAAGAGCCGCTTCTGCAGCGTCCGAATCACACGCTTCTCACCCCAGGTCTCCTGGATCTCTGCCTCGCTCGGCCCCGCATCCACCGTCGCCATCGATGCCGACGGCGCCAGCGCCTCCTGAGCCAGAACAACACCAGGAGCCCAGCTCGCAAGCAGCAGCGTCAACGCCAACGTTAACCTCATCTCGTCCTCCGATGCTCGACCAACGAGCGGCGTGGCGTCACTGCGCCTTGACCTCGAACAGCAAGCGCTGATCCTCCGACGCGTCCGAGAATCGACCCAACGGACGAAGCGCCAGCTCCGCCCGCACCCGGTTCTGCGCCATGTTCACACTCATACTCGACGCCAGACGATACCAACCAGCCGGCAATGCACCCAATGAAGAATACTGACCAGAGACCGAGTCCAAGACGCTCACCTCGAGCTGTACACTCCAGGCAGCCTCGAACGACAAGGCCAAACGTCGCATATGGGCATCCAGCGCCGCAGGGTACAGTTCATAGACGTAGAAGCCCCGACGCTCGCAGGCCAACTTCGCATAGTCAGAATACGGACCAGTGCGCTGCGCCAAAGCGTCAGGATGAGTCGGACTCAAGCTGTCGAGGTGCACCACTGTCGCGGTCGCGTCCACCGTCGACTCGGACAAGGCCGTGATCACACCATCCACCGTGCGGTCGGTCAGGCTGCCGTCGGGCCAGGAGTCCAGAAACGCCAAGACGTGGCGCGAGAAGTTGCTTGCACCCGCCTCCTTGAAAGCCTGAGCCGCGAGCAGATGGGACTCCCAGACAGGGGTCAGATCGCGCTGCGTCGCATTGATACTGTTCAAGCCTTTGAGCACCGACTCGAGGTTCGTGATGAAGCTGGTGTTGAACTTGGGATCCAGCGCGAAGACATCCCGAACGCCGCCATTGCCCGTACCGGCGAGCTCGAAGAGCGCAAACTCCAGCGCTCCGAGCTGGCTCAGACGCTCAGCGTTGGTCGGCACGTTTGCAGCCGCCGCCAGGCCCTGCTTCGAGCTGTCGGTCGCCGCCTCGGCGATGATGTTCCCTTGCCCCTCGAGCTGACCCACGATGCTGCCCGAGTTGTCGATGGAGAGCACGACGCTCATACCGCGCTTGTTTGCGCCTTGGGTGCTTTCATTGGCCGGCATCGGGTCGACACCCTGCGTCTCGAAGCGAAGCGACTTGGGCGCAGCCGTCACCGACGCCTGCTGGGCACACAAACTTGCCCCAGGAATCTTCGAATCGGCAGGCAACAAGGTGCTCAAGGTCTCTTGGGAGAGGCATCGAAAGCCTGCTGCGCAGTCCGCTTCACTCGCACAGACCTTGTCTGCCCCGTCTTCACCAAGCTGGATCAGGACGTTCTTCTCGAAGACAAAGTCTCCCGCCTCCGCGCCAAAATTCACGCCTGGATTCAAACGACCATCCAGGTCTGTGAGCTGCATGTTGGGCAGCACCGGCCCTGAAGCGGTCTCCATGACGAAATACAGACGACCACAGCCAGGAGGCTCGCACAGCGTCGCACCTGTGCGCTCACACCGGTCGGGCCGGAATCCCAGCACCGTCAGCGAGTTGAGACGCTCATTTTTGAAGCTGATCTCAGCCACTGTATCGCAGCTCGTCATCACTAAGAGCAGCCCGAAGACCGCAAGTGCCCGCAGGATCCTGCTTTGCCGCGTTTCCAAGACCTCGCTCCTCCTGCAACGACGGGGAGACTAAGCTCCTCCGCACGTTACGCTCTCGACACGGGCTCGTTCCCGAACCCTTCGCTGCCCTCGCCAACAAGCCCTCGAGGGGAACAGCCCTAAGGCCGCCGCCCACTCAGAACGCAGACCGCGTTTTCATACACCATGCGTGGCCTTTCGTGCAAGCACCGGGGGCAGCTTTCCAACAGGGTTACGCGCTTCCTGTCAGCAGCGTCCGATCCACCTCGAGGCGGCACGCGTACCATGGTGTGCGTGGATGATCCCACCCACCTTTCTGGATTTCGCTCGCTCGGGCGAGCTACTCGCAGCGCTTCCGACACGGCTTTGATGTGTGCTTCGGGCGCTGACCCCCACAGGAGAAATCGATGGCCCAGACGCAGTTCAAAGGCACTCCCGTTCAACTCGTAGGCGAACTTCCCACTGTCGGCACCAAGGCACCAGAGTTCGTGCTCAGCCGCAACGATCTCAGCGATGCGACGCTTGCGGACTTTGTGGGCAAGCGTGTGGTGCTCAACATCGTCCCTAGCCTCGACACGCCGGTCTGTCTGAGCTCGCTGCGTCGGTTCAACGAGGCGGCGGCGGCACTCGAGAACACGGCGGTGCTGACGGTGAGCCGCGACCTTCCCTTTGCGCAGTCTCGGTCTTGCGCGGCGGAGGGTATCGACAAGGCGCTGACCCTGTCGCAGTTCCGCGATGAGGGTTTTGGCAAGGCGTATGGGGTGACGATGGCGGACGGTCCCTTGCGGGGCCTATTTGCCCGCGCGGTATTGGTGCTTGATGAGAAGGGGGTCGTCGTGGACGCGCAGCTCGTGCCCGAGATCGCCCAAGAGCCCGACTACGACCGTGCCATCAGCGCGCTGCAAGCGCGCTGATGCGTGTCCATTCGCCAAAGAACAGGGATTCCAAAGGGCTAGCCCTTTGGCGGGGTGTGGGGCAGCGCCCCACATCGAGCGCGAGCGCAAGCAAGCGCCCCACATTGAGCGCGAGCGCGAGCGCAAGCGCCCCACATCGAGCGCGAGCGCAAGCAAGCGCCCCACAATAGCGCGAGCCCAAGCAGGCACCAGCAGGCCATTCAAGCCGCATCAGCTCAACGCGAAGCAGCGCACTACTCCATGACTGCGAGCAGCGCGCATCCATCAGTCAATCAGTGTTGACCAGGGGCCCGCTTGAAGTGGTACGGGCGTGATTCATCACGCCCGTACTGCAGCGCCCACTGGCCTCGAGGGCAGCAGGCGACGCTGTCAGCCTGCTGCGTTGCGTGGCTCACTCGCCACCGCGAACGGCATGGAAGAGTCCGTTGAGGGAGGTCTCGGTCTCGCCCCACTTGAACTGGATGTCCCACTTGCAGCGGGTGTTGTCATTGAGAGCATCGCCGATCTTGTCGTACACCAGATTGCCATCGGTGTCCTTGATCTCACAATCGCCAACAGTGGCAAGCTGCAGGTTGTCGACGGTGTCGAGGGTGAGCTTCTCGGCGTTCTTGCGGATCAGCTCGTTGATGAGGTAGTTCTTCCCTTCGTCGCAGGCGTATTCGCCAACGGATGTGACGATGTCGTTGACGATGCCATCGTCGGCGGCGAGGTTACCCAGGATGGCGCCAACGGAGGCACAACCGCCCAGGGGATCCACTGCCTTCTCGGGGTAGGCGTCGTTGTACCAGCCCACAATGTACTGCAGCAGCACGCGCTCGACGAAGCTCTCGAGGCTGTCGACGTCGGCACCGAAGAACTGCGGGAAGACCCAGCCTTCGACCACGGCGAGGAGAATTTCACCGTAAGGAATGGTGAGTCCGTGCCGCTGGATCTCGAGGCAGCTCTTGGCAGGGTTGGAGCAAGGCACGACGGCGGCGGTGAAGGTGCCGTCAAAGGCCAAGTCGGGACGCTGCAGGTCATTGAAAGTCATGGTTATACGGCTGTTGTCACACTGGCTCGGATCCGTGCCATTCATGATGCAGGGAAGCCGCCAACGCAGGCTAATGCCAGTGTAGCGGTGGATCTGCTCGCCAGGGAGCACGCCAGTGGCGTCGGGCTCGCTCTGGAACACGAACTCGCCGACGAGCTGCATGCTGGTCGCGAACTCACCGATGTCACCAGCAATGGCAAAGCCATAGTTGACCCAGTCTGGCGCGTAGTTTTCGATGGCAGAGTCGATCATGTCGCCGACGACCTTATCCAGACCAGCGGGAATTTCCATGCCCACGAGCTCGGAAACGTAAGGCCCAATCAGCTTCCACAGGGTCTCACCGGGCTTCTCGAAGATGCTGATGATGGTGTCGACCCAGTCGCCGGCTTCCATCTTGTCTTCGGGGTTGGCGCGACGAGGCAGACCGCTGAGCAGGTCGAAGTTGCTGGTCAGATCGTAGGTACCGGAGATGGTGATGGGCACATCCTGCAGGACGACCGTGACGGTGTCACCCGAACCAGAGGCTTGGTCGGCGCAGCCATAGACCAGGACCATGCCGCTCTCGGTCACCGCATACGCAAAAGCAATGTAGGACTTGGTGTTGGGCAGTGACCAGAAGACGGAGTTGTCGATCTTGCCCGTCTGGGCGCTACGCTTCGCGTCGGGATTCTGCTTCGCCGCAGTGGGCAGCAGGTTGGGATCCTTGAGCGGAGGTGTAAAGACGGCATCGCAGGTGGCCTGGTTGGCGGTGTCGAAGAGCATCGGCTTGACGGCACTAAAGGTCCGCGAACCGGCATACTCGAACTGCACCGTCAGATCGTAGCTCTCCTTGGCGCGGGCTTGCACGACCACGTCGACAGGCTGGATGTCGGGCTGATTGGTGACGCTGATGCGAATGCGCGCGTCGGCATCCTTGACGCCAGTGGTCACCCTCATGGTCGCCAGCCCATCCTCACCGGTCGGCGCGCTCAAAGCGGTGAGCTTCACGCAGGCCGGAGAGGCGTTGTGGCAATTCTCGGTGGACTCGACGATGGAGAAGTCGAGCTGTGCATCGGCGAGGGGCTCATGGCTGGATGAATAGTAGCCGACGACGATGTTCGAGTCGCTGTTGTAGAAGATCTTGAGGGGCTCATCATCAGCGGGGTTGACCACGGACAGGTACGAGGTCTCGACCACCTGATCGGCCACCTCGGTGACCTCGGTCAAATCGACGGGTTGTTGGTCCCCTGTGTCCTGGGTCTGGGTGGCGCTATCGTCGCAGCCCATCACGAGCGCCACGAGCGCTCCAAAAAGCCACGCGCATTTGCTCCTTCGCATCATCGTTCTCCTTGGTATCAGCACCGATCAGCGGGTCTAGACTCGTCACCACAGGGGAAGCCCCGCAGCGCAGGTAACACGCCGACTACAGTATAGCGAGAAGGCGTCGGCATTCAAGACTTCGCTCGCTATCAAGCTATCGCTCGCTATCAAGACTTCGCTCGCTATCAAGACTTCGCTCGCTCTCGCGAGACTCTCGCAGCGCTGCGCGTGCGCATCGGATGCGCACGCGACAGACCCTGACTCGAGCCTCGCTTCGCTCCCTATCAAGACTTGCTGCGGCGACTGCGCCCCGGCGGACGCCTCAACCACAGACGAATGGGGCTGCCCTCGAAGCCAAAGCTCTCGCGCAGCCGATTGCGCAGATAGCGGCGGTAGTTCTCATTGACCCCTTGAGGAAGGTTGAGCTGCATCACGAAAGTGGGCGGACGAACGCGATGCTGGTGCACATAGTAGAGCTTGACGGGTCGATTTCCAAAAAGCGGCGGCGGATGCGCCGCCATCCACTGCTCGAAGGCGCGGTTGAGCTCCCCCGTGCCCACTCGGAACGACGCCGACACATAGAGCTTGTCGACCAGCTCCAAGACCTTGTGCACCCGCTGCCCTGAACGCGCGCTGATGGTGATCACTGGCACTCCCTCACAGAAGGTGAAGCGCTCCCGGACCGAGCTGATCAGCGCAGGCGAGCTCCCGCTGTGCTTTTCCTCGACGGTGTCCCACTTGTTCAGCAAGATCGCCATCGCCCGACCCCGGTCCTGCGCCAGTGCAGCGATGCGCAAATCCTGGTCGCTCACACCCTCGCTCACATCGATGACCAAGAGCACCACATCCGCTTCCTCGATGGATTGGATGGCCCTGATGGCTGCGTACTTCTCGAGCTGCGCCGAAATCGAACGTTTGCGCCGAATCCCCGCCGTGTCCACCAACACATAGCGACGACCATCCGGCGTCTGCAGCTCGCTGTCGATGCTGTCGCGCGTGGTCCCCGGGCTGTTGTCGGTCAGCAAACGAGCGCTGCCCAACAAGCGGTTGATGAGTGTGCTCTTGCCTCCATTGGGCTTACCCACCACGGCAACCCGAACGGGCACCCCCGAAGCGTGCGGATCGATGACCTCCTCCCCCGCTTCCTCCTCACCCTCGAGCAGCTCGTCCTCCTCGCCAAAGCCTTGCGCCTGTGCCTCGTCGAGTTCCTCTTGCTCCTCCTCGAGCTCGTCGTCATCGTCCGGCGGAAAATCCTCGGCCATCGCCTCGAAGAGCTCGTCGAAGCCCAGACCATGCTCAGCCGAGACCGGAAACAGCTCCTCGAAGCCCAACGAATAGAACTCCGCCGCGGCAGCGCGCACCGCCGGCACGTCCACCTTGTTCGCAACCACCATCACCCGCTTCCCCGATTGGCGCAGGATGGCAGCGATGTGCTCATCATCAGGAGTACGGCCTACGCGCACGTCCACCACGAAGAGGATCACCTGCGCTTCTTCGACTGCAAGCTGCGCTTGCTCCCGCATCTGCGCCAACAAATGGTCCTCGCTCAGGGGCTCGAATCCCCCCGTGTCCACCGCCAGAAACATGCGGCCGTCCAGACGGCAGCGCGCGTAGTTGCGATCACGCGTCACCCCAGCAAAATCATTGACGATCGCCTTCGCCTCACCGGCGAGCCTGTTGAACAAGCGGCTCTTGCCGACGTTCGGCCGACCGACGATCGCCACCAACGGCAACGACACCCGCGACCTCGCGTCGCGCTCACGACGCCTCCTCGATTGCCTCATCTCTCTCTCCACATGCTGCGCTCACGCAGCAAATCAGCCTGGCGGCGACGCCTCTCGCGCCTCGGCCAAACGCTCACCGTCCGCCCCAATCTCGCAGAATCCCAACGGCGCCTCGTCATTGCTCGCCATCAGCGCAGTTTCCGAGGGCTCGCCTTCCACCGAGGTCGACGCCCCGAAATTGCAGTCGCTCGCACCCCGCCCGACGCTCACTCCTTGCCAGGCTTCCGATAGCCGAAACGGTCCAACGCCCTCGCATCCTTGGACCAATCCTCCTGCACCCGCACATGGGTCTGCAAGAACACCCGTCGACCAAAAATCCGCTCCAGCTCCTGCCGCGCCGCGCTGCCAATCTCCTTGAGCTTTGCACCGCCCTTGCCAATGACAATCCCCTTCTGACTGCTGCGCTCAACGTGGATCAGCGCATCAATCCTCAGCAAATCAGCCGAGGAGTCCTCCTCGAAACGCTCGATCTCAATCGCCACGCTAAAGGGAATCTCCTTGCCCGTGTAGCGGATGGTCTGCTCCCGAAGAATCTCCGCAGCCAGAAAGCGAGAGCTCTGGTCTGTCTACAAATCGTCGGGTAAGAGCACCGGGCCTGGCGGCAAGACCTCCCCCAGCGCCTCCAAGAGCAGCTCGAGCTGCGCGCCCCCCAGCGCCGGAGTC
>JAVFAO010000128.1:0-15971 GCA_034002465.1 Myxococcota bacterium
TTCAAGGCCCAAAGGAAGGGCCCTACGCCCAGCTCAGCCTCATTCAACCAGGCGATTGGCTCTACATCGTCAACAAGCCCAAGACCCTGGGCACACACAGCCTGATCTTCGTCGCTTGGGAAGACCGCGACCAAGGGCTGGCGCAGGTGATCAATTATGTTGGCGGCAGGAAGCGCAAGCCCGGCGACTACCGCAGCAGTGATATCTCTCGGGTCTTTGAGATCCGACGCGCGCAGCTTCCCGAGTAGCCCGTTTCTTGAGAAGCACAATCACGCACACCCGCTCTTGCTGTGAAGCTCCCGGTCGAATACCTTCTGGCAGGCTCCTCTTGCCGCTTGCCGAGCATCCCTTTCGGCTTTGCACTCGATGCTGGAGTACTTCGATGAAGTCTACCCGTTCGCCCCGACCTCCACTCCTACTTGCCTTGAGCGGTACGCTGCTTTTCACCATGTTGGGCAGCGCCTGTCTGGCGCCCACCACCATCGGCGCAGGCGAGAGCCATCGCAGGCTGGCCAAGCAAGACGAGAAGGGGCGCGTGATTGAGGGTCAGGCCATCGATGCCGCCGTCCATGGGGCACTGATGCTCGGCGACGATGAGCCCATGCGCTTCCTTGGGGGGCAGTTCCTGTATCGTTCAGCGACCTCCCTCGATTCGGAGTTTCGATTCGGTGCTCTGGTGCATGGCTTGCTTGGTGCCCCACTCGTCACGGCGGGTGTCGACTTGGGCCTCAAGAGCTGGATTTCTGAGCACGTCAACTACAGTTTCGATGGCTCGCTCACGGCGATGATGGGATTCTCTGATGGCCATGAAGACGATGAAGAAGACTACGGTCTGGAGCCGGACGAGTCCATCGCAGGCTTGGGCATCGCCATCGCCATCGTCTATGTCGCCATGGTCGAGCAGGAGCTCGAACCCTACTTGCTTGGACGCATTGGCGCCTCGGTGCAGACCATGCTCACGCACGGCGTTGTCATGGTCAACACCTACTTGGAGCTGGGGGCGGGCATGAACTTCTACCTCGATGAGTCGTTTCGCGTCGGGCTCGAGCTTGGCGTGATCGAGCTCTTCGGTTTGGCCTACTACCCTTCCTATCCCGTCTTTCGCGGCGCACTCGGGGTAGGTTTCTTGTTCTGACTCCCCAGCCAGCCTGAGGCTGTTGGCACGGCGGCGCTGGCTGGAAGCCGCCTCCTTTGCTCGCCTCGTTCGCCATCGAGAGCGCGCGTCGCCCTCAAAAAACTGACAGTGTTCTGCCGATCTCACAGATTCCGCAGCTTGACGCAGCCACTCGAAGCGACGAGCTTGGCGCTGACGCGCATGAGCGCTGCACCATCGCTTTCGGTTCCGAATCTGGCCTCATCGTTGCTTGGTGCTTGGTGGACCTTGGGCGTTTCGCTCGAAAAGCCCATTTTGGGAGACAACGATGCACACTTTCCAGCTCACTCGAAACAAGCACTTCCCAGTTATCCTCGCCCTGACCCTGTTCACCTTCTCGTGCACCGATAGCGCCGTCGAGCTTCCCGAGCTGAGCGAAGAGCAACAGGGTACAGAGGATCAACACGACGACTTCGTTGAGCTCACAGACGATGTCGCCGCGCGAGACACGATGTCGGACACGGCACCTGTCAACTGTCTCGCACTCTCACGGGAGCAGTGCCAGGCCGCTGGCTGCTCGCTCTTCGACGCCTATCCTCTGGGAGATGAACTGTGCCATGGCGACGAGCTTGCCCCAGCTTTCTGCCGGGCAGAACCCGATGTCCTCTGCGCTTGGGAAGGCTATCCGATCATCATGACCGAACCCGACGGTTCTGAGTGGTACGCCGATTGGAGCTGCTTCACCACCCCCGAAGGCTGGCAGCGCCAGGAAGTACCAGATGGCCTGCCCTCCTGCTCGCAAGAGCTCGACTGTTTTGCCCACGGTGTCGAGGATTGTCCCATCAATGGCTGCATGATCACCAAGCTCTATCCGCTCGATGCCCAAGAGAGCTGCTTCGAAGAGCCCATCGCGCCTGCATTCTGCGCGCCTGCTGTCGATATCGACTGCGATTGGGGAGGCCCACCGGTGCGCTTGCACGACCCCACCGGCGCTGCTTGGTACTGGGGTGATGGCTGCTTCGACAGTCCCCCCGACTGGCAGCGCGAAAACCTCTCCGAGGCTCTGCTCCCCTGCGACCTGCCCTGCATCATGCGAGACGTCGATACCTGCGAGGCGGCAGGCTGCGAACTCTTCCTCGCCTACCCCTACGACGCGCAACGCGATTGTCACGAGGAATCCTTGGCACCCGCCTTCTGTCGTGCCGACCCAGATGTCATCTGCGGTTGGGAAGGTGAGCCCGTCATCATGACCCAGCCTGACGGCACCCAGTGGTATGCCGACTGGAGCTGCTTCACGCGACCAAGCGACTGGGCCGAGCGCTATGTGCCAGAGGGCGTCGCATCCTGCGCCGACTGAGCCCCTCCAGCGTTCTTTGATCCCCTTCCCTGGAGCCTTCGCCATGCGCGCTGCCAGTGCCTCCCTATTCGCCCTTTGCTTGTGTTTTGCAGCCTCCTGCGAGGATCACGTGCGGGAGCTCAGCGAGGAACTCTCGCAAACGGAGCTTCCAGACGTCACCACCGACAGCGATGTGCTCGACCCCGAGCTCGACGTAGAGATGGATGACAGGCCCCCCCTCGTCGATTGTGCGTCCCTCATCGACGTCGAGAGCTGCCAAGCCACCATGGGCTGCACTTGGCTCGTCCCCGGCTGCGCACAGCGCACCGATCCTCGCGTACTTCCTCAGGCGGGTTGTTTTCCTGCCGCCCCCTGCGAGAGCGACGCCCAATGCCAGAGTGGTGAGCGTTGTCAGCCACGGGTGATAGACCCCTCCTGGAACACCGACTGCAACGCCTGCTCCGCGGAGCGCGCCGTCTGTGCTCCTCCCTATTGCGGGGCCCCCGAACGAGAGGCCGAGCTCGAGCTCGACACCGCGCTGCTCCCTTCCGTCTCCGGCGAGCTGAGAGACTATAGCTTCGATGCTTCAATCATCAGCAATGCCGCAGCCACTCGTGCTGCTCCTTCTGGTCAGCGCTACGCTCACGCACTCGAGCTCTCACACGGCAACCAGCGCTCCACACTCTTCTACAGCTTCCCCGACGGCTTGCGTATCCCGCTGGGACCTGGCGACGATGCGATCATCCTCTACCGTGAACGGCTTGGCTTCGAGGCCTCTTCGCGAGGTCTGATCATCAGAAGCCCCGAGGCTGGTCCCGCCTCTCTGCTCACCGTCGCCGATGTGGGTGGTGGCCCTTGGACACGAGCCTTCGATGAAGACGAAGCAATGATGCAGCCACTGCGAGTGCTTCGGCAGGAGGCTGAGCACTGCCCCACGCGCGTCGATCAGGACTGCGAAGGCACCATTTTCAGCGATAGCCTGCTCTTCGATGGCTCCACCGGCGCCATGAACGTCAGCGTCGAGCTCTTCCAAGGGGAGACCGCGCAGCTCTCCGTCATGGGCCAGGACTTCGAAATGCTCAACCTTGGCAGCACCCGCGTCGAGCCCACCTGTCCTGATGACCTCGCCGGCAGCCTCTCGTATCTCGCGTTGAAGCGGGTCGGCGATTGTCGGGACTGGGAGGATAAGGGGGATTGTGAATACGCAGGCTGCCATTGGTGGGCTCCTGCGACCTGTCCTGAATACGAGTTCCAGGCGCTGCAGGAAGCCGGCTGCTACCCTCCGACTGACTGTGTCAGCAGCGCCGATTGCCTCGACGGAGAGGGCTGCCACCTCGTCGAGGTAGACCCCTGCTTGGACGACGACTGCGACGCTTGCTCGTCGCAACGCCGGTTGTGTCTGCGCACTTGCTGGAGTGACGAGAACTGCGGCGACAAGCGCTGTGAGCTCGAGAACCTTTGCTTTCCGCCAGATGATTGTCAGGATGGCTGCGAGCCGGTCTGCTATGGACTCTGTGTCTCGCGCTGAGCCAAAAGACCGGCGCTTCTGGCTCAGGCCTGGACCACCGCCTTGCCGCGGGCCTCTCGTTTGGCGCGCATCATTGCTGCCTGCACCCGCATCAGCGCGGTGCTCGCATGTTTCTCGGTGCTCACCACACCCAGGGACGCACTCAGCTGAAAATCACACGCCTGCTCGAGGCCCGAATGGGCTGCACAGCCGGCAACGAAGTGGGCGCTGTCCTCAGTGATGGCCTCACACACCGCCGCAGCAATCGCAGCACCATCGCCCTCCTCCAAAACAATCAAGAACTCGTCGCCTCCCCAGCGAATGACCCGATCACCCACAACTCTCTGCGCGCTGTTCAGGACTTGGCTGATCGCGGCGTGGCCTGCCCTCATGCCACCCTGGGCGTTGAGCTGAGCGAGGTGGTCGACATCGCCAAAGAGCAGCCACTGTCCTGGCCATTCTACCGCCTCGTCCTCCACCTCGAGCAGCAAGGCGCGCCCATCCCGAACCAGCGCGCGCCGCGTTAGCGCGCCAGCCAGCCCTTCACGAAACAGCAGCGGAAAGGCCGTTGAAACCCAGTCGGGACGCAGGGAGGACATGACACAGTCCCCGCCGTGATGCTGCGCTTCCTGCAAAAGACTGCGCTCGTACTTTTCCAGCCAGCTACGGCATTCCCAGTGGGCGAGGTGTCGCGCTGTGAGGGTCGAGTCCTTGCATCTCGCCAGAATACTGAGGGCGGGAAGCGCGCCTAGACCATAGCGCAGGGAACCCCAGCCGGGCTTGGGCAGCCCTTGGAGCGCATCGAGCAGAGCTTCGGGAGCCTCTAGCGGCTCCAGCAAGGACAAGCCATCGAGGCCAAAGCGCTGTTCGGCCATCGCCAGGCAGCGGGCTGCTGCCGAGGGTGCGCTCCAATGCGTTCCATCTTGCCAAAAGGGATCCTCGGACTGCGCATGTCGTGCGCGAAGCGCCGCCAGCCCTGCTGTCGCCTCCGACTCGGTATACGCGTTGAGCCACAATGCTGCCTGCCGCGCACGCCACCCATGCCAGTCCTCGATGCGCTCGAGAAGCCCCTGCAGAATCTCGTTGCGATCCATCTCTACTCCTTGTTGCTGGTCGCTGACGCGAGTCCCAAAAGAGTGCGAAGACGAGCTGCGTGATCACGCAGCGGCGTCTCGGCATCATGCATGTTTCGATGAACGGACTCACCGCTCAGGAACTCAGACAAGAGCCGTAGGTCGTTAGGGACGATATCGCCTGTGCGAAGCTCACGCCCATCGCCATCTCGCAGCACGAGCCAAAGCCGTGGGTCCGCAGGCTGGTCAGGGCGGCAGCTTGCGCAGAGCTCCCTCTCGTCGAGCTCGGCCTTCAAGGCTTTGAGCTCTTTCAGCATCCTTCGACAGGTTTGCAGGTACTGTAACGTTGGTGGCGCGACAGCATAGAGGGTCTTGGCCCCACAATGGCTGCATACGTAGTCCACATGGGTTGGAATGGGACGAGGTGAGTAACACATGGCTCCCATTTGGAGCACAGACGGCGGCTCACGGCTCGCCAACGCACGCAGACGCGCTTCCAATCGGGCTCGGGTCCAAGCTTTGAACATGTCGGCGCTTTATTTTTCGTTCTGAGAGCGCAGCAACACCCAGCCTCTTCACCGGCTGTGCTGTCCACTCGAGCTGGCTGACTCTTTCCGCAAAACGGGGCTGCGCGTTCCAATTCGGAGCTGCGCTCCACGCGCTCGGCTGGCTGCATCACGCAGCGCGGTATGGAGGAACGAATGGGCGCCCCTCCATGAACAAAACGAAGGCATGCTCTCAGCGCTGGCGCGTTCTGTCAAGCGCTGGCATTCGATTCGTTCGCTCTCGGGCACCGACCTCGCGCCAGGCGCAAATCCTTCGGATTGGCGCGAGGGTGCGTGCCCTTCGCTCACTTTCGATTGCATTCACTCGCTCTCGCGAGACCCTCGCAGCGCTGCGCGTGCGCATCGGATGCGCCCGTGACAGACGCTGACTCGGGCCTCGCTTCGCTCGCTTTCGATTGCAATCACCTGCCCTCGTTCTCCAGCCTCAGTCCTTCCATTCTACAGTGAGCTTCTCGTCGGGCATCTTCTCGAGGGCGAGCTGCGCAAAGGTCTTGAGCTCCTCCTTGCAGCAATCGATGGTCTTCGCGTCCTCGATTCGCTTCATCAGGTCAGCAACGAATTCGCGTACCGTCACTTCTCGTCTCATCACCCCTCCGCAGCCGATGCGCGCCGATGGCCGCGGCTACGCACCGAGTTCTCGCCCGATGGCCATTGCGGCGATGGTACCATCCGCCACGGCAGTCGTCATCTGACGGAAAGACTTGCTGCGCACGTCCCCCGCGACAAAGACGTCTGGGATGTTTGTGCGCATGTCCTCGCTCGCTCGCACGTAGCCCCACTGGTCGAGCTCCAGGGCGTCGCCAAAGGGCTCGAGGTTGGCTTGCAAGCCAGCAAAAATGAACACACCGTCACAATCGATGCGGGAACGGTGTCCATCGGCCAAACGCTCGACCTCCACGGCCCCAACGGTCTTGCCCACCTGCACGAACTCTCGCGGCTCGTGACCAAAGAGGATCTCGATCTTCGGATTGGCGAAGACCTGCTCCTGCGCGACCTTATTGGCTTGGAAGCTGTCGAACTGATGGACCATCGTGATTTTGCTCGCAAACTTCGCGATGAACAGAGACTCCTCCACCGCTGAGTTGCCACCGCCAATCACCACCACGTGCTTGTCCTGGTAGTATTTCGCATCACATGTGGCGCAGTAGGAGATGCCGCGCCCTGCGTATTCCTTCTCGCCTTTGACGCCGATAGGACGAGGCGTTGTGCCGGTCGCAATGATGACCTTCTTGGCTCGGATGGTCTCGATGCCGTCGAGCTCCACTTCTTTGTTGCGCAGATCGACCCGCGTCACATCCACGGCTGAGCGGTGCTCGACTCCAGCACGCGCAGACTGCTCGGACATCGCATGCGCCAACATGAAGCCCGCCTGCGGTTCCGAAAATCCAGGATAATTGGAGACTTGGTGCGTGATAGAGAGGTAGCCTCCAGGCAGCGCTTTGTCGATGGTGATGGTCTTGAAGCGGGCCTGAGCGAGGTAGATGCCCGCAGTCAGTCCAGCGGGTCCGGCGCCAAGAATGAGCACGTCGCAGCGGCTCTGCTTGCGTTCTGCCTTGGACGCCAGCTCTTTGGCGAGCTCTGCCGGGAGCAGGGCGTGGAGCTGCTTCTCGATGTCGGCACGGCGAATCGCGCCGCGTAGCATCTCACCCACCTGCTTGCCGTTCTGGTAGAACAGAAGGCTTGGCGAGGAGCTGACGCCGAGCTGGGTGGCGAGCTCTCTGTTGCCTTGCCGATACATCTTCACAAACACCACGTGCTCACCATAGAGCTCGGCCAACGCCTCGAACTTGGAGGCGAGCGCCTCGCAGGGTGGGCATTCGGTCGAAAAGAAGTCGAGCAACACAGGCTTGCTCGCGTTGAGCACCACTTCCTCGAAACGATCGGCATCGATGGTCAAAATGTTCGCGTGACTCATGACTCCTCCTGCGGCCCGTACGCCGCCATTCCCAGCTCCAACAGCTCTCGAATCGGCCTGCAGTCCGGTGCATGCAGCTCGCCGCATCGGTTGCGCGCCAAAGATGCACACCCACCACCACAAGCCAAGCGCAGCGCGCAAGATCGGCACTGCTCGATGGCCAAAACGTCGCGATCCTGCCAATCAGCGATCGCGTCCTCATCGCGCTCGACGCTCGGCCAGAAACGCCCCAGCTCCTCTCCGTCTTTTCCCACCGTCGCGGTGCAAGAGAAGATGCGGCCGCTGTGATCGAAGGCCCACTCGGTCTTGCACCCCGAACAGGAGTCGAAGAGCGGTGGCGGTAGACTGTCATTGTCGAAGAGAAAGCGAGAAATGGAATACGCAGGACGGTGAAAGGCCAGAATCTCGGGATGGCGCTGCTGCAGCTCGAAGAGCGCCGCGTACAGCTCGAACCGCGAGAAGAGCCGCTCCCGCTTCGCGTGGCAGTGATGCAGCTCGTAGTTGCGCCCAAGCTGCGTCTTGAAGAGAGGGGATGCCGTCCAACCCCTCTCGACGGCGAAGCGGGCGAGCGCAGGCAGCGACGGGAGGTTCTCGCGGTCCAGGACCACACGCAGGTTGACGGGAAGGTCGCGCTTCAAAGCGGCGTCAACGCCCGCCACGATGCGCTCGAAGCTTCCTCCTCCGCCAGCCAGAGGGCGACGCGCGTCGTGCACCGCTTGCGGTCCGTCTAGGGTCACTTGAAGCTCGCGTACTTTGGCGATCGTGAGCTCATCGAGATAATCCTCGAGCAAGTAGCCGTTGCTCACCACGGCCAGCTCGAGCTGCCGTGTTGCTGCACGCTGCACGAAGCCCCGAATGACCCTGCGGTGCCCTTCTCCCGGCAGCAGCGGCTCGCCCCCAAAGAGGGTGAGGTACTTGCGGCGCCCGGCGAGCTGCTCGTCTAGGTAGGCAAAGAAGGCGTCGAGCAGCTCCTCCGAGGGGAGCTCCGGCGCTGAGCCGTAGGGGTGCTGATAGCAGTAGTCGCAGGCGAAGTTGCAACCGTACCAGGGGACGAAGAAGACCTGGACCTCGTCGTGATCTCGATCATCCAGGAAGTCCAGATAGGCTTCGCGAGAGCGCCGCTCTTCGTCCTCGCGTTCGACCAGATAGCCGCGCTCGACAAAGCCACCTGCCTCGTCGGCTCGCCCCTCGCGCAGCGTTTCCGCCTCCTGCGCGCTCAACCAGTCGGCGTTTCCGCTCAGCAAATTGACGACGAAGTACTTGGAGGTGTTATGAACCTTGCCAATGATGTTGTGGGCTGAGGGCTCGAGCATGGTTCTCTCTCGACGTTCGGGTGGCAGCTCTGGGAACAGCGCCTTCGTCCACCAAAGCCGGTCATCTCAGTGAGGGTCGTGTTGAAGCGTCAACTCAGTCAACTCAGCGAATACAAGAAACCGACGAGGGAGCGTGGCCTGCCAGCCATCCCACGCACCGCTCCACCTCCCGACTGAGCGTTCCAATGGCGGCCCTTTCTCGGGGTGTGCGCAACACCCCACACCGACAGAGCAAAGGGATGCTCGCGTTGCTCGGAATGCGCGAGCAGGGTCGTCGAGCTGCCCAAGTGGCGAACCAATCGAAGGTGAGGATAGTGCACGCATCCTCTCGACAATCCAGAGGATTTGCAGCCGGCGCGAGGTCGGTGCCCGAGCGAACGAATGATGTCGATGCCGAGGGACTGAAGCGGCGCTTGGGATGATCATGCCGGCGGGCGGTGCAGAACGTGCGCCGCTGCTCTGCGGTGCGAGAGCGCAGGGACTGTCTCGGCTCAGTCGTGGCATCCCATGACATTCTTCGAGGTCTTGGCGCAGCACTGGGCTTGTGGCTTGGCGGCGACAGGACGAGGAGTGCTGGTCTTTTGGGGCTTGGCGGCTTTGGGGGCGTCGGTCTTGCTCTTGGTGATGCTCTTCATTTCTTCCTCCATCTACTCAGCAAACAAAGGGTCTTGTGTTCTCTCTTCTGCGCTAGCTAGCCCGGAAACCACCCACGGTGAAGCTGGCGACCCGGATCTTGCCCTTCTCGTATGGGGCGCTCTCTTCGAGGACCTCGACGTGCACGAAACCGACCTCGTCGAGGGTCTGCAGGTAGAGCTCACGCAGCTCTGCGCCAGCCCAACACTCCGCAACCGCTTCGGGATCGTTGCGGTACTCCTCGGGGACCGGCTCAATCGCGTAGATATCGCTGACCACGAAGCGGCCGCCTGGCTTGAGCACTCGGTGAATCTCGGACCACACCGCGCGCTTGTCATTGGCGTGGTTGATGGTGCAGTTCGAGATGACCAAGTTGAGTGAGCTGTCGGACAGAGGGATGCGCTCGAGCTCGGAGCGCACGAACTCGACGTTCTCGAGGCCAAGCTTCGACGCCGTGCGACGCCCCTTGTCCAGCATCGCCTCGGTGATGTCCAGGCCATACACTTTGCCGGTCGAACCAACCGCCTCGGCCATGCGAAAGACGTCCTGACCCCTGCCACTCCCCATGTCCAGACAGTGCTCGCCCGGCTGGGGCTCGGCATAGCCCACCGCCCCACCGCAGGAAAGACAGCAGCTCGTCTGGGCAAGCTCACCATAGCGATTGGCGATGGCCTCGACCACCGCTCCAGAGGGCGTTTTCTTCGTTTCCATCTGTGTCACTCGTCTTGACCCGCAGCCAAGCGCCGCGCCGCCTGCCCGTTCTAGTGAGCCCCAGCGCGGGCTATGCTGTCAAGGGCAAAGGGGCGCCGAGAGCGCTGCTCAGCGACATTCCGTTCTTGGAATATCGCTGCCCTCTCTATGCAGCATCGACAGTCCCACGTCAAGCGACGACACGCTTCGTGGTGCATCCCTGCACACCCGCCAAGCCCGAAGTCACAAGCCCAATAACACTCTGCGTTCTCTGCGTTCTCTGCGCTTCAATCCGTTCTCTGCGCTTTCCCTCTCCGCTTGCTCTTCAGCACACACCTTGCATTCGCGCGCTGCCGGTGGCTATGCTCAGCCACTGCGGGCTTGCTCCCTCGCGTACTTCGACCGCTGCTCTTCGACCGCTGCTCTTCGACAAAGGACTCCGTCATGAAAACAAAGCACGCGTTGCTCTTCTCTGCGCTCTCTCTGGCCATCTTCGTTGGACTGGCCTGTGACGTGGTGGAGAAGCTCGCGCCCGGCCTCACCGACGCCGAGGAGGCAGAGGTGCGCCTCGCCCTCTCGGGCATGCAGCAGGGTTCGCTGGAGGCGGCCCTGCTCGCCGCGCTCACCGCAGACCTCAGTCTGCTCGACTCGGGCAGCGCAATGGCCGAGGCCTGCAACACCAACGCGAAGGCGGTGTTCACGCCAGCGACCTGCATCAACGCCATCGTCGTTGACAAGAGCGTGAATTTCACCTTCGAACAGTGTGACGGACCCTACGGCATCTTCGGCCTCGACGGCGCGGCGAGCCTCGCCTTCGAGGATTCGGCAGCGCCGGAGACGAATGGGGTGGGCGCTAGCCTCACCGCGACCACCCTGTCGGCCAACAGCGCATCATTGGTGCTCAACATCACTGGGGTGATGCGCGATCAGAACGGCACCCGCGCCTGGGAGTTCACCAGCACTGGCGCAGGCAGCTCTGGTGGCGCCGATTTGGTCACCCGCAGTGGCAGCTACGGCGGCAAGGTCGCCGAAAACTGTCTGCAGCTCGACGGCGCCTGGGTGAGCACGGTCAACGAGGACGCGACGTTGAGCACCTTCTCTGCCTTCAAGCGCTGCGAGCAGGCCTGTCCGTCGGGTGGCACGGTGGCTCTGGCGAGCGCCGAGGGCACAGAGGTGCAGGAGCGCGTGTTGACGCTGACCTTCAGCGGCACGAACCGGGTGGCCTGGGTGAGCACTGACGGACTCTTTGGGACCTTGGAGCTGCTCTGCGAGTGATGGCACGATGTCCGCGTGGGCCGTGCTCGCTTGCCTGAAAATTCCTGAAACCAATTGCGCTTGGCGGGATAAGAGTGGAGTGCAGGCCGTGATCGCGTGAGCCTTCGGCCTGTTTCTCTTCCTCGCTGGATGCTTGAATGAGCGCGATTGCCAACGATGCTGCCCTTAGCCGCCGATGCAGGCAAGGCGACGCGCAGGCCTGGCGAGACTTCGTGAAACGCTTCACGCCGCAGGTGTACCGTTTGGCGCTGCGCATGTTGCGAGACGGGGCGGAGGCCGAGGACGCAAGCCAGGAGGCGTTCCTGCGCTGCCATCGGTCGATCTCCAGCTTCGATCCCACGCGTCCGCTCGGGCCTTGGGTCTCGCGGATTACCTACAATGTGTGCTTGCGTCGGCTGGAGAAGGTGGCGCGGATGCCCGAGGCCGATGAGGAGCTGGCAGAGTGGGCAGACGCGGGCCCTTCGCCAGAGCAGGACACGGCGATGAGCGAGCAGCATCGCCTGTTGGCGCGCGCGATGTCGGAGCTCTCGGCACAGGATAGAGCTCTGCTCGAGCTTCGGTACCGTGAGGGCTTTTCGGATGCAGAGCTGGCCGAGAGCACCTCGATGGCGGTGGGCACTGTCAAGACCCGGCTGCACCGGGCGCGGGCGAGCATTCGCCAGTGGTTTTTTCGAAACACCAGGGAATCATCATGAACGAGAACCCTGAACAGCTTTTCGAGCAAGTTGCGGACTATCTGGATGGTTTGCTCGATACGGAGCAGTCGCGGGCCTTCGAACGTGCGCTCATTGACCCTTCGCTTCAGCAGGCTTTGGCCATCGAGCTGAGTTTGCGCGACTTGATGGCGGACTTTCCACCGAACGAGGCACCGGAGGGCTTGGTTTCGCGCATCGAAGCGAGCTTGGGCTTGGTGGAGGACGACGAGGGGGCGACGGCGCTTTGGCGCGCGGCGCTGCGGCGCTGGGGTAGGCTGAGCACGATGGGGCCTGGTTTTGCCGTGGAGGGTTTGAGGGCGGCGACGGCAGGGGCCGAGGCACTGCTGCCCTACTCCGAACCTGCTGAGCCGTCTGCGGTCGTGGCCCCCAGTGCCGTGGAGCGTCTGGAACGCAGCGCCAAGCAGCTTGGGGCGCTGCGTTCGACCTTGCAGCAAGGGCAGCGGCTTGTCGGTACGACGCGGCGCCTGTTTGGGGGGACTGAACGGAAGCCCGAGCGGCCGTGGTGGCGACGCTTGTTGGGGCGGGGGGAGTGAGCGATGGTGGGCGAGCTGGTTTTGACGGTGCTGCTCTGGCTATTGGCTGTACTTGGGGTGCTGCTCGCGGTGCTGCTGCTGCTGCCGTTTCGGCTGCGGGCGGATGGGGGCGTGCACGAAGGGCAATTCTTTGGTGATGCGCGGCTGCAGTGGGCCTGGGGCTTGGTGGGCTTGCGTTATGAGCAGGGAGCTCTGGCCGTGCGTGTGCTGGGCGTCAGGGTAGGCCGGGTCAGGGTAGCTTCGTCGAAACGGCGCAAGCCTTCGAAGAAGAACAAGGCGAAGCGTATGAACCTCCGAGAATGGTTGAAGAAAGGCCCGAACTACCTGCCTTGGATTCGACGCTTGGCGAAGGCCTTGAAGCTGGAGCTTGCGATTGACGCGGAGCTGGGGCTCGATGATCCGAGCCACACGGCGCTGTTGCAGCAGCTCTTGCAGCCCTTGTCTTTGCTGGGGCCGTGGCTGCGTCTGCGGCTGCGCCTGGATTATCTCGACGAAAAAATCGAGATTGCAGCAAACCTGCGGGCGAGGGTCTGGATAATACAGGTCAGCATGCTGCTGATGGGCATGTTGGTGAACACGCAAGCCCGAAGGCTACTTACATACTTTCGGGCAGTCACGACACCGGAATCTCCGGTGAGGAGAATCTCATGAAGGAACTTCGAACACTGTTTGAGAAGTTGGCCGCGGATGTCAGGAAGCTTGCTCAGGGCAACGCGGTGGTGGCCAAGTCGATTTCTGTGGGCAACCGTCACGTGATCCCGCTGTGTGAGCTGAAGCTTGGCTTTGGCGGTGGCGGAGGCACAGGCGAGCTCTTGGGAGAAAACGAGGACAAGGAAGGCGGCCAGGGCATGGGCGTTGGCGGTGGTGCCAAGGCGACGCCGGTGGTTGTGGTGGTGGTCGAGAATGGTGTGGTTCGGGTCCAGAGCATCGGCCGTTGAGCTTGGCACATCAAAGAGGGAGAGCGTCATGCAGAATATCGTGGAAATGCTGGGCTTGGCTGGTGAGGAGCTGAGCTCGATGGCGAAGAGCGAGATCGTGGTGGGTGAGCCCATCGAGCTCGAGGGCAACACCATCGTGCCGATTTCGCGGATTGGCTTTGGTTTGGGCTGCGGGGCGGGTGCCGGGCGAGGAGCGCTGACTGAGCGTGAAGCGCGGCGGCATCATCGCAAGGACGCCAAGGGCCAGGGCAGTGGCGGTGGCGCCGGTGGTGGGGTGACGGTGCGGCCCGTGGCGGTGATCGTCTTCGCGCCTGACGGCGTGCAGATCTTGACGGTCGAGGAGAAGCCTGGCCCCTTCGCGGCCTTGCTCGAGCAGATCCCCGACTTCGTGGGTAAGCTCAAGCTCGAGTTTGGGGACAAGGAGAGCAAGCAAGGCAAGGAGAGTGCCAAGATCTAGTGGGGTTTTGGTGTCGATGGACTACGACTGTGGGGCTCTGCCCCACACCCCGCCAAAGGGCGGGGCCCTTTGGAATCCCTTTGATTTCGAGTTCTTGTTGATTGGGCGCTTGGCCTGTTCCCTCAACCTGTATACGCTCGTTCGGACATGCCCAGGAGGCGTCCTTTCGCCTCCTGGAGGTCTGAGCATTATTCGGATTCCATCGAGGTCTTCCAGACCTCCCAGACCTTGCCCACCAGCTCGGGGCCGGGCTTGAGGGTCAACTTGCCAGGCTTCCAACCCGAGGGCGTGGCTTCAGTCCCCTTGCTCGCCCGGACATGCTGATAGGCCTGCACCTGACGAATGGTTTCCGAAACGTTGCGCCCCACTGGAGGCGTGAGTACCTCGTAGCCTTGGATGATCCCATCCGGGTCGATGATGAAGCGACCTCGGTTCTCGACTCCGGCTTCGGCGTTGTAGACGCCATAGGCCGTGCCGACTTTTCCCCCGCCGTCGGAGAGCATGGGGAAGGGAATGCCACCTGCTACCATCTTGGACAGCTCGTGATCGTTCCACATTTTGTGCACGAAGACGCTGTCCACACTCATCGACAGAACAGCAACGCCGAGTTTCTCGAAATCAGCGTGATGGTCGGCGACCGCCGACACTTCCGTCGCTCAAACAAAGGTGAAATCACCTGGATAGAAGCAGAGCACGATCCACTTCCCCAAGTAGTCCGAGAGCTTGACCGAGGTGAACTTGCCCTGGTGGTAAGCGGGTGCCGCGAAATCCGGCGCAGCTTTGCCGACTTGAATCATTCTCTTCTCCTCCACTGTCTCGTTCGCTACCGTCTCGTCATTGAGGCTCTCTGCCTCTCCGAGCATTCCGCCGCTTGGTCGTGCACACCCAATGGTGGGCTCCTCCGCCATCGCGACCTCCTTATGCTTGCGTCCCGATGTACGCATCGAGAGCGCTGATGTGGAACCGAACCCTCCGACGTTTCGGCTCCTGAACAGCCAAACCCTAGCCCGCCCTTTCGCGTGGAGTCAATCGGAAAAGTGCGAAGAAACGTCAGGTCGCCAATTGGGACTTTGCGGGCTACCCGAGGCACCAACGGGGGGCCCCAAGGTCGAGCCGGCTGGAGGTCGTGATCAGTCTGATGCTGTCTCGGGGCGGTGCAAGCAGGGAGGCTTAGTTGTCGGTCAGCACCGATTCGTCGATGTTGGCTGCAAATCCCAAGTAGAAGACGAGCTCATCCTCGGGGGAGTACCACTCGCTGCGGAAGGGATCTGGGATACCTTCGAAAGCGTTGGGACGGATACGCGGTAGCCACATCCCCACGAACTCCAGCTCACCCTGCCAGTCGGGGTGAACGATGTCTTCGACGCGCCATTGCCCTGCACAGGCTTCTTCGATGGGGGGTTGGTCACCTTCGATTCCGACGGTACAAGCCTTCGGCGGCCAATCCAGCGGGATGCCAGCCCCAAAGCGCAGTCCCGGTCGTAGCCCGTACTTGCCGACCCCCAGCACCCCTCCCAGCCGCATCACCATTCCTGGACTCGCCAAAAAAGTGTAGAAGCGGCCCTCGGCATAGAAATCAAGGCGCTCGTTGAGTACCGACCAGGACAAGCCCCCTCCCCCGCCCCAGCCCGTCACCCAGTTGAAACGCAGATACTGGTACCCGAGCTCGACCCGAGGGCTGACGCCGTCCTTCAGGTCGTACTCGATGCCCACCGATACCCTCGGCCCAGTGGTCTCGGACCAAGTCGAGCAGCCCAGGCTCGTGAGCAGCACGACGAGCAAGCAGCACGAGAAAGGCAGTTGCCGCAGCAGTGTCTCGCTCCAACGAGCTGTGCTTGACATGGCTCTACTCTTGACGATGGGGGAACAGGCCAAGCGCCCAATCAACAAAAACTTGGGTCTATGCTGCACGGTCAATTCCCCAAA
>JAVFAO010000129.1:0-15935 GCA_034002465.1 Myxococcota bacterium
GAGCCACTCTTGGGGAAAGCTCTTGACCCCTCGCCAAAAAGCCAGGCCTTCGTAGAACAGGATCCCCAAAGCTGCCAGACCTCCAGAGAACAACCATATGCTCTGTGTCGTCAGCAAATCACCGTCACGCTGTTTGGAAAAGAGCACGAAGAACACTGGACAAGCGCACAAGACCAAACGCAGCAGGAACGTCAACGACGCCGTCCAGAGGCGCTGAGAAAGGGCTATCTTCGCCGGGCGCTTGGAGCCAAGGTCTTCTCTACTGGCGACCACCGCCGCCAAGGGCTGCTCGGTGACACCAGGTGTTGGGCCGTGCTCGAGCTCATCCATGCTCAAAACCGTCCGAGCGCGCTCACTCCCAGGCTCTCACCTGACGCAACAGGGAGCACAGTGAGACCGGTATCGTCCGCCACCAGCTGACGTTCGCCATAGACCCATGCCTCAATGAAAGACACCAGTGCAACGCTCTGCAAAACGGCAGTCCCCACGCCGAGGATCCCAAAGAGCACGTCACCCCCGGTTCCACGGCTGGCGTCCTGCACTCCAGCCTGCCACAACAGCGGCCCAGCAATGGGAACGAACCACACGAAGCCAAGGTCAGTGCGTTCTGCCTCCACGGCAAAAACGATCGCAGGCACGAACAGAGAGTAGGCGAAGCCCGCTGTGGTCAGACTCAAAATGAGGAGCTCCTCGTTCCAACCCCGCTCCCAGTGATAGCCAGCAGGCGCATCACCTGCCGAGGAGGATGCTTGCCCACCCACGAGCTCTATCCCGACCGAGGTGGCAAAGCCAAAGCGCTGCTGCAAAGACTGGGCTTCGAGGTAGTAACAGTTCACACATTCCGAGGACAAGAGCTCCCCGTTCTGGAGCACGAAGTAGGGCTGCACCCCAAAATGCAGCCGTGAAAAATGCTCTGAGTCCAACCAATACCAGAGCCCCAAACTCAAGCTCAGGCGTGACTGCTCTTGCTCGACATAGATATAGGGGTCGACAGTCAGAAAGAGGTCAGCCTCCGCCCCGACGAACTTCTCGGCTAGCTCCGCCCCCAAGGCCTGTGCGTAGGGCCCTCTCGACAGGAAAGCGCCAGCGCTCATGCCCCAGTCTGAGCCCAACTCGGAGCTCAGCTCCAGGCTGAGTCGATACAGCCAGTCTTCGCTCCGCAGAATGGGCTGATAACTTGCCGCCGCGCCCATCGACAGGGAAACGGGCGCACCACGCGACTCGGAGAGCATTGCGCAACGCAGCTCGAAGCTCTCGGCGAGGACCCCGTACTCGATGCCGAGCTCGCAAGGCGAAGGCAAACCAAGGCGGAGTGAATACTCGAAGTAGTACCAGAAAGCGGCGTAGGCCAAGTACGGCAGCCGTAGCGTGGTCGCCGCGTTGCCCTCGATACTGAGCTCCTCACCGGTCAGTTTTTCCATCTCCAACTGCCCGGGTGAGTAGGCCGCTGGCGTGAGACTCGCCTGAAAAGCGAACTGCCCTGGCAACAACACATCGGCGGAGCGCGTTTGAGCCCCAGAATAGCATCCCGAAACGAAGATGCAGCACAGCAGGAGGCAGCATGCTACACGGCTATGGGAGGAGGCTTTCAACAGCTTGGTCCAAGGCGTCGAAGTCTGCGGCACCGATCGAGACGTAGCGAATGACCCCCTCCCGGTCAATCACGAAAGCTGTGGGGAGGGCGCTCACCAGGAAGCGACGACTGCTGCTGCGTTCGAGATCGCAGGCGAGAGTGTAGGGCGTTTCCATCGTTGCAGCGAAATCACGAACAGTGTCGCAGTCTTCATCGCTCACACCAAGGATCACGACGTCCTCTTTCGGCCACTGTCCCGACTTGTGCGCGAGGTGCCTCATGGCCTCATGGCAGGGTCCACACCAGGTGGCCCAGAAATCGAGCACCACAATCCGCCCTTTGAGCTGAGCGCTGGAGAAAGCGTCGTCGATTGCCTCTAGCTCGAGCTCTGGAGCCTGCTTTCCCAACAAATGCTGCCTCAAGAGCTCATTGGCTCCCGGACGCAGGCCAAGAGAGACCTCGACAACATCCTCGACACCATCGCGAACGCGCCGAAGGCTCACGCGTGCACCGGGGGCCTTTGCCCGGATGATCGCGACAAGCTCGCTGGTCTCACTGAGCCTGCTGTCATCGACGGCGAGGATGAGGTCGCCCGTTTTGAAACCGGCGGCCTCGGCGGGGGAATCGGCGAAGACAATGTCGACAAGGACCTTCGGTTCGGCATAGCCGAGCTGCTTCGCTTCGTCTTCGGTGCTTCGTTTCAAACCAAGCCCAAGCCATCCTTCTCCAACGAGAAGAGCAGCTTCGAGCTCATCCAGCTCTGTTTCGCCAGCCTGCGTCGGCGGTGCTGCGAGCAGCAACGCGACGAGAACCAGCAAGCTACACCTAGCCGCGCGCCATCCGCCTGCGTCGCTTGACCCAGGAGCATGCACAGGTAACGCGACGCGAGCGATGAAGCCAAGGGGCATGAAGAGCTCCGAACGCAATCAAAAGCGAGCGAAGCGAGGCACGAGTCAGCGTCTGTCGCGTGCGCATCCGATGCGCACGAGCAGCGCTGCGAGGGTCTCGCGAGAGCGAGCGAATGCAAGCGAAAGCGAGCGAAGGGTAGTCCATCCTCGCGAGTCATCGAGCGAGGTCGGTACCCGAGAGCGAGCGAATGCAAGCGAATGGACAATGGACGACTCAGAATCCAAACTTGAGCTTGAGTCCGCCGAGCACACTGAAGTTGATCCCGTTGAGCTCTGCTGGATCAGGGAGGAGCACATGATATCCCAGATCACCTGTGATGTTGAACATCAGCGGTCCGATGAGTTCGATGTCGGCCATGGCCACCAGGGAAGCGTTGAGCCCCTTTTGACTAGGCTCACCGCTGCGTTCACCTTCGAGAGCCTTGCTCTCGTAGGCCTTACGTGCATCCTCGGAGAACTGTGCATAGAGGTAGGCGAGGCGAGCCCCAAAGGTGAGAGAGATGTAGGGCAACGGCAGACCAAAGCTGGCACCGAGGCCCACTTGGTTCCACATTCCTGCCTGTTCGATGTCGAAATCATCCATTCGGACATCGATGAACACATCGATGATAGCCAAGCTCAGGCCAGCCGCGAATCCGCCAAAGGGCTGACTGCCTTCCTCGAAGCGATCCGAGGTGCCGGTCAGATAGCCGCCGTGGAGCTGTCCCCAGATACTCACGAAATCGGCGTGGGCTCGACTCGGGCTGAGCAGAGACGAAGCGAGGAAAATGGACACCGCGAAAAAAGCTGTGGGCAACAGGATCCGAACTCGACTGCGCATGAATCACTCCTCACGCCAGGCGCACACCAGCTTCGAGTATAACGACGCCCGCGCTGCGTTCAAGGAAGCGAGCCGGACGTGAGCAGCAAAGCCCGCGATTGAGCGTCGCCAAACCAGGACAGGACGCTGTCCCGAGTCAAAGGAGAGGCCGTACGGCCTGAGCTCAGGGCTGGATATCACTGAAGAAGAGCTCAGCAACGGACTTGGGTGCAGTCGATGCCGACCACAACCCTGCGTTGCAGAGCCAAACCGGCGCACCCAGGTCATTGCTGAGCTTCCCACAATCGTTGTCCAGCAGATCCTTGGTTTGCGCCCAGGCAATGAGCTCGACGTTCACCCCCAAGTTTCGTTCGACAAGGACTGAATACCACTCGGCATGCTTGCCAACCGACACCGACGAGGCCATCTGCCAGCCCACCTGATAGTAGGCGATTGGAAAACGCTTGGACCACTCGATGAGCGGAGCAAAAAAGTCCTCAGGGCAATTGGCGGGAACGTTTCCAAAATCGCTTTGCTTGGGCACGGCGGAGAGCGTGAGGAGCTCTGCTGTTTTGACGTAGCGAGGCTCCCAGAGCTCGCCTTCGATGGGCGCATCTTGCTGCGGATCCAGGTACTGTAGGAACGGTTCGACGTAGAGCGAAAAGGCCTGCTGCACGCAGAGTTGCTCCAGAAGGTCACGATCCTGCTCGGGCAAAGCTGCACAATCGAGCTCATCCCCTTCAACCACCAGCTCCGGCGGCAATGCACTGCGCTTGAGTCGTTGTTTGGGAACGATGTCGGCGCGGAAGCGAATCCAATCGATGCCCACACCCACACGCACCTGAGGAGCGACAGCTTTGATGCTGGCATACGCATCGCGATAGAGGCTCACGAGGTTGGCGAAGTCGTCGGCTCCACCTGCCATATCGAGGTAGCGATGAACCTCGGCGCCGAAGATGAAAATGGCTGGCTTCTCGTCCGCCTGCATCAGCGCTTCCACCTGAGCGAGCACAGCGTCGCGGTAATCGCTGCGCCAGAATCCATATCGCTCAATCTCTCGCTCGTTTCTATCCCAAGTGGTGAGATAGGGCTGCGGAGCTGTGGACTTGGAACCATCACTGAGCCGGTACAGATCGAGCACCGCCACATACTTGTCAAAAGGCTGCACGGCCGAAACGTTGCTGCGAATGCTCTCGACACGAGGTGCGAACATCGCTGCAGGAACGGCGGTCTCGCCTTCGCGGGAGACGAGCAACTCATCAACGAGCTGAGCGCGAATCACCAAATGCGACACGCCCTCGGCAAGTTGTGCCCAATCCTGGCTGCGGATCACCGCTTCATCACCGGGAAACACACCGATCCCGCGGACATTGCGGTCCACCGAGATGGGAAGAAGCGGCTCGACCAGCTCGGGGGTCGGTGCCTCATCGTCACAAGCGAAGAGAGAGGCAGCCCCCACAACAACAAGAAGACAGCACTGCAATCGATGCATGTTCGTTCCGAAACCCACACGGCAGGTCTGCGACCTGCCGGTTGATGGTTGAGACAAAGAGCTGGGTCTCAGTAGATGACGATGCCGGCTCCTGACGAACCCGTCTTTCCGTCATCCTTCTTCTTGCGCGTCTTCTTTTTCTTTTCCTTCTTCTTCTTCTTCTTCTCTTCCTCGGTCTCATTCATCGCATCGATCTCCTCCTGAGGCAGACCAGCGAGCAAATCGACCTTGGTCGAGGTCCCGAGAATGTCGTCCACCGCGCTACCATCGGCCACGGTGTCCTCACCCTCGGTCAGGCTCTCGATGTCTGAACTCACGGCAGGACCAGCCTTCCGACTCGCCGCCGCGGCAGCATGCTTTTCGACCAACGGAGCCTCGAGCTCGATGGAGCTAAAGGTCATCAAGAAGGAATTGTAGTGCAGGGAGCGATCCAGAATGCGCAGACGGTTCCCCTTCTTGTCCTTCCACATGGCACCTACGAAAAAGCCCTCCTCATCGAGGTCTTCCGAGTCAGGACTGCCGTATTTTTCGTTGGTCTTTGCCGCGAAAGTATCGAAGGCGAGCCCACCAATATAGGCAGGATCGTAGGTGACGGCGATCTTGTAGAGCTGATTGTCGATGAAGAAATAGTATTTTGTAGCCACTTCCTCGATCGAGGTCAGCACCGACTCGTTGTTGCCCGTCACAAACTGATCGCCAACGATGGAGACTTCCAAGCCGCTGCGCTCACCTGCCGCAAGCTCGAGGTAGCTCTCCTCGATCAGCTTGAAGCGGTCATCGTAGGACTTGCGGATCTTGTCGCGACGCGCGATGTCATCGACCCCTTTGGTCTCAGCCACCATCTTCGCATCGAACTGCTTGCGCAAGGCCGTGATCACCTGATCACGCGTCATTCCCCAACTCAGACCAGATTCGGTCAAGATGCTATCCAGCGACTGTTTGCCCGCAAAGGCCGTCGACGCGATGGGTACACAGAGCAACGATAGCATCGCGACGATCGCTGTCATTGAAAGCCGGACTCTGTTCGACATGACCTCCCCCCGCTCATTGGGCGCTGCGCCCGCTCATTGAGTCTATCCGAAGCCTCACCACTCGCGCAACCCCTTGGCGTCACAAGCCGCGCTCTGCATGGACGCCACTTGAGACCACCAGATTCAGCTTTTCCTTTGCTCACCGCGCTCAGGGCGCTGACCGTTGTAAACGGCCTCGCAGCTCAAAAGTTTCACCCTCGCAGCAATGCTTCTTCCCGCCATCCTTGGGCCGCAACCCTCGTACCAGCAGCTGCTGCCAGAATCCGCCCCGTGCGCCCACTTGACCGCCGAATCGACTCTGGATATGAGAAGGTGAGCTTGCTCCAGCCTCGAGCGATTGCTTCGCGAGCGTCGAGGCGAGCCATTCCTGCGAGCCACATCATGAAGTGCCACTTCTGCGGCCACGAAAGCGCCGAATCCAACGTGCAACAATGCGCTCGCTGCGGCTCCGAGCTGGGGGCGGCTGCGGTCGACTACACCGAGTTTGCCGAGCTCGTCGACGACGAGCTTACCAATCCAGGTCGCGATCTGCTGCAGTGCCCGTCCTGCGCACACAACAACGCCAACTCCGCAGACTATTGCGCCAAGTGCGGCTCTCCCTTGGCCGTCGTCACCAGAGTCTACAAAATCGATGCGCAAGAAGCGCAAGAGCGCGTCGACTGGCTCGTTTACGGTGTCGAAACAGAACTCGCCGGACGCGAAACCGACGTCCAACGCCTCGAGCAATTCCTCGGACACGTCGTCCGACAATCGACGAGCGCAATCTGTCTGCTCACGGGCACACACGGCATTGGAAAATCCAGACTCGTCCGAGAATTCAATTCGGAGCTCGACACCAAGTTTGGAGGCGCCCTGCTCGTGACCGGGCGTTGTCGAGAAAGCGACAACCTCCCCTTTGCCCCCATTGCGCGCCTCATCCGCAAACGCTTCTATATCCCTGAAGTCGAAATACCCAGGCTCGCCAGACAGCGACTCCTCGATGCAGTCGTCTCCTTACTTGGCGGGGCAAACGCCACTGAAATCGCCCACCTCGTCGGCTATCTCGTCGGGCTCCCCTTCCCTGACAGCAACTCCTACAGCGACGCCGACGCCGACGCCCCCCCCTCCGACCGCATCGAAGAGCGCGCCTTCCTCGCGCTCGCTCGACTCCTCGAGACCGACGCCCAACGCAATCCTCTCGTCTTCGTCGTCGAGGACGCAGACCACGCCTCGGACGAAACCCTCAAGCTCATCCGCCGCATCGCCTCACAGCTGCGCACCTCCCCGATCGCCTTCGTGCTGCTCGCAACACCACAGTTCGCCACTGCACATCCAGAGCTGCTGCAGGGCTCGTTCCACGCCGAGCACATCGAGCTCGCCCCCCTGGCCGACGAGGACATCCGCAACCTGCTCAATGACATCCTCCAACGCCTCGAGCTCGTCCCCGAAGCCTTGCAGGACCTCGTCTGCCAGCGAGCCCTGGGCAACCCCATGATCGTCGAAGAGATTGTGCGCTTGCTCATCGGCGAGGGCGTCATCGACACGCGCCCCAACCCCTGGCTGCTGCACCTCGACCGCCTCTCCGATGTCACCTTGCCTAGCGAGTTTAGCGACGTCATTCGCGCGCGGCTCGACACACTCGCCGACGTCGAACGCAACTGCCTCGAGCTTGCCGCCGTCGTCGGACAAACGTTCTGGCTCGAAACCATCGTCGCCATGATGCGAGCCAACGCTCAACACCAAGACGCCGAGCCCTGGCAGCTCGACACCCAAGCGGCACGACTCGCCGATCTGCTCGAGTCCCTGCGCCGCAAAGACATGATTCGCCCCCACCCCGACAGCCTCTTCAAGGGAGCCTCCGAGTTCGTCTTCAAACACGCCGTAGAGAGAGACCTCATCTACGAACAGATTGACCCCGAACGCCGACAGCAGCTCCATCGACGCTGCGCTCAGTGGTACGAGCTCCATGCCCGAATCGACCGCTTCGCCGCCACCATGGCCCGACACTGGCACCTCGGCGGTCAACAGAGTATGGCAGCCTACCGCTTCGTCCAAGCAGGAAATCAAGCCCGCTCTCGCTACTTCAATCGAAAAGCCATCGAATGCTACGAGCTCGCCGCCAGCCTGCTGCCTGAGGACGACGTGCTCTCCGCCATCGAGCTGCACCACAACCTGGGCTCGACCTACGAGCTGGTGGGAGAGGTCGAGCGAGCACTCGGAGAATACGAGCTTCTGCTCCGCCTCTCCTGGCGACTCAACGCCAAAGCCAAGGGCGGAATGGCCCTCAACAAGATCGGACGTATCCACCGCTCCACCGGCCAACTCGCCGAGGCACTCGCCACCTTCCGCAGAGCGCTCACCCTCTTCCAACAGTCCAATGACCTGCGTGGTATCGCCAGCACTCTGGATGACATCGGAAAGGTCGCCTATATCCGTGGAGAATACGACAGCGCCTTCAAACACTACCGCGCCGCGCTCGAGCTGCGCCGACAACTCAAAGACCTGCGCTCCATCGCCCTCAGTCTGCACCACATCGGCGGGCTCAAACTCAGTCAGGGGCTCTTCAAAGAGGCGCTCACCTTCTACCGAGAGAGCCTCGAGATGCGCAAACAAGCCGGTGATCGCCAAGGACTCGCCGACACCCTCAACCACCTCGGCATCGTCTGCGCCGAGCGTGGAGAGATGCAGCAAGCCCTGCGCCTGTGGGAAGAGGCACTCAGCAACGCCCAAGAAATCGGATACCGCGCACTCGAGGGCGTCCTGCTCAACCACATCGGCGAAACCGCACTCAACATGGGTGCCCTCAAAACCGCCGAAACCAGCCTCCACAGCGCCGCAGAAATCTCACAAGAGTGCGGTGATCTGCAGCTGCTCTGCGAGGTCCAACGCAACCTCGGGGCACTCTTTCTCAAAAACGCCAAGTCCACCGAGGCCATCGCAGCGCTCACTGCGTCCCTGCATATCGCAAGAAGTATGGAGAGTAAGCTGCTCGAGGGTATGGCCCTCAAGGCGCTCGGCGAGCTCTTTGCCCAAACCCTCTACGACGACGAAGGTGGAAACCCCACCACCAAGGCCGAGGAACATTTCAAGAGAGCCATCGAGCTGCTCACCGAGGTCGGAAACGAGAGCGAGCTCGGCCGCTGCCACTCGGCATTCGGCAATTTTCTACTCGAACAAGGCGACACTGTGCGCGGAAAGCAGCACCTCGAGCGCGCCCGTGAGATCTTTAGCCGTCTCGAGATGAAGCGAGTGCTGAAGAAAACCGTTCAGACCATCGACGAGATCTGAACGCCTTCGCCGAGGCTTTGGCCTCGGCCAAAGCCCAGGCTCGGCCCTTGACGTCAATTTGGCTATTCCTCGAGCGCTGAACTTGCCGCTCGAAGAGGCGCAGGCCCCGGCAAGCGGGGCCAATCGCCTACTTGGCGGCCAACGCGGCGTCGACCTCGGCCTTGAAGGCGTCGAGCGGCTGCGCACCGACAAACTTCTTGCCGTTGATCAGGAAGCTCGGGGTGCCAGAGATGCCCGCCGAGGTCGCGGCGGCCATGTCCTCCTCGATCTGCTTCTTGAACTTTCCGCTGTCCAGCGCGGCACGGAATTTCTCCATGTTCAGCCCCAGCTGCTCAGCATAGCGCTCGAGGTCTGGACGCTTGATGGCCTTCTGGTTGGCGAAGAGCAGGTCATGGTATTCCCAGAACTTGCCTTGCTCGTGCGCGGCCAGAGATGCCTCCGAAGCGAGCTGCGCGTCGGCGTGGAATCCCAAGGGGAAGTGCTTGAAGACGATACGCACCTGCGTGGGGTAGGCCTTGGCGAGCTCGTCGATGGTGGGCACGACCTTGCTGCAGTACGGGCACTGGAATTCGCTGAACTCGAAGATCGTCACTGGCGCGTTCTCGGGTCCCTTGCTCGGTGAAGCTCCCACTGCCACCTTCACTGGCGGAGGACCGGCGAGGTTCTCCTCCTTGACGATGGTCTCGTAGAGCTTGTCGACGGCAATGCCCTTGGCAGTGTACTTCTCGGCCACCTTCAGCTCGCGATCGACTGCGGCTTGGAACGACTCCAGCGGCTGGGCACCGGAGAATCGGGTGCCATTGATGAAGAAGTGAGGCGTGCCCGCCACTTGCGCCTTGCTGCCCTCAGCCTTGTCGGCGTTCAGCTTGCTCTCGGAGGCAGCGCTGTCGAGGTCGGCAGTGAACTTGTTCACGTCGAGGTTGAGTTGCTGCGCGTAGGTGAGCAGGTTCTCACGTTGCAGCGCCTTCTGATTCTGGAAGACCAAGTCGTGGTATTCCCAGAAGCGCCCCTGCTGATGCGCGGCCCAAGAAGCACGGTGAGCCAGCGGGGCGTCCTTGTGGAAGTCGAGTGGGAAGTGCTTGAAGACCAGCTTCACTTTGCCGGGGTTGTTCTTGACCAGCTGATGCAGGGTCGTCGCCGCCTTCGAGCAGTAAGGGCACTGGAAGTCGGTGAAGATGGTGATGGCCACAGGGGCATTCGCATCGCCGAGCACAGGGGCGTCGCCAGGCGTCACGTAGATGCGCTTGCTGTCGGCGGCGGCAGCGGGCTTGGGCTTGGGCTGCTCCTTGGGTGCCGTGCGCACCAGCTCCTTGTAGAGGGCATCGCCAGAGAGCCCCTTCTCCTGGGCAACCTTGTTGGCGCGAGCGAGCTCCTCGTCGATGACTTTCTTGAAGTTGTCCAGAGGCTGCGCGCCCACGAACTTTCGGCCGTTGATCGCAAAACTCGGCGTCCCGCTCATACCCATCGCGCGTGCATCAGCGGTGTTCTGGTCGACCGCCTTGGTGTACTTGCCGCTGTCGAGCGCAGCCCGGAACTTGCCCATGTCCAGGCCAACTTGCTCGGCGAAGCGCTCCAGGTCAGGGCGCTTGAGCGCCTTCTGGTTGGCGAAGAGCAGATCGTGGTACTCCCAGAACTTGCCCTGCTCATGCGCGGCCATGGCGGCCTCGGCGGCGAGCGGAGCATCCTTGTGGAAGTCGAGCGGCATGTGGACGAAAGCGATCTGCAGGTCATTAGGATAGGCGTTGAGTAGATCCTTGATCGTCGGGTTGACCTTGCTGCAGTACGGGCACTGGAACTCGCTGAACTCCAGCATCGTGACCTTCGCGTTGGGAGAGCCCTTGCGCGGCAGCGTCGCCACGTCAGGACCCATTGCATTGCCCGGAGGAAGCTGGCGCGCCGGAGCGGCCTTCTCAGGTGCGGCTGGACGAGCATCGGCGCCACGACCAGCGCGTCGATCGGGAAGATTTCGCGCCCCAGCAGCGCCCTCTCCGGCAGTGTCCATTGTGTCCGCCTTGGCCACCATGGTGCTCTCGGTCTTGATGCCATCAGGCTGGCTGCGATTGAGCCACACCGAATACGCATAGTAGGCGTTGGGGGTCTTGAGCAGTTCATCAGCACGAGCAAGCTCTTCCTTCACCACCTTCTCGACGGGCTCGTATCGAACACCGCCCGCAAAGTCGACAGTACGACCATTCACGTAGATCGAGGGGGTGCTCTCCAAACCCAGTGAGCGCGCCAGTTCCAGATCGGCATCCACCGCAGCCACAGCCTCGGGAGACTTCAGCTCGGTCTTGAAACGCTCGACATCAAGGCCAAGCTCACTGGCGTACTTCACCAGCTGCTCTTCCTTCAAGAAGTCTGGGTTCGCATCGTCCTTGCTCGGGAAAGCATCAAAGATCTTGTCGTGATACTCCCAGAACTTGCCTTGCTGGGCTGCGGCCCAGGTCGCCTGCGCGGCCAGCCGAGCGTCCTTGTGAATCCCAACCAAAGGCAAGTGCTTCCACACGATGCGAACTTGCTTGCTGCCAAAGTCCTTCATCGCCTTGTCGAGAATCACCGTCGACGCGCCCCTGGACGCAGGGCACTGAAAATCGCCAAACACCACCATCGTCACAGGCGCCGCCTGATCGCCCTTGGAAGGCGAACCCTTGACGGGCAACACCTCGGAATCAACCGTAGCCTGGGCGAGCTCAGCCGTGGTGTCCTTGATGTCGCGCAGACTGGGGGGCTTGGCTACGAAATAGCCAATCAAAAAGGCGATGGCAGCGGTCAGCACGAAGCCCATCACCGCCACCATGGGGTTGAGCCGTTTCTCTTCTAGGACTGGATGACTCATAGACGAATACTCCTGTTGAGGTCAGACCGATTCCGACCTCGAAAATCGGTTCATGAACGCAGGGGCTGGCCGCACTCAGGCCAGCACCAAGCTTCGCCGACACGTGACCACACGCGCCGAAAAGCCATTGAGATCAAAACGTTACCCCGTCCGCTCAGGCCCATCGAGCGACGCTCGAAAAGAGCGCCTGCATCAACGCAGACAACAGCGAGGAAGGCTCGCGTCAACGCACCTCAATGCTGCTCAGACAGGGTCAGATGCCCGCGACGCGGAGGTCGCTCGAGCTCGACAACCAAGAGCGCCGACCGCAGCAGTTGCCAGACCGCACGCCGCCGCTGCTCAGGGGTCCGAACAGAGGGATAGCGAAACACCCACTGACTGGCGGAAGCAGGCAGGGGCTGCGCTGTGCTCCCCTGTGAGTCCGCGCTCCACGGCACGCCAGGCGTCATCTCACAATGCGGATCTCCGGGCCGACACACGGGCCCCTCGATGGGAGATGGGCGCGGCGTACGATAACGCATCATCAAGATGACGCAGGAGATGCCATCCTCACAGGTCATGCCCTCACCGAGCGCCTCGAGCTCTTCGTCCAAGACGCTCGAATCGCTCCATTCACTCTGGCTCAACCACGCCTCAGCCACAGAGTCTGCACTGGAAGCGGGCAAGTCCAACAAGCTCGCCTCGCTCGAACAACTGCCTAGGTGCGCCAAGGCGAAGCTCGGCGTCGCGCTCAGCACGAGCATCGTGCCCAGCACCAACCCCAGACGCTCAAGTTGTCGAGGCCCACGCAGCATGATAGAGCTCAAAAACAGGAAGGCGAGCTTCCAATCGCCGCTCTGTTTACGACACGCAGGGGCTGATCGTCAAGCCCCCAACAGCTCATCAACCCAAGCTGCCTGCGTTTCATGCCCGGAGTCGAATGTGTCTCAGCCTTGGCCCGATCTATGGTTCGACCTCCCTATCGCCGCCCTCGACGTCGAAACCACTGGCTTCGACGAGAATGAAGACCGCATCATCGAGGTCGGTGTCGTCCGCTTCCTTCGCGGTGAGCTGGTGGACAGCCACGGCTGGCTGCTGGACCCTGGACGGCCCATCCCAGAGTCGGTCATCGCGCTCACCGGTATCCGAAACGAAGACGTCGCAGGAAAGCCTGTCTTCGGACACATCGCACAAGAACTGGTCACACTCCTCGAGGGACACGGCATCGTCGCCTATAACCTGCCCTTTGACCGCAAATTCGTGACCACGGCGCTGCAGCGCGAGGGTCTCGGTTGGCCCGAGCACAACCCCACCTTCGACCCCCTCATCCTCGCCAGACAATTTCACCGCGACGAAGGCAGCAAGCGGCTGGGAGAAGTGGCGGCGCGACTGGGAATTGACCTCGTGGAGGCCCACCGAGCCGTGGACGATGCCGCCGTCGCAGGCCGCGTCCTCTACGCCTTTCGAGAGGTGCTGCCGCCTCGCCTCGAGGACCTCCTCGTCCTGCAGGTGCAATGGGAACAACAGCAGCGCCAGCAGATGCAGAGCAGACACCCCGGTCGGCGCTTCGATGATGAGGGCGCCTTCCTGGGCAACACTTCCAAGCTCGTCGGACTCGGGCCAGGTTACATCTACGGCACCGAAGCAGATCCGCTGCGCGCACTCTTCGCCTCGGTCCCCGAGGCGCGCCGTGAAGACTAATCCTAAGTGCTTAGTTTCGTTGGGAAATAGAACACGAGCGCGGCCCCACCAAGGGGCTGCACACTTCGCAATCCCCTTGAAGTCGTGTTCCTGCTGACTCCGCTCAGAGCCAATCGCGAAACGCTTTCGAGCAGCCTCACTGCACGGGCACGGCAGGGGGAGCCAAAACATCAGGCACCTGCGCCGAGGCCGACTCGCTCCCTGCTTCCACCGTCACTGCGTATTCCGCTGGCGCCTTGCTCAGTCGCTCTACGAGGCCCTTGCCCAGCAGAAACACAGGCCCTTCATCGAGCTGCGCCAAGGCTTCGCCGCTTTCAGTCGTGACCGCCGCAAGCTTCAAGCGATGCACGCTGCCATTTTGGAGCTGCAACACCACGCTTCTCGCCTCGGGCGCTGCCAGCGCTGAGCTGTCGGTGCCATCCTCGACGAAGGAACTCGCCCGCAGCGCTGCAAGGCTGCTGACGGTGGGGTCCCACTGCGTCTTGTCTACCGGCGCCGTTATCCCTGCTTCGTTGACGAACCAGTCATCGCCAGCTCTCTCGACGAACGGCGCGTCATCGCTCGCACCGAAGCTCACCTTGCTCAACGCAGCACTCTCGAAGCTGAGTAGTCCGCGCTCGCGCAGCTTGGCGACGCTCAAATCCAAGCCCTCGGCGGCTCCCCCTCGAAGCGTGTAGAGCGCGGGCTCACCTGCAATCCTCAAGAAACGGGCCTCCGGATCGTTGGCTGCCAAGTCGGGCTTCGGCCCCTCGAGCACTCGCTTGCCAAGCTCGATGGTGACGCTCTGCTCCGCGGTGGTCACGGTCAACTGCAGCTGCGAACCATCGAATCCCGCTTCCTCTGCCGACACTTCATCTGCAAAGTTCTCGACTTGCAAGGAGGAGATGGTACTCAGGACCGTCGAGATCTTTGCTTGTTCGATGGCCATGCCCTCCTCGGGCTTCTGCATGACCCAGTGGCTGCGCAGATAGGCAGGAGCATCCTCCTTCGCATCCGGCTTGTCTTGCTTGAGCACGTCAATGCCCGCAGACGACCACTGCAGACGCGTGACCGCATCCCGGTCGATCATCGCCACGGTGCGCTCACGCAAATCCTTGAGCTCACTGTGCAGCAGCGAAGGGAAATCCACACCCTCAACAGAGCTCAGAGCGCGGACAGCGTGATCCCCATCACTAGGAAGGAGCCAAAGACGCTTCGCGTCGGTATTTGGAACCGTCACCTCATTCCCAACCGTAAACTTGGCAAGCAAGGCCCCTGCCGCGTGCACCTCGAGCACTCGAGGCGCGTCGCTGGCCAATCCCAGAGAAGCCAAATCGGCCCCCTTCTCGGCAGCCAGATCACTGCTCAAGCCCGCTGCAAAGAGCTTCTCGAGCTGTTCCAGCTTCGTCTTCGATGCCTTACCGCGCACGGGAACCGTCTGCATCCACTGCCCATCTTCCTTCTCGAAGACGTATTCCTCGACACCGATACGGAAGACCAGCTTGTCCAACGACTCGGTCCCTGAGACCGACCAGGCTGCTCGGCTCGGCTCGCGACTTGGCTCCTTGCGGGTGAGCACGAAGGCAAGCACGACGAGCAGCAAGACCCCTAGAGCCACCATCAGTTTCTTGCTCATGGTTATTGCCCCTCTACGCCTTGCGTCCAGTAAAGCGATCCTCGATGCGCATGCGTCGCAGAACGCGCAACCCCCAGGCAATCAACCCCAACATCACGACGCCAAAGGGAATCCCTACGACGTTGGCGAGCTGAAGCCATCGCTGGGTCTTGAGGTCCACCGGCTCGAGCATCCGAGGAACGCCTTTGGAACGAATACGGATCAGCGCCTCGTCTTGCACCAACCAATCCATGCTGTTGAGGAAGAAGAGCACACCGAAGCGTGCAACTTCATTACCATATCCGATTCGAGGATTGGCAAACATGAACTCGCCGTTGGAGACCACCAGGATCCGAGCACCCGACTCAGAGCGCGCCTTGAACCCATCGGGCTTGCTCATCCCCTCAGGGAGAGACTCGGCATAGGCGCTCTCGAAAACGCCATCGAGGCTCACGGCGAGCAGCAATGGCCCAGCTTGCTCGTCCTCGGAGGGCGTCATTAGGGACTCCAACTTCAAGTCGCCCATGGCAGGGCGGCTGACCGCGCTCTCGGCGCTCTCGATCAGCTTGGATACCCGAAGCTCCGAGGCGCTGAGCGCGTCCTCGGTCAGCTCGAGGCTACCGCTAAAGGGCAGGACCATGGCATCGAGGTTCTTGGTGAGGATGTTCTCTCGGTTGATGCCCGTCAGCATGGGCAAGGTGGGGATGGACACCTCAGCGATGCCCTGAGAGGTAAACTCCAGACCCACCATGTTT
>JAVFAO010000130.1:0-15904 GCA_034002465.1 Myxococcota bacterium
AAACAAAGGGGAAACGGCAATCCCGCCGACAAGCAGTCGTGGGAACGGGCCACGCGCCCAATCAACAAGAATTCGATCCGAAGCTCTGAGCCAAGGTTTGCGTTGGCTCCGGCTGGCCATGTTCGCTGAGCACCTGCATCCAGAGGGTCCTGACTTCAAGCGCGCCCCCGCTGCGCGCCGTGTCCCAGAGAAACGAGCGCAACATGCCAAGTTTGAAAGCGATTCGCGCCCGCATCAACAGCGTGCGCAACACCGAGAAGCTGACCAAGGCCATGAAGATGGTTTCGGCTTCCAAGCTGCGCCGTGCTCAGATGGCGGTGCTCGCTTCGCGGCCCTACGCCTCGAAGTTGCTGGAGGTCATCGACCATCTCACGCTGCGCGTCGCCAAGGATGCTCACCCCCTGCTGCGCGAGTCCGAGAACCCGCGCCGCGCGCTCTTGCTCCTCATCACCAGCGACCGCGGGCTCTGTGGTGCCTTCAACGCGAACATCAACAAACGTGCCCTCGCCTTCATCCAAGAGAGAGGTGCTCAGTACGAGCAGCTCGAGGTCGAGGTCGTTGGCCGAAAGGGCTACGAGTTTCTCAAGCGACGCGGCGTCGAGATTGGCTGGTACGACCCCGAGGCCTGGTCTTCGGGACTCGCCATGCTCTCGCAAAAACGCGCAGAGCTCTACGCCAAGCGCTTCGCCGACGGCGAGCTCGACGAGGTCTTCGTGCTCTTCACCCGCTTCCGCAGCGCCGTGGCCCAAGAGGTGGTGCTCGATCGGGTCTTGCCCTTACGAGAGACCGATGCGCCTGCGCCGGGCAGTGAGCTCGCCGCCGTCGAGTATGTCTACGAACCCGAGCCCTCGATGCTGCTCGACGAGCTCTTGCCACGTGCCGTCAGTGTCCAGATCCTGCGCGGATTCAGAGAGAGCGCCGCTAGCGAGCACGGGGCCCGAATGACCGCCATGGACAACGCCTCGAACAACGCGACCGAGATGATCGCGCAGCTCACCCTTCAATACAATCGCGCGCGGCAGGCCGCGATCACCAGAGAACTCATCGAGATCATCAGCGGCGCGGAGGCGCTCTGAGTCGAGCGCCAACACCTCTCACCTAGGGGCGATGGCATCGAATCGGTCGGAACATCTCAATAATACTGAGAAAACAGTAATTCCGCCAGCAAGAATTGGCGTAGCAGAGAGAAGACCATGAGCAAAGGTGCGAGCACAGCAGCCGCAGGCAAGCCCGGAAAGATCATTCAGGTTCTGGGGCCCGTCGTGGACGTGGCGTTCGAAGGGGAGCTGCCGGAAATCTACACTGCGCTGCGGATCACCAATCCCTCCATCTCCGACAAGCCCAACAACCTCGTCGTCGAGGTCGCACAGCACCTCGGCGAGCACGTCGTGCGCACCATCGCCATGGACAGCACCGACGGTCTGGTCCGCGGTCAGGAGGTCATCAACACCGGCTCGGGCATCAACGTACCCGTCGGTCCCGAGGTCCTGGGCCGCATCATGAACGTCATCGGGGAGCCCGTCGACGAGGCAGGGCCGCTCGAGGCCAAGGAGCGCTGGGCCATCCACCGCTCGCCGCCCAAGTTCGAAGACCAAGGCGTGGTCAACGAAACCTTCGAGACCGGCATCAAGGTCATCGATCTGCTCGCACCCTACGCTCGCGGCGGCAAGATTGGCCTCTTTGGTGGCGCTGGTGTCGGCAAGACCGTCGTCATCATGGAGCTCATCCACAACATCGCCATGAAGCGCGGTGGGTTCTCGGTCTTTGCTGGCGTTGGCGAACGCACCCGCGAGGGAAACGACCTCTACTGGGAAATGATTGAGGGCGGCGTCGTCTCCCTCGGCGAGAAGCGCGAGGAGTCTCGCGCAGCACTTGTCTATGGACAGATGAACGAGCCCCCTGGTGCCCGTGCGCGCGTTGCGCTGTCCGGCTTGACCGTCGCCGAGTACTTCCGTGACGTCATGAAAAAGGACGTCCTGCTCTTCATCGACAACATCTTCCGCTTCACACAGGCGGGCGCAGAGGTCTCCGCTCTGCTCGGCCGTATTCCCAGCGCGGTCGGTTACCAGCCCACCCTGGCCACCGAGATGGGTGAGCTGCAAGAGCGCATCACCTCCACCCGAAACGGCTCCATCACCTCGGTCCAGGCCATCTACGTGCCCGCCGACGACCTCACCGATCCGGCACCCGCCACCGCCTTCGCCCACCTCGACGCCACCACCGTGCTCTCGCGTCAGCTCGCTGCGCTCGGCATCTACCCCGCGGTCGACCCGCTCGACTCGACGAGCAAGCTGCTCGACCCACACGTGGTGGGCGAGGAGCACTACGCGGTGGCGCGTAACGTCCAGGAAATCTTGCAGAGATACAAAGAGTTGCAAGACATCATCGCGATTCTGGGTATGGACGAACTCAGCGAGGACGACAAGCTCACCGTCGAGCGCGCGCGCAAGCTACGTAACTTCCTCAGTCAGCCCTTCCACGTTGCCTCTCAGTTCACCGGCTACAAGGGCATCTACGTCAGCCTCGAAGACACCATCCGCAGCTTCAAGGCGGTGGTGAATGGCGAGCTCGACGACCTGCCCGAGGCAGCCTTCCACATGGTCGGCACCATCGAGGATGTGCGGGTGAAGGCGGAGCAGCTCTCCAAGGAGATGAGTCAATGAGTGAGTCGGGACTGCTCGTCGAGGTGGTCTCGCCAGACCAGCTCGAGCTCAGCACTACCGTCGATAGCATCGTCATCCCCGCTTCGCTTGGTGAGATGGAGGTGCTGCCTGGGCATATTCCACTGCTCACGATGGCCAAGCCGGGCGTGCTCGTGGTCCGTCGCGACGGCGAGGACCACCACTACGCCATCTCGGCGGGCTTCGTCGAGGTCCTCCCCGACAGGGTGACCGTGCTCGTCGATGCCGCCGAAGACGAGGACGAGATAGATATCGAGCGCGCCAAAGCGGCGCTGATGCGCGCTGAAGATCGCCTCGCCTCGGTCGAGACTCAGGACGTGGAGCAGCGCTTCGCTTTCGAGTCGGCGCTCGAGCGCGCACGCGCGCGGATCGCCGTCTGGCAGCACCGACAGCAGCACAGCGACCATGATGACTGAGGCGCGAAAAAGATAATGGATTTCAAAGGGTTAGCCCTTTGGCGGGGTGTGGGGCAGCGCCCCACGAAGACAAAGCCCAGGAAAGTCCGAGCCGCTCAACGAGTGCGAGCATCGTCGAGGTGGTCGAGACTGAGAGCTTGACGCTGAGGGTACCGGTCGGCAGGATGGATCAGAGGCCATTCTGGCCTCTCGGCGAAAAACAGTTGCACTGCGTGTTTCTCGCCACATGTAAGTTTCGACGCCACGGTGCGTTCATGGGTGTGTCTTTCGCTCTCTGGATGCGAAAGGCCACTTCCACTTCCACGTTGGCGTACCTTGAGGCGCCTTGGCGCCGAGTAGGGAGGACACGATGCAGGTCGATCGGAGGAGCTTGGCAGGCGCGCTCGTCGCGTTTCTTCTCGTGGGCTGTGGGCCCATGGATGAGCCCGTGGTGACCGGGCCCAAGGACGTGGACTATTGGGAGATGCGCAAAGGCAACTGCGAGCAAGTGCTGGGCGCTCCTCAGGCCTACGGGCACGAAGAGCTGGTGCAGTGCATGAAGGTCTGGGAGACCTACCGCAGCGTTCACGATCTGTCGCTGAGCGTGCGCTCCATGTATGCCGTGGCGTTCAGCAAAGTCTGGTACGACACCGAGGATCTCTACACCAAGGCGATTGCCGACGTCGCCCTGGGTCGGCTCTGCGTGAAGCGTCACCCCCTGGTCAATGGGCAGGTCAAAGAGGAGCTGCCTTCGGAGCTGGCTTGCGGCACCACCCAGCACATCACCGAAAACAAGGATCCGAGCGTGACGGACACCCTGGTTGCCGCCCAGGAGTCACCGATCACCTCCAAGCGTGGAACGGTGCCCGTCGACAAGGTCTCGGACAAGCGTGCCAAAAAGGCCGCGACGAGCAACAAGAACGGCGTGCGCTCCGCAGGCAAGAAGGCCTATGGCAAAGCGGTGGAGAGCTATGAGGCGGCCCTCGAGACGTACCCCCACTACGTCACTGCCAAATACAACTTGGTCTGTGTGCTCGCGCTCATGGGCGACACCACCGAGGCGATGCGCCACCTCGAGGAGCTCTACACCTGGGACGACTCAGAGGTGGAGGCCCGGCTCATCAAGGCACGCACCGACGAAGATCTGGTGCTGCTGCGCGACATCCCCGAATTCAAGCAGATGACCGGCTATTTCCGGCTGGTCTTGGCCAACGGCGCCGGTGAGATTGGCGTCGAGCCGCTGACCCGCATCAAGACCGAGCTCGAGGCGCGGCGCTTCGTGATCTCTGACGTGCGTAACCTCAAGCAGCCGCTGCTTACACCCACCATCTGGTATCGCGATGGCTTCGAAGACTACGTCTCGACCTTCAAGACCATCATCGGCACCCAGAAGGTGAAGACCTTCAAGATCGATTGGGATACCCTCGAAGACGTCATCGTCGCTTGGGGTCAACCCGAGGCTGCGTCGCTCGCCGGGACCGGACAGGCCGCACCTGTGGTACAGGGCACCAGAGCGTCAGGCGATTCGGGCGGCTTGGATGACGTCACCAAGGCGATCAAGGACACCCAAGGTAGCGTCGAGGGCGCCGTGGATGCTGGTGGTGGCGCCGTGGATGCCGTGCCCAAGTGAGGCCGCGCGCGGCTTGGGCGGTGGTGTTGCAGCCCAGTCTACTGGGCGAGCTCGACCATGACCACCACTACGGTGTACCAGGACCAAGCAGGATTCTTGTCGATTGGGCGCTTGGCCTGTTGAGTCAAGTTGCTGTCTGAGCTGCCATCTCGGGCTGTTGGGCCATTCGAAGGCAGCACCGCCGTGAGCAGCAGCGTGTTCTCGCCGAGCCCTTCTTCGGGGACGCGAAAATCCGACGCCTCGAGAATGTTTTGACGTTGGATACCAAATTGTCGGTAGCGCACACCTTCCTTTTGCAGCGCAGCAGCGAGGGCATTGCTCGCGTCGTCGTCGTTGTCGTAGCGCTGGTAGAGCTGCTCGAGCTCCCGATCCCAGCGGGTAGAGAGCTGGGGTGGCGAGGCCGCGTGTTCGAGGCAGCTTCGCCGCACCTGTGAGGCCAACTCCGAGGCGCTGGTGAGGCCGATGGGGCGCGAGAAATTCTGAGTGATATAATAGCTTTGCTCGCCGTTTTCGGCCTCTCCTCGGACGACCCCCACCCCCAGGTGGGATGGCATCGCCGAGAGGATGTTGGCGCGGTGTCCCACGCTACGCATGAGGCTGTCGTGCGCGTCGTAGATGCTGCCGTTTCGGGCCAGGTTCTCTGCCGAGTAGCGTGCGGCGTAGCCAGCGCTGGCGAGGCGCTGGCTGAGGCCACCGCTGAAGGGGGAGGTGTGGGCAAAAAAGTTCCGATCCCTCATCTCCTGGGCGTGGCCGCGGGCGACCTGGGCCAGCGCCTCGTCCCACTGCAGTGCCTCGAGGCCGAGGGCGAGCCGTTCACGGTTGACCAGCTCGAAGACCAAGGCCTCTGCGTCGCCTTCGGTGCTGACGAAGGACTCGTCCCGAGAGCTGACCCCGCTCCACGACTCGGGAAAGGGCGCTCCGACGTAGACCGGGAAGAGCGCGATGACCTGTGGTCCGAGCGCGCCGTTGGCGAGCAGCTCGACCCACCAGGGACCGGGGCGCTTGTCGAAGCTGAGCGAGACGTGGAAGCCTGCTGCGCCGGGAGTCGGCGCGGGGCTCGGATCGTAGCGCAGCATCTGTCCATCTGGCGCGAGCAACCAGAGCACCGGTTCGTCGAGCCCTGGGTCGAGGGAGAAACGCAGCTCGAGGGGCTCGCTCTGAGGACCTGGCAGGTGCTGGGCAAGTGGCTCGAGCTCGAACTGCCGCTCGGTGCTGAGGATGGCCCAGGTCCAGCGGTAGGGGTTGCCTTTTCCTGGGGCGCGTCCAATGCCCACATGAGTGGCCTGCTCCAGGGCTCCGAGCTCGCGCAGGTAGCCTTCCAGGCCCTCCCGGCCATCGTCAGTGGTGTGGTAGAGGCGCACGGCAGCGGAGCTGTCCGGGCAACCCGCCCAGTGCAGGGTGAACTCGAGAAACTCGCGGGGTGGTTGAGGGTCTGCTTGGTAGGGGTGGAAGGCGGCGTAGGCCTGTGCAGCGCGGCTGAGACAGGCAGAGAAGCGGGGGGCGTGGTCCAGGTTTGCAGCGAGCATGGCCGCGAGCGTTCGCTGCTCTGGGGCGATGGCCTCTTGGGTTCGATAGCTGCGAACCGGGCTTGGTCCGAGCTCGAAGCGGGCACCTTCGAGCCAGCGACCCGAGAGGGGGTCTTCGAGCAAGGTGGGCTGTGCCACCGCTGGCTGCTCGGCGCGAGCTGGCGTTGCTGCTTGCTGCTTGCAGCCGAGCAGCGCAAGGCCTACGGCGAAGCAGCAGGCAGCGATGCGAGCGCACCCTTGTGCACGTCGTTTGATGGGGGAGCCTGGGACGGGGTCCTGGCGGGGGCGGTGTGTGGATTTCATGTGGGCGGTTTGACGGCTCGGTAGCCTGCCGGGGTGATGTATCCTTCTGATGAAGCTAAGGAATTATCGGATTGCCGAGGTGTCCTCTCGAGAGCGACCGAATGCGTTCGACGACGCCGCTTTCGCGGATGACGGTCTGGCACAGGCTCTGGAGCAAGCGTTCCTCGGAAGCGACCAAGAGCACACCTCGGCGCGCCCTGGTGAGGGCGGTGTAGAGCAGCTCGCGGTTGCTGCCGTGTGCTTCCTCTGAGAGCAGAACCATGACGTGTTCGAATTCGTTTCCTTGGCTCTTATGGATGGTGATGGCGTGAGCCAAGCTAAGCTTGGCGCGGACCGCATCGAGGTGAAAGCAGGCGAGGCTGGTGTCGGCTTGCTCGAAGAGGAGCATGGGCTGTGAGGGTGTGTCTTGCGCGGCATCGTCTGCACGGGCGTAGAAGAGCAGTCCCGTATCACCGTTGAAGAGTTGATGGTGGTAGTCGTTGGCGCGAATCATCCACGGGGAGCCAGCGATGGCCTGCTCACCAAGGAAGAGCTGCTTTCGAAGCTCGATTTCGATGCGTTCGTTGCTGGCAACGGTGGAGAAGCGGGAGCCTCGTTGTTTGCTTGCGCACAAGATGCGCTGCTGTTGGAGTGCTGTGAGGGCAGCGCGGAGGGTGAGCTCGTCGCGGTCTTGGAGTCTGCCCTGGTGGAGGGCAAAGACCTGCTGCTGAAGGGTTTGGAAGTGGTTCTGGGCGAGGAGCAGGCGAGTGACCCAATGGCGGCTGAGCGCTTGCAAGGTCTGTTCGTCGTCGGCGACGAAGAGCTCGAGTCCTTCGAAGGAAATTTCTTCAGTGTTTTTATGGATTTGGTAGAGTGAGCCATGAGGCCCGGTGAAGCGTTCGCGCAGCTCTACTGGGGTGCAGGTGTTGGGGATGTTCCGCACGACCTCAGTGAAGCGGAGCAGGTCTTGTTGCGCATCGGGGCGCAGGCGGTGGGTCTGTTGGAGTTGGACGAGGGTATTGGGTAGGCGCAGGCGTTCGACGGCGTCGATGAGGTCGCGCAGCACGCTGCCTGCCTCGACGGAGGGGAGTTGTTGTGCATCCCCAATGAGCACGACCTGTGCATCTGGGCTGATGGCGCAGAGCAGGCTGGCGGCGAGGTCGAGGTCGACCATGGAGAGTTCGTCGACGATGAGGGTTTTGAAGGGCAGCCGCGTGTGGGCATCGAAGCTGAAGCGTTGGGTGTGTGGGGAGTAGCCGAGCAGCCGGTGGAGGGTTTGGGGAGCTGGGAGCCGAGCCCAAGCGCGCTCGAGGGTGTTGGGGAAGTGAGCTTGCTGCTGTGCAATGCTTTCTTGGAGGCGTCGCGCTGCCTTTCCCGTGGGTGCAGCGAGGGCGATGTGCTCGGCGGCGCTGCCGCGGTCGAGGAGGTTGGCGAGTAGACTGGCGACGACGGTGGTTTTTCCGCTGCCTGGCCCGCCCGTGATGATGCACAGGGGGGCCAGCAGTGCTGTGCGAATGGCCAGCACTTGTTGCTCATCGAGGGCGAAGGTGGTGGGGCAGAGCAGCTTTGGGGGAGCGGTGTCGAGGTCTTGCGGGGATTTCGAGGGGGTGAGCAGCGCAGCAGCGAGCTCGACGAAGGCGTTGGCGAGCTTCTGTTCCGCTCGGAAGAGTCGATGGGTGTAGAGCCAAGGCCCATCGATGACGAAGGGGCGGCCAAGGTTGTTGTCCATTGGGCGCTTGGCGTAGGAGGGATTGCTGTTTCCCCCGTCTTCCTGCGCTGTTGTCGACAGCATCGGGGCGCAGGTGTTGCGCGCATCTTGCTCGACTCCCTTCTGGATCCGAGGCTGCACGTTGTCGACGTGCTCGGCGAAGAGGGCGCTGCAGCGTTGGAGCGCTTCGGGGAGCTTGTGGAGCAGCGCGTCGATGGAACCTTGGGTGGGGCTCTCGAGCAGGGCGCTGAGGCCTCGGCGCAGGTGTCCGAGAGGGGCAGGGGGGGCGAGCCCGAGGCGTGTGTTTCCGTGGCGTTCGTTGTCGAGCAGGACGAGCAGCAGATGCAGCAGCGCGATGGCGTCGTCTTGGTCGAGCTCAGGGACGAGGCGCAGCATTTCGAGGCAGAGGTGCAGCTCGAAGGGATCGGCAGCGCCGCTGTGGAGGAGCCGAGCGACCTGTTTTTCGAGACTGCCGAGGGGGAGCGCGAAATCGGGGTCGATGGATTCGAGGCGCGCTCGGGCGCTGCCTCGCTGATGCAGCAGCATGGTGGCCTTGGTCGAGCAGGGGTGTGAGCGAACGCCGGCACCGCGGCCTTTCGAAGGTAGCTCATCCTCACGCTGTCTTCCAGTGGCGGTGCCAGCCCGATTTCTTGTCGATTGGGCGCTTGGCCTGTTCCCCCCACTGATTGACGATTGGGCGCATTTTGACGATTGGGCGCTTGGCCTGGCCCCCACCTTGTAGCAACGTCTTCTGGGTGGAATTGCTGTTTTACGTGTGTTTTCGTGTGCTTGCTGTCAGAGGCAGAGCCGCTTTCGCAGGCGCTCTGGGGCTTCGTGGCGAGGTCCAGGTGCGACGCTGCTTCGCTCGCTGCGCTCGCTGTCAAGCCGTTTGACGAGTGGGAATGGGCATGTTAGGTTCGCCAGGTGTTTGGACTGGCTGCCCTCGGGGCGGCAGCATTGACTAGCCCCCAAGCACTCGGGAATTCGATGAGTTCAGCAACTCGCGTCAGACTACCTTTGTTGTTGGGTTTGTTCTTCGTGGCTTGCACTCCCGAGCCGCCGCCACCGCCGCCGGAGCCGACGCCGATGGGCGAGGTCGCGACGCTGGGTGGTGTCGAGATTTCGGTGGTGGCGTTCGCCGTGGGTTCTCCCGATTTCGTGGACACGAGCTCGCGTGCCGGTATGCCCCCTGCGGGCTCGGAGAGCATGAGCGTGCTGACCCTCGAATTCCGCAACACCACAGAGGCAGCGGTGCGCTATTCGCCACAGCACTCGGCGTCTTCGGAAGCGAGCCCCCAGCTCTCCAGCCTCCCCGATAGCAGCGGCAATCGCTCGCCTATCGAGCGCATCGTCGCGCCTCCGAACTTCTTCTCTGTGGGGCAGGTCACGAGCCCCGCGGATATCCCTGCAGGTGGCACGCTTCGCGACGATTATCTATTTCGTGAGCCGCCCAAGGATCTCGAGAGCCTCCTGCTCGTCATTCCTGGCACCCTGGTTGGGCAAGATGCCAAGCAATTCGTGTATTTCTCGATCCCGAATCAGCCTGGTAGCATCTCGGATGCTGCAGGCGAGCTCAAGAAGCCCCTGCTCAAGGGCGACGTGAAGGTGACCATCGTCGACGTACAGGACGAATACGTCGAGGCGGTCAAGGTCAGTCTGAAGGAAGAGGACCAGAAGATGAAGTATCCTTATGCCTACACCCTCGAACCGGTGCTCAAGGTCACCGTCGAGTTCGAAAATGTGGGCAAGGAGAAGCTCTTCTATGCGCCTGGCCATCGCGCGGCGGACTCCTCTGGTGTTCAGCTATCAGTGGTCGGTATGCCTGTTCCGCTGGCGCGCTTCAAGCTTGCCGATGCCAACGCGCAGGCCAAAGACCAGATCAAGAAGGTGCCCTTCGAGTTGGCGCCGGGTGCAAAGCAACGTGATGCTTTCCTGTTCCAACGTCCGCCGAGCTCGGGTCAGCTCGAGTTCATGCTCTCGGGTCACCTCTTTGGGGTCAAGGGGCTGATGCGCTTCGTCTTCCCGTACACCCGTAAAGAACCCGCCAAGCCCGACCTCGAACCCTACAAGAATGAAGCCCCTGCCGAGCCCACAGAGGCCCCCAAGTAATCCATGCAGGTCGTCGTCCTCGGGAGCGGTACCGCCGCCCCGGACCCACAACGCGGCGCGCCATCGCTGCTCGTCGTTTGTGATGGTGACGCAGTGCTGCTCGACTGTGGCAGTGGCTGCATGCAGCGACTTGCGCGGGCTGGGGTGGCCCCTCAGGAGCTTTCGGCCATCTTGATCACTCACGCTCACCTCGACCATTGGGGAGAGCTTGCTGCATTACTCTTTGCGTTGCGGCGACCTGGAGGCCACCGAGAGCTGCCCATCCAGATCCACTGTAGCGCTCAGACCGCCGCGTTGTTTCGTCGTCTCGACGAGGCGTTGGCGCCGATGCTGCAGCCGCCATGCGGTGTCGAGCTCTGTGAGCAGCTCGAGCAAAGCTTTCAGATCGGCGCGCTGCGGGTCAGCGCGAAGCCCGTTGAGCATCACGCGAGCAGCATCGGTTTCGTCCTGCGCGCGCCGAGCGGTGCGAGACTCGCCTATGTCGGAGACTGTGGTAGCGTGGATTCCGCCGTTGCGCTCTGCCAGGATGTGGACCTCGCCGTGCTCGAGTGTAGCAACAGTGAGGAGCACGAGCTGCCGGGTCACCTCGGGCCGCAGCAGATCGCAGAGATCTGCCAGCGGGCTCGGCCTGGACACGCGCTGCTCTGCCACATTCCGCCGGGGCGCGATGAGCAGCAATTGCTAGAGAGTGTGCGCCACCATGGCTGCTCGACCCCGGTCTCTGTCGCCTTCGATGGGCTCGGACTGAGCCTGGAAGACGAGTGAGTCGAGGCACAGGGCGTGTTTGACAGGGCCTTGGCTCGACACGTATAGTCCTGCGACGGCGGTGTCGGTGTTGCACTCGCGCGGCGCGTTGCTCCCATGGAGCAGAGCCTCGAGGCATCACGTCGGCTGCCGTAAATGCCATTTCCTCAAATGGTCGTCTGCGAAGGTCAAGCGCATCAAGTCAGCGAGAGGAGCACTGAGCAAGGCGAGTCATCGCGCTTTGTTGGTGCTCCGGCGGAGCGAAGCCCATGTTGAACATCGTCATCGTGGACGCCGAAGAGGATCTGCTCTGGGCATTGTCGAAGAATCTGGTTCGCGACCTGCCCGAGCTGCGCGTGAAGACGGCCTCGAGCAACACCGACGCCATCGATGCCTTGAAGGCGATGCGCACGGATTTGCTGATCACCGACATCCGCGTCTCTGGTGAGCTGGACAGCTTCAACATCATTCTTCAAGCCAAGGAGCTGGCCCCCACGGCGAAGCTCATCGTGATGACCTCTTTTGGAAGCGAGGACGAGGCGCCACCTCCCTCGCTCGGGATCGCGCGCTACATCAACAAGCCTTTCGAGGTACAGACACTTCGGCATCTGATTGAAGGTGTGATTGAGGAGCGTGATGATTTTGCCGGTGCCATCAGTGAGCTGGGCCTCGCAGACATCTTGAGCTTGATTTGCTTGTGCAAGCGAACGATTCGATTGCACCTCAACCACAGGGGGCGGAGAGGTCGCATCGACGTCATCGACGGCGCGATCGTGCACGCTGAGTTTGGTCCAGGCCGCGGTGTCGAGGCGATCTACACGATGCTGGGTTTGCGTCAGGGTGACATCTTCATGCAGAGCGACTTCACGACGGTTTCGCGTAGCGTCGACCGTCCGTGGACGCAGATCATGGGCGACGCCGCCGAATGGCTCTCCACCCACGCACCAAGTCCCGATGAGGCGGAGGTGGAGATCCCCGTGGAGGGATGGGAGGACGAGTCTTTCGAACTGGAGGATTCGGGGGCTGCTGCCGAGTATCTCGAAGAGTCGGACAATCCACTGGGGTTTAGCGCCGAGGAGCTTCAACAGATCGCCATCGAGGAGCCGGCGATGGCGGCGACCTTGAACGCCCCTCGGGAGGAGACTCTGCCCCGCACGCCAATGCTTCGTCCGACGAGCTCGATGGGCTTCAGACCGGCGGCGATGATGAAGCATTCCGGCAGTCTGAGTGAGGCTCTGAACACGGCGGTGCGCACCTTGGCTGAGGAGGTTCCAGGCTTCGTGGCGGTGGACATCATCATGACCGAAGACGGCTCTTCGGTGGCCGGTTTGAAGGCCGATGACGCCGAGGACTTCGATCAGGAGCTGACTGCGGTGCATGTTGGTGAACTGCTGAGGCTGGCAGAGCGGGCCTCAGCGGCGATGGAAGGCGAGTTCTCGGCGCTGCAGCTGACGAGTCGCGGCTACCACATTCTGGCACGCCGAATGGGCCGCAGCGTCTACGCGCAGTTGGTGACGCTGCGACGCGAGGGGAATCTGGGCTTGGCGACGGTCTTGATGCGTCGTGTCGAAGCTCCGTTGCTGGCCGCGATGCCAAGCTAGGCGCGAGATGGGGATGGAAGGCGCTCCGCTTCTCTTTCACAGTGGTCGAGGTCGCTCAGTTCGAGGGGATAGGCATGGACAAGCGTGAACAGACGGGCCGATCGGGTGAGCTGCAAGGCCTCCTCAGCGAGCTGAGCCAGGAGTTGAGCGGCTGTTCGAGCTGCAGTGTGGTGCACCTCGAGGAAGGGGCCGCCATCGCGACCATCTCTGCCGCAGCTTTCGATGCAAGCACTGCCGAGGCCTACGCTGCCGAGCTCTTGCGGCGTCATCAGCGTTTGCGTCGCAAGCTGGGTACTGTGGATGAGGCAGAGGAGCTGGTCTTGCAATGCTCGAACCTTTGCATCGTCTCCCGTCCCTTCGAGGGGAGCGAGTACTTCTGGATGATGCTCGGGACGGCGTCGAGCAACGTCACCTTGATCCGCGCTTTGATGCGGAAATATCACGCGCGACTCGAGGCGCTGTTGCCCTGAGCGTGGTCGTGGCCATCGCGCTCCGACACGGCTCACGACTTGGGGGAACAGCCCAAGCGCCCAATGGACAAGAAAACTTGACCGTCATTGCTGCATCTAGGAGCATGGCTGCAGCTGCAGTGCAGCGAATCCAGCACTGCATTGACTTGGCTCACGACGGAAATAGCACGAGAACACAAAGAAAACAGCAATTCCGGCGAGAGCGAAGCAGGGCTGATCGTTCGTTTCAGACGAGGTGCTCCGAGATGCTTCCTCCTCTTCCCCAAACGCTCATGGCTTCGCGTCGTTGGACGCAGGCCTCGTTGGCTGTCGCCGCCTTGTTGCTGCTCATGGCGAGCAGCGCCCCGGCTCGTGCAGATGTGTTGATGGTGGTCAGCGAGCTCGATGACGCTGGCGAGCACTTTTGGTGGTCTCAGCCCAAGTCGCCGGAGCTTGGTCGTTTTGAGACGCTCATGAGCACGCTCTCAGCAGAGCGCGCGCCCATGCTCATCGATCCTCGGCAGGTCGAGGCCCCGAGCGTGAGTCAGGTGGTTTTTGGGCGTGCGGAGCTGGGTGTCGTCAATGCGATCAACTTGGCGTCGCTCTACGGCGCGAGCCGGGTCATCCATGGTCAGCTCCGCGTGGAGCAGTGTGCAGCTGCGCCGATGCTCTCACTCGTGGGGGTGCGGGTCAGCGTGGAGCTGCACGTGCACGCGACGCAGTCCGCCATCGAGCTCTTGTCGGTGCAGCTCGACGAGACCCGCTACGCGCGCAGCAAGGAACAAGCCGAGCAGGCCGCGTTGGCGGCCGCAGGGGCACGGATTGTGCGACTCTTCGAGCAGAGTGGAGCCTTACAGCCCTCGGACCTGCGTATTGAGGTGGGAGAGCCAGTGTTGCTCTTGAGTGGGATGCAGACGGCCCGGCCCTTGGTGGATGTGAAGAAGGCGCTCAAGTCCAGCGAGTTGGTCGTGGATGTGGTCGAGCGCTGGAGCACAGAGGGCGCGATTGCGCTCGAGCTCAATCCTGCTCAGGTCGACGAGCCTTCATTCGTCTTCGAGCAGTTCGAGCGGGCACTGCGAGAGACCTATCTAGGCTTCACACTGCAAGAGCTGCAGCGCGATGACGAGCGGGTGGAAGTGCTCGTTCTCACAACGAATGTTGTGCGTGAGTGAAGGGCACGGCCTCGTTCCGATGAGCTCGGGTCCAGCAGTCTCAGCAATGCGCTCGCCTGCGCAGGGCTCAGGAGCCCGATGCGGGCTGCTGGGGGCGCTCGCTTTCGTTGAAGTCCCGCTCGGTTTCGTGCTGGATGTTGACAAGCCGCCAGAACTTGCGCAAGCTCGCCCGTGCGAAGTCGTGTCCCGTAGGCCGGACATGGCCTGTCTCAGTCCCGGGCGGAGCCCATGCGAAAACGAACGCTGTTGACCATTGTCCTGGTCACTTTGACGGTCACCATCTCAGTGCTCGTGCTGATCCTCGTGCTCATCCTCCGTGAGCGCAGCGGCGGAGAGGACAACCTCGTCACTGCCGAAGAGGTGAAGAAGAAGAAGAAGCGGATCATCGACCCCTTTGCAGGACGAGAGGTCGACGCGGTGCGCTTGGTGCAGTCGCGACGCGTGCTCGATCCGTCCTATCTGCGTGCGCTGCAAGATCGCAAGAAGGCTGAGCAGGAAGCCGCCGAGTTGGAGAACGCACCCCGAGGAAAGCGTCCACCGCAGCCAGAGCCGGTGGAGGAAGTGGTGGAGCTGGTGCCAAGCTACACCAACATCGCCGACTTGGTCGAGAGGGGCTACCTCGAGGAACAGTTCAAGATGTCCTTCCTCGAGCGCGTGGGCTGGCGCTCGATGCAGCTCGATACCGACACCGAGGGCGTCTACAACGCCGATCCCTACTATGAAGTCTACCTCGATTACCGCGATGAGGAGGTCATCATTGGTCCGGTGTGGGTGGTGAACGTGGAGACGGGGTTCGTCGTCCCGCGCAATGACATGGCAGAGTTTTTCGAGTTTACTGAGGAGAATATCGAATACGCTCAGGAGCTCTTGAGCCGCCCTGCTCGCGTGGTGCGCGCCATCACCAGCCACACCTTCGAGAGCGGCATCTCTTTGGGCGGTGTGTTCCTCCTGCACTTCGTCAATCGCCCCGACGCCTTGCGCGTCGAGGGCGATCGCATCGTCGGCTGGACCATCAATCACGAATTCCTCAACCAATACAGCGCCTACTTCCAGTGGGTCGAGGGCGGTGAGCACCGGGTGGCGAGGTTCCGTTTCGACTGGAAACATCAGAAGCTCGAGCCCCGTGGTCTGCTCGCCATCGATCTCATGGCAGAGGGCGAGGATCGCACCTCTGAAACCCCTGTCGACATCTGGCCTGTGACCTATGAGCGCAACCTCAGCATCCCGCGCAGTGAACGCTGGAAAGGACAGAGCAAAGACACCTGCAAACAGGCCGCAGCAAAACCCTACTGTGACGCCTTCGCCATGGTCCTCGAACAGGAGGACTTCATCGTCGCCGTGCAGTGGCTGCTCACCAGCGACAAGACGGCGGTGCAAGAGTTCCGCGCCTGCGTCGATCGAAAAGACTGCAAGTGGTCGACCAAGCCCGATGAGTCCAACCCCGACCCAGAGAAGCCAGAGCTCTTCAATATCGAATACGAATACATCATCCACGGTGAGAAGAAGAAGATCGGCTTCAAGGTCAACCCCAACAAGAATGACATCACGCCAAGCGACGAAATCAGCCGCTGGGCCTTCTGGTCTGTCACGCCTCGAACCTGACGCGA
>JAVFAO010000131.1:0-15900 GCA_034002465.1 Myxococcota bacterium
GCCTCGCTCACGCAGGCCTTGCCGAAGTGCTTCGAAGGCGACGCCATTTGGGAGGAAAACGCTGCTGACCGCGTTGGACAGACGGGTGTCTTCGCGCAGCATGCGGAGACCGCGCGCCTTGAGCCCGGCGCGAACGAGCTGAGCAAGACTTTCGTGATGCTGCAGACGCGACGCAATGCCCTCCTCGACCACGAGCTCCAGGGCGCGATTGAGCGCGAGAAAGAGCGGCACAGCAGGAGTCATTGGCGTTTGGGAGTGGTCCTCAGCAAAACGGAAATAGCGGTCGAGGTGCAAGTAGTAGTTTCGCACAGGGAAATGCGCGATTTCCTCGAAGGCGCTGCGCAAGCCAATGACCACCGAGAGTCCCGGGTAGGTTCCGAGGGCTTTCCCAGATGAGGTTCCGAGGAAGGTGATGTTGCAGCCTTCAATGTCGATGCGATCAGCCGAGAAGCTGCTGACGGCGTCGACATAGAAGCGTGCGTGATGCCGCTGACAAAGCTCGCCGACTTCGTGAATCGGGTTGAGCAAGCCCGTGCTGGTTTCGTGATGAACCATGGCCACGAGATGTGGCTCGAAGTCGCGAATGGCGCGCTCGACCTCTTCGAGGTCGATATCGGTCCCCCACTCATGTCGCAGGACACGGGTTTGGGGGTTGTAGATGGAGGAAATGTGTCCGAGTCGTTGGCCAAACTCGCCCGAGGCGATGACCAGAACTCGCTCGTCAGCGCGCACCGCGCTGCTCAGCACGGCCTCATTGGCAGAAGAGCCAGAGCCGGTGATGACCACGCTGGTGTAGCGCTCTGGCTGGCGCAAGCCAGCGACGAGCAACACATTTTGACGGATCTGTTGAAGCAGGGAGGAGAACTCCTCCTCGCGGTGACAGATCTCTGCTTCAGTGAGTGCCTGCGCCACTTCATGGCGGACATTCACCGGTCCAGGGCACAACAAACGATATGAAGTCATGAGCTCATTCACGCTAGCCAGCTCCATTCCTTGGCCTGCGCTCCGCTCCTCGGGTGCCGAAGGGCGTTGGCTGCAGTGTCTAGCGCCAATTGCCGAAAACCGCAAGGGAGCGGCCCTCGGCCAGACGCCGCAGGGCCCGGCCTTGCAAGAATCGACGCCATTCGCTTCCATGTCTCTGGGGAGCGCGCCAATGCTTGAGGAGCACGCTTGACAACGGTGCCTGAAAGACCAGCGTCGAGAGCACCGGCCAGGGGAAGCGCCACTGGTGGAGTAGCGTTTGTCCATTCCTCTGCCTTCCCTCTCTCTCGGCGCCTCTGTCGCCAGTCTCAGCGAACCGGATCGAAGCGCGTGACTGAGCGCAGAAAGCTGTGCGTCAGGTATTCGCGATGGATCACGTCGGCCATCTCCTCGGTGCTCGGGAAGCGATCGTAGTCGACACGAATGACCGGCACGATGCGCGAGATGTCGTCAATGAACTCAGTGTAGGCTTGGTGAAGTTGTCGTAGGTATTCGATGCTGATGCCGCTTTCGACGTCTCTGCCTCTCATCTGGATACGCTCGAAGGAGCGCTCGGGGCTGACATCGAGGTAGACGATGACGTTGGGCCGGCACATGAAATTGCTCATCATTTTGAAGAGGCTGAGGTAGGTCTCGAAGTCTCGCTGCTCCAGCAGCCCCGACTCTGCGAGCATCTTGGCGAAGACTGAATCCTCATAGATGGTGCGGTCTTGGACCCCAGAGCCTCCGCGCCAGATAATCTCCTGGTGCTGCTGGAAGCGGCGCGTGAGCAGGTAGATCTGGGTCGCGAAGGCATATTTGGCGGTGTCTCTGTAGAAATCGGCAAGGTAGGCATTATCGTCAACAGGCTCATAGTACACAGGAAGCCCGAGGTGCTCTCCGAGGCAAGTGGCGAGCGTCGACTTGCCAGCGCCGATCATGCCGGCGATTCCGATGAATAGGTTTTGTACTCTCGACATGGACTCCCCCATATGTTCACATCACCGGCCGCGCGAAGCCAGCTTGAATGGCCGCGCAGCCACGGCCGTCGAAGATGCATGCGCTCGGCTCGAGCGCGTCAGGATTGCGGCGCTTTATCAGATTCTTCGATGACACTGGGTGGACGCAAGGCGCGACCACACTTCAATGAGATATGGATGAAATCGAGGCAAAGGGGCAAACTCATGAGTTGGACAAAAGCTGCAGTGGTCGTGTTGCTCATGGCGTGTACCAGCGAGCTGATGGCGCAGGAGGCAGCGCAGGAGCCCTTTGTCGATCCCATCAAGCTGATGGCGAACGTGCAGGCCTACTACGACGATGCGAAATCGTTTTCCGGAGATTTCGAGCAGACTTACGTGACCCTCGATGGGATTGAGAAGAAATCCTCCGGGACCGTTTGGTTCAAGAAACCGGGGCTGATGCGATGGGACTACAGCACCCCTGAGGAGCGCTACCTGATCTCTGATGGCAAAACCTTCTGGTCCTGGGAGCCGGTCTATCGGCAGTATTGCGAGCAGTCCTTGGCAAGCAGCCAATTACCGACGGCCCTCTCCTTTCTGGTGGGTGAAGGAAGCCTTCAGAAGGAGTATCTCTATTGGGTCTCAGGCAGCGCAAATGGCAAGCACACCATGGCGCTTGCACCCTTCGTACCTTCGCCTCACTACACGAAGCTCGAGCTCATCATCGAAGCTGAGAGCAATCGAGTGGACGGCGTTGTGATCTACGACGCGATGGGCAACCTGAACACCATCCAGTTTTCGAAGGTCGAGATCAACGGCGTCATGGACGAGGCAAACTTCTCCTTTAGTCCTCCTGAAGATGCGCAGGAGATCTGCAAGTAGAAGTCGAAGCCAGGAGGCTACGACTGCTGCCCACCGACACGTTCTGCGACAGCGTCGACGACGCCAGCCTGCAGGACGCTCAATCCTGCTCAAGCGGCGCTGGACTTGGCTCCGCGGTCGACGCGGCGGATTTCGACCTGGATGACCCGCTTGGCGTCTGCTTGAGTCACGGTGTAGCAGAGGTCCTCGGTCAGCACCTCTTCGCCGACGCTGGGCAATCGGCCGAGCTGAGCCACCACGAAGCCTCCCACCGAATCGTAGTCGGCATCTTCTGGGAAGCTGGTGTCGAAGAGCTCTTCAATCTCGTCGACGTGCGTCCTGGCATCAACCACGGCGTGGTCCTTGGCCTCGCCGAGAATCTCGATGGGCTCTTCTTCTGAGTCGAACTCATCTTGGATTTCCCCAAAGAGCTCCTCAATGATGTCTTCGAGGGTGACCATTCCAGCGGTCCCACCAAACTCATCGACGACGATGGCGATGTGGATGTGCTCTCTCTGGAATTCCTTGAAAAGATCCCGAATATGCTTGGTTTCTGGAACGAAGTAGGGGTCTCGGAGAAAGCTCTCGAGGCTGAAGCCCCCATCGACCTCGCGCTGCTGCCTTCGCTGTTGGGTGATATGGGCGAGCAGGTCCTTGGCGTAAAAGATCCCTACAATCTCGTCGACAGTTTCCCGATACACGGGCACCCGGCTGTAGCCTTCATCGACGCAGAGCCGCAAGACCTCCTCGAATGCCGTGTCGATGTCGCAGGCGACGACCTCCGTCCGAGGCACCATGACCTCACGCACAATGGTGTCACCGAAGTCAATCACCGATTGCAGAATGCGACCTTCGAGCTCTTGAAATGAGCCGTGCTTGACCCCGCCGTCGATGAGCAGCTCGAGGTTTTCTTCGTAGATGTTCTGCGAGCTTGGGTTGAGGTTGGAGGAAGTGGGCTCGATCAGTCGGGCGAACCGCTCGAACAGCGCCGAAAGTGGGTTCACCAACAGGAACCATGGCTTGAGCACGATGAGGACGGGACCTGCCGTTTGCCGCGTAAGACCACGCGCGAGCGAGCGGGGGACGAGTTCACCGAGGAGGAAGAGGGTCGCGCTGGCGGCACCGAAAGCGAGCCAAGGTGAGTCGCTCGAAATGACGACGATCATCAAGACGAGCACCGCAACGCAGGCGAGGCACTTGCCAAAACGAAGGCTGGTCAACATGCGCTCGGGTGCATCGGCAAAGCGGGTAAAGGCGCGTTTGCCTTCCTCAGAGAGTTTTCGAGCACGTTGTGGCCCGATGATTTCGAGCACCGACTCAGCAAAGGTGAAAAAGGCCGCGACCGCGATCAACACCGCCAATGCGACCAAGTCCACTATCGGAACGTCCAAGGCTAAACCTCCTTTGAGAGGGAATCAATCAGCGGTGCCGGCCAGGGCACCCGCTATTCGCGCGTGATTGGCGCGAGGAGATGGAGCTTGCGAAGCATCGTGTGTCAGCACAATGGGCTTGCCCCTCGAGGTCATTGATCTAGCGTCTTGGCAGTTGGTTTTGCTCATCTTTGGCAGAGGATCTCGTCTGAGCAAAAGGAGCGGACAGGCCTGACTGCCACAGCAATGCGACGACCATTGCCAGTGCGTGCGCACACTCAGCAGAAGGCTACGGGTTTCAATAGGCTGCTGTCAATAGCTTTGCGCTCTTCGGATGGGGTGATCGCATTCGTTCGCTCGAGGGCACCGACCTCTCGACAGCGGCAATTCCTGCGGATTGGCGCGAGGATGCGTGCCCTTCGCGATCTTTCGGTTGCCACGCCCACGCGGGGTGAGTCAAGGAAGCGCGAGTCTGATCAGCTCGCTGTCGTCGACAATGGCTTGGCGCATGGACAAGGCCTGCACGGGGCTCCCATCCTCCGTAATGAGCTCGATATCCAGACTCAGCACGCCTTTGGGAACGGGACCGAGTAATACGAAACTGGGCTCGAGTCCCTCGCTGCAGCTAAATTGGCGATCCAGCGTCGAGCTCGTGGTCATGCGGAGACGAACCTTGGCGATGCTCGATGTCTGACAGTTCTTGGTACCGCTGAAATACCAAGAGAGGCGTACCTCCGCGTCTTCCGTCTCGGCGCAAGCCCCCAAAAAGGCTAACGCCATCAACAGCATCCACGTGTGGACGGCTGATCTTGTCGATTGGGCACATGGCCTGGTCCCCCAAGTTCTCTTCAAGACTTCGCTCCCTCTCGCGAGACTCTCGCCACGCTGCCCGTCCGCATCGGACGCGCAAGCGACAAAAGCTGACTGGTGCCTCGCTTCGTTCATGCCCCTCGATGCGCCGTGTTGGGTTCAGAGACCGGCAAGGGAGCGGAGCAACGCGGCATACTCCGGTACCCGATGAAACGGGATGCGAACGATGGCAGCCTCCCAGGCCCAGAGCGCACCCAGCATCGGGCCGCCTGCGCGCGGGTTCAAGCTATGGAGGAGCACAGGGACGTGGCAAGATGCCTTGAAATATGGTCCACTTGGCCGACCCAGCTCTGAGACCGCATCATAGCCAGTAGGCGCCTCTGCGTCGTCGCAGAGGTCGTGGTCGAGGCACATGAGTGTGTATTTGCCGGACATCGCCTGCTTCAAGAAAATGGAAACATCGGCGGTGGCGAAGAGCTGCGCTGGAGCAAAGAGCTCCTCGAAGATCTCGATCCGATAGCTTTCGTCCTCGAGTACTAGGATTCCTGCCCCGCTCATGCCATCACCCGTCTTCGCTGCTGACCATCCAAGCAGGCCACGTCCGCGTGACCGCCGCAAGCTGGCTCGCTGCCCCAGGCCTCATCTGAGGCGGGCTCCACTGAGATCGTCCGCACCTGCGAGCTCTACGCAGCCCTCGTTCAATCACCTTGCAGCGACTGCCCATGCCGCGCTAGAACAGCGTTGGGAGTCTAACCCCGAAGCAGCGCAATGACCAACGAATTGCACCATCCCCAGAGCCCAAATACCAATTTCCAGTCAGACCCGCAGCCTGGTGCTGGCGAAAGCGAAGCGGTCCTCCGCGTGGAGGCATTGGCTGCCGAGCTGGGCGCTCGGCTTCGCCGCAGCAAAGCTGCCTCGGCAGACGCCAGACGCCACCGGGAACTGCTGAAACGTTGCTTCGAAAGACTCCAACAGCCCGAAGGCTCGACCGAAGGGGTCGAGCTGGATGGTCGCTTGCTCTTCGAGCTCGAGAAGGCGCTCGAGGATGCGATTCGTGCCCTCGATGGTGTCGCAATTCGCGCTTTCTTCGAACTCGTCTCGCTGCGCTTGCATCAGGCCATCCGTTTGCGCGCTGCAGGAGCGCGACGCGACATTGGCGGAAGCGGGCAGCGCGCCATCGATTTCGTCGCACGCCGAGAACAGCGGATTGAGGCCTTCATTGCGGTGTTGAGGCATCGCGACCAGGGCTCAGACACTGCACAGCAACGTGGCTATGGTGCAGACTTGCTTCCTGGGTCCCAGTCTCGGGACCTGGTGCTGTCCTATCGACTGAAAAAAAAGAAAAACTCATGATCGATCTTCGATTTGACCCCACAAACATTCGCAGACTCTCAAGAAAGCTCTCGTGCATGGCTCCGGTGGCTGTATTCGCCCTGCTCTTCACCCTCGCAGCCTGCTCCGGCACCAGCGCCATCGAATCGGCGCTGCGCAACGGCCAAGTCGACACGGCACGCCGAATGGTGGAGCAGCGCCTCGCCAAAGACCCGAAGAACGGTACCTTGCATATTCTCAATGCGCGCGTCCGCCTAGCAGAGGGACGCAGCGTCGAGGCGCTGCAGTCGGCAGAGCAAGCTGCGCGCCTCATGCCTCGTTCAGGCACAGCCATTGCCGTACTGGCAGAGGCGCAACGGGCCAACCAGCAGTATGGGGCCTATTGCGAAAGCGCGTGGAACAGCAGCCAGATGCCTGTCGACGAGCTCGCCAAGCGCAGCAGAGGGCGGCGCTCCGAGCTGGAGTCCGCAGCACGCGGTGCTTCGCTCAACGCCAACTACGAGAGCGCGATGCTCTGCTACGAGCTGCTTGCCAACGAGCTGGGTGAGTCCTTCTCCACAGAGTACGCGGTCGAGTATCGACAGTGCGCCGAACGCCTGCTCTACCAACTCGCCGCTCAGGGCCGCTTGCTGGATGGCATCGCGCTCGCCGAGGAGCTCGACCTGCTCTTCCCCGAGCAGCTAAGCGCCTATCAGTTCGAGCGTGGCGACATGCTCGACTTGCTCGGCCGTGACGATGAAGCGCAGCTTGCTTTCGAGCAGTTCATCGCCGCGAGCAGCGCCGACAGAGCCAGCCGAGCAACGAAAGTATCCGAGCTTCTTGCCGCTCGGGGAGAGTTCCAGCGTGCGCTCGAGGCCATCCGAATCGCTGCCGAGCTCGAACCCAGTCCAGAACACCTCTTCGCTCACGGTCGCTTGGCCCTGCTGGCTGGCCTCGAGGAGGAAGCGCGCCTGGCCTGGAACAGCCTGCTTGCTCCGGCTCGTCAGCCCGACCTTACGGTCTTCCTTACCGTCGCCCAGGAAGCAGCCAACCAAGCCTTCGCTGAGCTCGCTCTCGAGACCCTCGAGCGCGGCCGTCAGAGCTTTCCACAGAGCCCTGAGCTGCTCCTCGCTCAGGCGGAGCTGTGGCGAAACAAAGGCGAGATGGGCGAGATCGAAAGCGCGTTTCGGTCTTTCGTTGCCGAACCCACGCAAAAGGCGGAGCGCTGCCTCCTTCTCGCGCTCTGGCTCGAGGAGCGTCAAGAATCTGCGCTTGCCACATTCTTCTTCACCGAAGGCAGCCGCGAAGCCGATGCCGATGCCGAAATCTTCTTTGGATTAGCGCGTTTCCACGCAGAGCGTTATGCCTTCCCGGAAATGGAACAGGCACTGCGTGAGGCGATTCGACGCCGCGACGACGAAGCCACCCGACTCGCAGCGGCAGAATTTGCCTTCCAAGCGCGCTCGAATGCGTTGGCAGCGGAGCTCCTCGAAGGCGCGTTTGCCAACAACCCCTCGCAGCAGGGCATCGCCGAGCGGCTGGCTGAAGCTTACGAAGCGTTGGGGCGCACTGAGGAGCTGGTTGGGGTGTACCGACGCTGGGCAGAGGCCTCGGGTCTCGGTGGCGAGGGGTTGATCATCATTGGGAACGCCTTGCTCGAGAGGGAGCTGAGCGAGCAGGCGGAGCAGGCTTTTTTGGACGCTCGTCAGAGCGAGCAAGCCAATGCGCGCATCGAGGCTGAGGCCATGCTTGCGGAAATCGCCTACACGAAAGGCGATTTCGAGACGACCTTGGCCAACTTCGAGCGCTTCGTAGAAGCTTCGTCTTCGCGCGATCAGGCCATTCAGCGCTGCTATGATTACTTGGTGAAGGAGCGACTCAACACTGAGCTTGGCCTGAAATTCATGCTAGAGCTCAGCGAGGCCGAGCCCAACGAGTCTATGCCCTGGCTCTTCATGGCCCGTATCCACATCCGGCGCGGCGAAAGTGACGCGGCGAGTCAGGCCCTCGACGGCTACTGCCTGCGACATCCAAGCCTCGTCGACTGCGCTCGTTTCGTCGTTCAGAGCACACCGAACTGGGGAGATCCAAGCCTAGGTGAGCAGTGGCTGCTCGCCTTCACTGCCGAGCAGATCGAGCAGCCTGAGCTGCTCGAGGTGCTCGGAGATGCCTTCTGGATGCCACCCATCGCCGGGCTACCCCGAAATGCTGCCATCGATGCCCGCCGCCGTGCCGTGGCGCGAGAGGCGTATTCCGGCTTTCTTTCGACTCTCTCCGCTGACGACCTGCGTTTGGTGCCATTTGGGGAGCGAATGGGTCAGCTTGGGCTCTCCGAGCTGTGTGTCGACGCTCTCTCGAAGGCACCAACTCTGCAGGCATCCCAGCAGCGTTCGTACGGCGAGTGCTTGTTGGCGCAAGGCGATGAAAAGGGAGCCAGCGTTGCCTTCGCCGCCTACCTGCAAGGAACAACCCAGGCCGCCAAAGGGCGACTCGAACTCGCCCGCCTTTATTATGACCGCGGTCTACCTGCCGCTGCCGAGCCCCTGCTCCTCGACTGTATGCAAGATGATCGGGAGCAACTCGGACTGCAGGCCTACCGTCTGCTCACGGACGTGCTCATCGTCAGCTCCAGGAGCAAGGAGCTTCCCGCTGCGTTCGAGCGGGCGCTGAGCCTCACCCGACTTCCCTTCGAGAGCGCAGACGTGGGGGCACAAGCCGCGCTCCGAGTGGGCGATTATGCTCAGGCGCTGCAGCTCTACGATGCCATGCTGAAGATGCGACCGGGCGCGCTTCAGGTGGTGCTCAGCGTCGCAGAGCTTGGATTGCTCTCGGGGAGAGGGCAACTCGGGCGCTCGGTGATCCGGGATTTCCTCGAGCGAAGTGAAGCTCCTGTCACTGCGTTGACCGCACTTGCTGGGTTCTATGAAGAGAGAGGGGATCTGGTTTCGGCGTTGGAGTGTCTGCGCGAAGCGCTCGAGCTCAGTGACCTCCCGAACATCGAGGTGTTGCTAACACTTGGCCGCCTGGAAGCATCGCTGGGGAGATTCGTCGAAGCGAAGCAGGCGTTCGATCTGGCCCTGCAGACCCCAGACGCCCTCTTTCACAAGTACACCCTGGCGGTCTCGACCTTTGAGGCAGTGTCACAAGACGAGCTCGCTGAAGCCTATGCGCTGCAGGCCATCGACGCCCTACCCCAGCGCGCCGACAGCTTCATCCTCGGTCAGATTCGACGCGCCTTCGCGCGGGGTGAGCGCACGCTCGCTCTGGAGAGGGTCGCTCAGTATCGCAGAGCTCGCTTTCCACTGCCTCCGCTGGTCGACTTGATGCTCGACCAGGGCAGCCTCGTCGAAGCTGAGGGGCTCATCCTGGAAGAGCTCGAGCGCCTCGCCTTTGCTCCGGCCGTTGCTCACGTTCTGGCGCTCTCGACGCGCTACCTGCAGGCTAGAGGACATCAACGGCATATCGCATTTCTGAAGTTTTTCCGTCGACTCATGCTCGACACCGCCCCCATCGACAAGCTGCTCGTTCGTTACGCCAGTGAACAGGGCGAGCTTGCGACGGTCCTCTCTTGGAGCGGAGAGCTCAGGGGCGACATGGAGGCGCGCCACCTTCGCCTCTGCGCGCTGCTCGAATCGGGTGAGGAGGATGAAGCCTTTGTGCAACTCCTGGCCTGGTCCCAGGCGGAGAGCGAAGAGCCGACCCCAATCTTGAGAGACGCGTTGCACACGGCTGCACAATGTGCCAGCGCTGACCTGGCCTTCGAGTGGGTGCAGTCCCTGCTGCCGAAGCACCCAGGATTGCTGCTCGAAGTCGTCAAGCGGTCCATCGCAGTCTCCCAACCCGAGCTGGGCTTGAGCGTCTTGCTGGAGCTGGCGAGTGTCGTCGAAGCGGGGGAATCCGCCGAGATGGGGGCATACATCGTCGAGGCGTGTGCTGTCTTGGTCGAGCTTGGCTGGGCCGATGAGGCGGCCGACATCTTGATTGCGCTTGAGCAATCCCGAGGAAGCTGGGCACAACTGCAGCTCGCGCAGGTTGCGGCATGTATTCAAGCCGGACGCGAGCAGGAAGCGCGTGGTCGTGTTGAGCGTTTCCTCGAACAGCACCCTAGCGACGACGATACTTTGGCGATGCTGCGAACGCTCGCCGCGAATGGCGGTCCGATCGCTCTGGAGCAGCTCGCCGCTGCTGCGCTCGATCGGGCGAATCCTCATGCAACCGAGGCCCTGCGCTGGTGGATGCTGCTCAGCCGTGAGACCGGAGCTTCCCTCGATGAGCTCGAGCGGGCATTCTTGGACACCCGCCCAGCTCAGCTTCGAGCGTGGATGGAACTTGGCATGGCGTGGCTCGACTTGGGCTTGTTCGAGAGGGCAGCCTTCTGGCTCGAGAAGGCTGCAACCGCCACCCCCTCCAATGCTTCGTACTTCGAATTGCTCGCGCAAGCGCGCTATCTTGCGGGCGATCTGGACGGTGCCTTGGAGGCGGTGAGATGGGCCGCCGATCGAAGAGTCGACCGTCTTGTGTCTCTTGAAGCGCAGGCGGCTCGCTTTGCTGAGGGGCCAGATCCGTCCATAGCGATCGCCGCTTACCAGGCCTTGGTCGAGCTGGCGCCCGCCCAGGTGTCGATACGTATCGCTATGATTCGTCAGTTGTTCTTGTCAGGCGACGAGGAAAGCGGAGAAGCTGAGCTCGAAGCGCTGCTGGCCGCACATTCTTGGTCCTTGGTAGCGGCCCCGGTGTTGGGATTGCTACTGGAGTCGAATCAGATGGGCGTCGCGCTCCCCCTGGCGGAGCAGAGCGTGCAGCTCCCCTCGGCTTCAGAGTTGACGCTCTGGAGGGCCGGGCTGGTGTTTTTGCGCACGGAGCGTGCGAATGAAGCAGTGCAGGCATTTGAGCGCGCTGTGCAGGCAAGCTTGGGCCCGGTTCAGACTGCGCTGGCCGTTGCCGAGCTGATGCGGGCGCGAGGAGTGTTGTCGCAGGCAGAGCGTTTTTTGGAGATCGCGCTGCAGGAGGATCCCAACAGCCCCGCCCCACATTTGTATTATGGGCTGTTTCGATTGGAGCAAGCCGACCTCGAAGGGGCGCAGATGGCCTTCCAGAAAGCGCTGGAAGGTGGATACGAGCTTTCACGGAGCCTTGCAACGATCACTGCGGCGCTGCTGGACCGGGGGCTGGACTCGGAAGCTGCAGCCTATGCTCAGCGCTTGCTCGAGTTGCCCATCGACAGCGAGCAGAACGCCGTCGCCGTGTTGGAGCTCTACGGGGAGCGTTCCAAGGCTGCGCTTGCCTTGGCGTTGATGGCGGAGCTCTCCCCTGCTCTGCTCGATGGTCTGAGCGAGGACTGGAGCTTGCGCTTTGCCTTGGGCGTCGCCCTGATTCGAGCCGAGCGACTGGATGAGGCAGAAATCTTGGCTCAGGCCATGTGTCGAGATGACGCGACGCAGGCTCTGGCCTGGGATCTGCGGGCGCGGGTTGCGTTGGCGCGAAACCAGCTCGAAGACGCAGAGCGCTATGCGCAACGAGGGCTGGCTGTCTCTGACGCTTCGGCAAGCGGAAGGGTGGCTGCAACACTGGCTCGGATCAGTTTTGCTGGTGCCGACCTGGTGGGTGCCGAGGCGTTGTTTTTGGCTGCCCTTCGTCTCGCTCCGAATGCAGACGCGGCTTGGAAGCTAACGGTCTATCGCGCCCTTGCGGAGTGCGCACGACAGCAGGGCAATCAGGCGCTGATGCTCACGTACCAAACGCGTGCCGCACGTTCAGCGGAGTTGAGCCTCGAGCCGCAGGGCTTGCGCTGATTCTTTCTGGTAGAGGGACACCAAGAGTTTGCTCCTGTCGCGAGCCCCTTTGGTGCAGAAGAGGTGCAGAAGTGCTTAGCTGAGGAGGTGTTCGGAGAGGATCTTGACTCCAATCGCCAGCAGCACGAGGCCGCCGGTTGCTTCCATCGCATGACCGAAGCGCTTTCCCAATCGAACCCCAAGGCTCATCCCCAAAGCGGTCATACAGAAGGCGACGACGCCGATGATGAGAGCGGGCCACCAGATCTCTGATTGCAAGAAAGCCAGGCTCAGGCCGACGGCAAGAGCGTCGATGCTGGTCGCGACGGAGAGGAGGACCAAGCGCCAGCCCTTTGTTGGGTCGTTGAGGAGGGCTTCCTTTTCGTCGGGAGCGCGCGCATCCTTGAGCATCTTCACGCCGAGCAGAGCGAGCAAGGTGAAAGCAACCCAGTGGTCGATTGGCGCGACCCAGTCGGCGATGGTGGAGCCTGCGAGCCACCCGAGCACTGGCATGGCCGCTTGGAAGAAACCAAAGTGCCAGGAAAGACGAAGAACCTGGCGCTTGCTCAGGGACCCAAGGCTCAAAGAGACGGCGATGGCGACGGCAAAGGCATCAACGGCGAGCGCAAAGGCAAGCGCGACCACTTCGGCGAAGGTCACGGGCCCAGGACCTCAAGATTGGCAGGCTTGGTGACCAGAAGCTCGGCGAAACCTGGCGTCGAGATCCACCGCCGATGTTCGTCAGGACCGCCCACAAGCATCAACACATGCAAATCTGCTGGCAGCGTTTTGAGTGCCGATTCCCCCAGGACACTGAGCGCCGTTGCCCAAATATCTGCTTGCATCGCTGTTGGGGCGACCACAGTGACCGAAGGCACGTGCCCTGCAGGCTGGAGCGTGCGGGGGTCGAGGATGTGACTGTAGAGCTTGCCGTCAATGCTGATGTAGCGCGCGTAGTTACCGCTCGTACACACGGCTTGGTCGCGAAGTCCCAGGCGTGCCACCACGTTGTCCGATTGAAAGGGGTCCCGGATATCGACCTCCCAGACACTTCGGTCAGGAAGTGAGCCGAAGACGCGGACATCGCCTCCCACTTCGACCACGCCGGCTTCGACGTCGAGGTTGAGCATGGCCGTCACCGCACGATCGATGGCGTAGCCTTTGGCCACGCCACCCAGGTCGACACGCACCCCTTCTCCGCGTCGGAGAGCGCCGTCATCGCGGAGCTCGATCAAATCCCAGCTCGATTGCTCGCGGGCCTGCTTGAGTTCGTCTGGCAGCGGCAGCTTGCCCCGCTTGCCTGCGTCCTTCCACAAACGAATCAGCGGCCCGATGGTGATGTCGAAGGTGCCATCGGTCTGTTCGAAAGCGTCCCGGGCTGCACGCATGACCGCGAGCACATCTGCCGAGAGCATGACGAAGGTACCGACATCGGCGGTGTTGAAGCGGCTGACCTCGGAGAGATCGAGCCAGGCGCTCATCAGCGCCTCGGTACGACGCAGCTCACGCTCCGCAGCTTCGAGGGCGGCCTCCCCGCGCGGGAGGTCATCGTTGGGGGCCACGACGATGAGCATCGTGCTCGTACTCATGATGCCTTCGGGGCGTCGCTCGAGCACGAGCGGCTGCACTTCGTGCATGCGCCACATGCCGATCAACACGAGGCCGATCAGCGCCGAGATCAGCGCTATCCAAATCCATGTCTCGCGACGCACCTTCAAAGCACGTATCCTTGTCAAAGCAGTGGCGCGCGGTGAACCACCGCACATGCGCACGGGCCGCTTTGTAGTCACCTTCTGGGCGTTTCGTCAACGGAAGCGTGGTGGATGAGGTGGATGACGGCCGAGCAACCGCCCCTAGCCTGAGCCAATTCTTCGCAGCGCCCATGAGCCTACGAGAACCGGAACCTTCGGTATCCACAAGCGAGCTTGGCAAAGCCTTGCAGACGGCGTCGCAAGCAGCCAAGCCTTCGCCGCCCGCCGTTGACTTGCCAAAGCCTGCCCGGAACGAAGAAGAAAGTGCAGTGCGCATGGACGAAAAGCGCGGCTTGGCGGTACAAGCAAGGCGGTGGGTTTCTGCCTGTTGAGCACGGGGGACTGAGTGAAGAGAACACGATGGACAGGCTGTTTGATGTGTTTGGGGCTAATGCTCGCTGTTTCTTGTGGCTCTGCGCCGAAGAAGGAGGCTGCCTTCGTGCCCCTGGAGCTCGCCGACGAAGGTGATCATGAAGCTGCGGTCAAGATGTATGAGGCCCGATTGGCAAAGTTGGAGCCCGAGCACGAAGACTACCCCGCTCTGCTCGAGCGCACGGCCTTGGCGCAGCTCGAGCTGGTGGACGAATGGACGGAGGCATTCGGCGAAGCGCCCACGCCTGAGCAAAGCGCTTTGCTGGGCGAGCATCGACGAGCGGCGGTTGCACACTTCGAGACCTTGATTGCCCACTTTCCTACCTACGACGGTGTTGACGCAGCCCTTCTGATGTTGGCCTACGAATACGAGAGTTTGGCTGAGCTCGACAAGCGTGCCGAGGTCTTGGAGCGTCTGCAACGTGACTTTCCTCAAAGCCAATACGCGAACGACGCGCTGATGCTGCTCGCGACCGACGCCTATCGGGCCAAACGCAACCAGGAGGCACTGCGCTTGATTGCAACGCTGAGGGAGAGAGAATCGAATACGCTGCGATCGGACTACGCATGCTACATGCAGGCGTGGCTCGAGCTTCGGATGGAGCGCTTCGATACCGCGCTGGAGCTCTTGAGCAGCGTCATTGTGAACACAAGCGCAGAGCTCGAGCCGGGGAAGGATGTTCAGCAGCAGGAGCTTCGAGACCAAGCGCTGGGCGAGCTTGCACTCTTCTATGCCCTGTCGTCGCACCCCCCCGTCGAGGTCGAGGAGTGGTTGAGGCCGCTTGCTTCGGATACGGACGAGTACCTGCAGCTTCTGGAATCGTTGGAGCAGGCCTATCTCTATCTCGATCAGAGCACGCGGGCTGAGGAACTGCGCGCGCTTCGGGATGCAATGAAGGTGGAATGACCTAGGTCAGCCTTTCCGAGGGAGGAAAGAAGGGATGATGAGAAGTCGAGTTGGGTGCTGCCTGTCCACAATCCTCATTCTTCTGGCGACGGCGTGTTCTGGCGCGCAGACGAATGTGGAGGCGGTGGGGACGGAGAAGGAACAAACGGGCGTAGACGAGGGCAGCGTAGCGCAGCCCGTCGCAGTCACTGACTCAGAGGAGGCGGTGATGGATCAAGACCGATTTCGCTTCTATTTGAACGAGGAGCTGCTCGCCACCACGGATTACCGCTGGATGCGAGATGGAAGCTATTCCAGCGAATACGTGCTCAGCGTCTCGGGGCAGCAGCTGCGGGTGACTATGGAGCTGGAAGTCGATGAGAACGGAGCTTGGCGGAGCTTGCACATGAGCGCTCCTCAAGGAGAATCCACGGTGAGCTGGGCCGACGGGAAAGCGAAGCTCGACAACCAAAAACGTGAGCTCACCGTGGACTGTGCCCCTGACGTGCTTCTCTTCGAGAACTTCAACCCTGCGCTGATGGGCTTGTCCGTTAAGCGCTACGACGAAGAGCTGGGTGGAAAGCAGGTCTTCCCAGTCCTGCTCATCCCGGCGGGTGTATTCGAACTGAGTCTTGAGAAGACGGGGAGTGAGACGCTCAGCATTGCAGGACGAGACCATTCGCTTCGGCGATACACGATGAGTGTCGTTGGCTTGGACGTGCTTCTCCAGGTCGACGACAAGGATCGTTTGTTGTATGCCGAGGTTCCCTCTCAGAGCGCGTACTACGTTCGCGTTGGTTTCGAGGCGCTGGCCGTGAAGACCGTCGATGACCCCCTGCTTTCAGCGCC
>JAVFAO010000132.1:0-15747 GCA_034002465.1 Myxococcota bacterium
CGCCCACCTCAAGCGCGAGTTGCGACGAGGCATTGAACGAATGCGGCACAAAAGGAGGGTCATCGGATCCTTTCTCAATATGGCCAAACTTGCCCCGGTGGAGTCAATTTGTTAGCGCATCGCTCAGGAAGCTTCCACCACCATCACCATGGCTCGAGCGACGGACAGCGAAGCTTCGTTCCTGACCCAGCAAGGCTTCCACACGGCCAACGAAGCTTGATCCACGGCCAACGAAGCTTGATCCACGGCCAACGAAGCTTGATCCACGGCCAACGAAGCTTCCGCAGCGGCAAGTGTAGCCCAAAAACGCTGTGGAAGCAGCGCCACGCTCGCGGAGGAAGGCTTGTGTGCCGTGAGCGAACCCTCTCTTGCCAAAAACCATGCCATGATCGTCGCGGAGCAGGCCTTGTGAGCCAGAAATCGTACGACAACAACCAAAAAGCAAGGTCTCGGAGCCATCGAGGAGCCTTTGGGGGCCGCTGAACAAGCTTCGTCAGCGGTGGAGCAAGCCCTCGCTCCGGTGGAGCAAGCCCTGAGGGCTTCCACACGCACTGCTGCGCGCAACGACCTCGCTTCTCCAGCGGCGGCGTCAAACCGAAGGCGCATGCGCACTCCTCCTGCTGAACAAAAAAACAGCGTACAGCGCTTGACTCGCCGCACCCGGCGAGCAAAGCTTGGAGGGTGAAAGGATGGCGCATGCGCTTCATCGATCCTCGCACCGACTTCGCCTTCAAAAAGATCTTTGGCAGCAGCGAGGGCCTCGCACCACTCAAGAGCTTCATCGAGGCCGTCATGGGCTTGGACGGAGCAGAGCGCCTCGCCTCACTCGAGCTCGTCGACCCCTATCAGCCGGGACACGTCTCGGTGCTCAAGAGATCCTACCTCGACGTCAAGGCCATCGACGGCCTCGGCCGCAAGTACCTCATCGAGATGCAGGTCGAGCCGGTTAAGGAAATGGCAGTGAGCGAAGGGCACGCATCCTCGCGCCATTCCGAAGGAACTCGGAGCCAGGAGGCGGAGAGTCGCTGCGAAGCAAGCCCGAAGGGTGCCCGCCAAGGAAGGCGGGCGACAATTGTCGCTGGCGCGAGGTCGGTGCCCGAGAGCGAACGAATGCAATTCGCCAAACGGGTGGTCTACAACGCCGCCAAGGCCTATGTGGGTCAGCTCGAGAGCGGCAGACAGTATTGGGCGTTGACCCAGGTCATCGCCATCTCGGTCTGCGACTTCATCATGTTTCCGGAGTTCGAGCACCATCTCAGCCGGCACCACACCAAGGAAAGCGTCACTGGCAAGAGCTATCTCGACGAGCTGCGCTGTTACTTCCTCGAACTACCCAAGTTCTCGAAAACAGCAGAAGCGCTCGACAGCGCGCTCGACAAGTGGACCTTCTTCTTGCGGCACGCACCAACCCTCGAGCAGGTGCCCGAAGCGCTACAACAGGAGCCCTATCGCACGGCCTTGCATATCGCCGAGCGGGCGCAACTCAGCCCGCAGGAATGGGAAGCCTACGACGAGGCAAGGATTCACGTCCAAACGCAGCAGGGCAAGATTGAGTACGCCAAGGACACAGGATTTGCTGAGGGCAAGGAAGAAGGTATTGAGATTGGAAGGAAGGAGGGCGTAGCCGAGGGACTCGCGCGCGCACTGCTGTCTCTGCTCGAAGCCAAGGGCTTGGCTATCGACGAACATAGCCGCACGTCCATCCTCGAGACGACCGACAGCCCTCAGCTCGAGCGCTGGCTTCGCCGCGCGTTGAGCATCAACGAGCTCGCCGAGCTCTTCACGGGTGACTGAGCAGCCGCCAAGTCATGTCGCTCGCAAACGAGAGCGGAGCGAAGCACGCGTCAGCGGCTGTCGCGTGCACATCCGATGCGCATGAGCAGCGCTGCGAGGGTCTCGCGAGAGCGAACGAATGCATTCGCTCGCTCCAGCCTCTCCCCACGTGGCGGAGCAAGCCGCTTGGGAAAGCACTGCTGGGCTCAGGTCCCAGCACGCTCTGTGACCTACGTCCACGCTCGTGCTTCCCCTGTTCATCCATCAGTGCAGTCGCCTGCCTCGACGCCGACCGGGCGGCGGTTCCGCACTTGGTCGCTCGGACTCCGCTTCTAGCCCCAGCAGCTCCTGCAGCTCCGCCAGTGGGGACGGTACCGCGCAGCCCCCGACGACCGTTGGCACCAGGGAGCGCAGGAGCTGCTCCACCTGCCGTCGCCCGTCGGCTGTCTGCACAGCCTGCCGGGGAGTGCGCTCACCCAACGCCAGCAGCGGCGTGTCCACCCAGCAGCGATAGTGCTCCCGGAGCTGGGCGAGCAGCGCCGGGTCGAGGTCCGACGCGTCGGGGTTGAGCTGCTCGGAGCCCGGGGACCCGTCGGCCTGCCGCAGGAGCCGCACGTGGCCCGAGCGCACCCCGCTCCACAGCCAGAGGCGGCCGAAGTGGTGCGCGCTGCGAGCGAGAGCCGCGGGGCTCGTCTTGAGCCCCTGCTCGTTCAAGTAGGCCAGCGCATGGGGTATCAGCCGGCCATCGATGGGGGGCCCGACGCAGCAGTCGAAGTGGAAGCGACCCACGGAGAACAGCCGCGCTGACAGGGCCATGCCGGGCACCGCACAGCTGGAGAGCGACCGATCATCGAGGCGGAGCTTCCCTCCGCGCAGCAGATCCTCCAGCTCCAGCCACTGGCCCGGCTCGATCGTCGCCACCCGGTAGAGTGAAACCGGCTCGACCACCATCGCCTCGAGCAGCGTCCGCTCGGCCGCCGACAACCCGCCCCGCCGAAGCTGTCGCTCGGCGAGCGTTTCCCGGGGTCCCCTGCGTCCCGTGGCTTTGCGGCGGTCGAGCCAGCACCACTCGATGAGCGCCGCGCAGGCGTTGCGCTCATGCAGCGTTGCCACCTGGCCGAGCAGCTCCAGAGCGGCGGCGGTGTCGCCGAAGAAGCTCCCCAGCAAACTGGGACGTTCGCGCAGCTCGACGTGCACCTCCTGCGTGCAGCGCTGGATCAGCCGATCCAACGCCGCCCGCCAGCCGGCGAAGTCGTCGGGTGCCGGGAGTGCATCGCGCCCCGACGCTGCCGCCTCATCGTCGCCTGGACCAGCGTCCAGCGCGCCCCCGGCATCGAGGAACGAGAGAAAGTCGTGGGCGAGCTGCCGGGGGAGTCCCGCTAGCTCGGGCGCAGGCTCCAGGGCCACGCCGCACGCCGCCAGTACCGGGGACAGCACCTCGACGAGATCGTCGGAGGTGCAGAGCACCCGCTCCGGCAGTCCGGGCAGGCCGCGGCCCGCCCTCCCCCGGAACAGCTCGATCAGCCGGTCGGCGGCTTGGTGCGGGGCGCGCGGCCCGGTCACCAGGTAAGTGTCCAGCAGTCGCTCGCTGGCTCGGTCGACCACCAGCGCCAGCCGCGGCAGCTCGTCCGAGTCCCCGATCCGAACGGGGATGGGCGGGCAACCGACAACCCAGCGCTCGCGGAGACGAGGCAGACCGACGAGCGAGGCGGGGTCGACGAAGAGCAGCGGCGAGCGCTCGTCCGTCTCGTCGACGATGGGTTGCTCGTCGAGTCTGACCTCCGGTGCGGCCGCATCGCCAGCAAGGCACAGGGTCAGCAGGCGGCCGGGTGAGACGGCCCTCACGCCCTCGGGCGTCAGCAGTCGACGCTCGACGGCATGGACGACCCCGGCGAGCAGCAGCGCACAGTCCGCCTGCTCCTGTCGGGTCAGAGGTCGGACCTGCCGGTCGGGCTCCTTGACCCATAGAAACGGCACGGCGGAGGACAAGCGAGGCCGCGTTCCGGTCTCGGTGTAGAACGAACGGAACGCGGCGGGCACCTCCCGCAGCGGGCAGAAGTTCAGGCTGACCATGTCGGCGCTGTGGACCATGTACTCGTAGCTGGCCTCGCCGTCCCGCAGCACGACGTCGAAGGCGTGTGCGGCCCGTGGACCGCGGAACACGCCCATGCCAACGCGCACGTTGCCAGCTCCATGGATGCTGACCAGTTGGGGATGAAGGTGGTTCGGCAGCCGCACCGCGAACGCGTCCACGTCCTCGAACTGTCGCCAGGGTGCGAGGGCCTTATACTGCAGGGCCGCCAGGTACAGGGCGCGGGCGGCTGGCTGGTTTGTGGGAAGTGTCACGACGTCCTCCGAGGGTTGCAGAGCAGCCCCTGCGCATCACGTACAACTCCATGATCAAAGAGGCAAATGCACCACGAAGAGCACGAAGTAAGCAGTACTTGAAGGAAGCTCGACGGATTTCTGAGCAAAACGGGAATACAAAAAAACTCCGCGGCTCCCCCTCTCCATCGATGGAGAGAGTTGGGGGGTGAGGTCTGTGGATATCACGCGAATACAGCATCGGCGTCCTGTACTTCCCCGATGTATGCAGAATCCGTGGAGGGCGACCACAAGGGTCGCCCATACGAGTCAACATTACGCATGTCTTTCAATCACTTACATGTGATGCGCATGACGTGGGCTGGGTGCGGCGAAAGGCCCGCGCCGACAACGGTACCAGCACCCTCCCGTAAGTGCAATCCAGGTATGGTGGTGCGGCGAGCGGTTCCAGCCTCATCGACACTCAGGGGATTTGCGACACGCTCAGGAATAAGGATGCGAATTCGAGGGCATGAACTGAGAGGGTCTGCTTGCACCACCCCACGCGTTTGGCTCCACTCAGAGAGCGGAACAATGTCAGGTGCGGTGAACGACGCGTCGACGTCGCCGCCCCAGCATCCTCACCAGCCCACATTGATACACTGCAGCGCTTCGACTCGGCTCGCGCCGAGCCAACGCCAAGCACCAGCTCCCAAGCTGACGTAATAGCCCGGACCCGCGCCTGGCTCGCCCACAGGAGGCTGCTCCAGCCAGAACGGTCCTTCCACGATGAGGCGACCGTGGAAACGGATGGCATCAGCAGCAGTGCATCCACCGCGGGCCTGCCCGCAGGCGCCGCCTCCGACAGCGACACGCAGAGCTCGCGCAGCGCTGCTGCCGTCTGCAGACGCTGCTCGAGCTGCTCAGGAGAAGGCGCAACGGACTGCATCTCCCGCTTCGTCATGACGCCTCCAAGCGCGCCAGGTCCGCAAGATCCTGCGGACGCGCGGCCAAACGCTTCATCTCCATCAGCCCAGCTCGAGACAGCACCCACAGGCGTTCCCCTCGCCAGAGCAAACGTTCCCGCGTTGCACTCTATCCCCGCGAGTCATCGAGCGGTCCGTGTCCGAGAGCGAACGAATGCAATTCAGATGTACTCCAGATTCGGGTCTTCCAGGATATGTGCCAGCTTCTGCCCCAGATAGGGCAAAGAGGGCAAGTCATGCCAGGTGCGGAGCAAATGATACGTGGGTGAGGTCAAGAGGCGACACTGCTCAACAGCTTCTCGCCACTCGGCCCGACGAATCTCCAGAACCGTCTCCCACTCCGGCAACACGCCGAAATCCCAGGCAGCGCAGAGCCTTGCAAGGAAATCGACACGGTCTGCCAGGCCCTGCAGCGTGAGCGGCGGCTCGACATCGGGATACAGAGCCCCATCCAACCACTTCGTCATGGTTCTCCCAGCTCCCCGATGACCTGTGTCCGAAACCATTGCCGAATTTCCTGTGCCACGACGCGCGCCCGAGCATCCTGGATTTCTGCCAGAGGCCGATGCTGCTCGATACGCGCCAAATGCGTCAGGATGGCCAGACGCGCCCGATGACGGTCCACGTCGACACCAGCCAGCCTCTGCCGCTGCTGCCAAAGCTGCCAACAGCGCTCCACAGCAACCAGCCCCGCCTCACAAATGGCATGAATGTCGCGGAAATCGCGCGGAGCACCACGCTCGACCAGGGCCGTCATCTTGCTGGCGACCAAATCGGCCAGGCTGTCCAGAGGCACGTCAATCCAGGGAGCGGTCGTGGAAGGCTCCAGCTGACCTGCTCGACGGGCAATCTGAAAGCTGAAACACTTGCGTCCTTCTCGCGCCAACTCAATGCTGACCACGTCACCCCAGCGACGATGGGTTACCTGACCAAAAGCTCGCAGCGATGCTTCGATGGTCTCGATCACCAAGTTCTGTTGCTGCGTGCTGAGCTCTTCAGCCCACCAAGCGTCAACGTCGTGGGTCTGTCGGTAGTCCAGGTAATGCAATAGGCCAAAGGCTCCCCCCAAGGAAATGCAGCTCGCCAGGCCTCGCTCCACCAGCGCCAACAAAGTGGCTTCGCTGTGCTCAGGTAGATTCTCTGGTTGTCGTGGCTGCCGCTTGTCCATGAGCCTTCATCTCCCAGCCATCTAGGTTCATACCAAATGGATCGGCTAGCTGCCAGACAAGAGCAAGGAAGCGGCTGGAGGGCGTCAGGCTGGAAAGCCCCACAGGATGGCGTGCGGGCTGAACGAGTCTCCGCCATTCATCGGCGCTCACTCCAACAAGAGCTCACCCGCCGGCTCACGCAGGTTGTAGCGCGAGCTCATCACGCGCCCATACGCCCCGCAGTGCGTCATCAAGATCACATCCCCTTCCTGCGTCTCAGGCAGCAAGCGCCCGCGCCCCAGCACGTCCCCACTCTCGCAGATCGGACCCACCACATCATACTGCTGCACCGCCGGTTCGTGCAGCCGGCTCAGGTTCACCACCCCATGATGCGCACCATACAACGCCGGCCGAATCAACGAGTTCATCCCCGTCTCCAGACCAATGAAGCGCTGCGCGCCCTTGCGCTTGACCTGCGTCACCCGCGACAACAACACCCCCCCTCGCTCACCACATAACGCCCAGGCTCCAGCCACAGCTCCAGCTCAGGATGCAGCGCCTTCACCTGCGCCAACGACGCCCCCAGCTCGCCCAAATCTAGCCGCGGCTGCCCAGGCCGCTCAATCACCGCCAGACCACCGGCAAGTCGAAGCCAGGAGGAGGCGGAGACTCGCTGCGAAGGCAGCCCGAAGTTGGGGTAACAGGCCAAGCGCCCAATGGACAGCTCGCTCAGCCACTCGAGCTCGACGGAACCGGGATGACCGCCCCAAAGCCTCCGGCGGCGTTGCGCTTCAGACCGGCGAGCACCTTCATCCGATACCAAATCCAGCCGAAGCCAGAAGGACGCTTCAGCTCCAAAGGCCGTGGCGAAGAGAGCTGCACACCATGCCCAAGCCAGCTCTCGACCCCACAATGCCGCAGCACCAGGCCGTCTCGTTGGTAGCGATAGAGGACATGCTGAACATCGTCCTTCAGCTTCTCGCTCAGGAGCCAGAGCTCCTTGATACCTGCCTGCATCAGCCGCTGCGCCGACGGCAGATCCTGCGGCAAGAGCACCCAGCGGTTGTCGTAGTCCCTGGGTTGGGGACGACGACGCGCACCGTCGCGCCCCGAATCGAGCAGAAACACTGGCGGTGCGTCGTCGTCGATGCGACAGCGGGCCAAAGTCGGGGTCGCTGCGAGCAGAGATTGCTGAACCTGCTCGGCGTTGACGAGGGCGGGAGCGCCGGAGGGGCCCACACAAGCATTGAAGAGCGGCACTGGTCGATGCCCCGTACGAGCAAGTCGAAGCCCCATCCGCACCGCGAGCTCTCCGGGCAAGTCGACGAGCAGCGCGCGCTCGCGCCGCAACACGTCGTCGAAGGTCAAACTGCTGCCCGGCGTCCCTGGCTCCTGCCCGATCCCTGATGCCGAAACGTCGAACTCCGACGGCAACTTGTGAAGCGGCGTGGTCTTCATGGAGACGAATGGCGCAGGCTTCGTCCAAGCCGACCAGGGCGATTCGTCGGGCGCCCAAATCGCATACGCCCGCTCCGCATAGAGCGGGTCGGGCAGCGGCATCGGCCGAAAGAGCTCAGGCGCCTGGCCGCTCCTGAGCGGCAGCTCCAAGCACACCCAGACCCGCAGGAAAGACAGCAGCAGCGCCGCTTCCACTGCCTGCCCGTCCTGCGACAATCGGGAGAGCCCTTGATACAGCGACGTCTGCAACAGCGCGTCGTCTTCAGCCAGCTCGGCGCTCAGCGCCAAACCGCGCCCCCTTGAGGCCCTCTCACGAAGCTGAAGCTGAAGAAAGTGCCGCTCCGGCACACCCACGATGGCCCGGAGGGGCGCTCACACGAGAACCTGAGAGCTGCAGCACCAGCTCCTCCGGCTCGAGGGAGACTCCGTCATGCAGGACAGAGACCGAGTCCTCCTCCCAACGCAACGTCCAGGAAGCACCCTCCCATTGCCCAGCGCGCAGGGAGCTCGCCGCCTCGAGCCAAGCCTGAAGCTCTGTCTGCCTGCTCATCACCGCCGCTCCTCCACTCCAACCAAGACCGCCAGGTCTTGCGCGCCCTCATCGATGCGCTGGCGCGTGCTCAACCGACCGTAGTAGCCAAGCGCTCTGCCGCCCAGCGTAAACACACCCACACAAACATGCCCCCAGCCCATGCCCATCTGCAAGGGCAGGCTGTGAAATCGTCGCTGCATCAGCCACTGCTCGGGTGCAAAGCTCGCCGAGAGCCAGGCCAGCGCGACGTTCTTCGCCTTCATGCTGCCCGGCAGAGTGATCGACTCCCCTACCCTGCCCCAGGCCGGCTTCAGCACCCACTCGGAGGCCTCTGCAGCGAGCACCGACCAGCGCGCTTCGACCGTCTCAGGGAGCCAGCGCTGCCAGCTCGGACAGGACACCCCCAGTCGCGACCAAAGCAGCGGCAGACGTTTGGACTGCGTCAACAGCGCCGTCGCATGATTACACGCCGGCACCGGGTGCGTGAAGAAGCGCGTCCAGTCGCTGCGGCGCGGCAGGCGCGGCAACCACTCGGCAGGAAAGAAGCGCACCATCGCCTGAACACCCCGAGCGCCACCGGCAGCTCGCCAGTCCAGGTGGTCTGGCGCCATCATCTGCGCCCTGCGTCCGGCGGCGATGAGGCGATCGGCCAAGAACTGCATCACCTGGCGATCGTCGGCGTAGGAGGTGGCGTGCACCATGCCGATCAAGCCGCCTTCGGGCACGCGCTCGCATAAGGCGGCACAGAGCGCATCCCCAAGCTGGAAGCGGAAGCGCTCGCTGCGCCGCAGTGGCATCGACAGCGCGTCACCCACGAGCTCCGGGAGCAGGCTGGCTTCGGCCCAGCCCCCTGGCACGTCGCTGTTCACCTCGGAGAGCCGCCAGCCATCGACACAGGGATGAAAATCGAAGCGGAGCAGGCGCAGCCCTGGGTCGGCGCTGCAGGCAGCACGCAAGGCCCGACGCAGCGGCCTCGAGAGGCCCAACGCCCGATAGAGCTCGGGCCGCTGCAAGAGCGCCTGTTCCATCGCCATGGTCTCTGCGGCCAGAGCCTCGGCGGCGGTGTTGAGAGCGTCAGCGGTCTGCTCGTCGAGCAAAAGCGCATACTTGGCGATGGTGCAGACATCCCCCACCTGCGGGTCCCACTTGTAGGCGTCGAAGATGATGCGCCGCCGCAGGGCGGGCCAGGATTCCGGCGCGAGAGGGAGAAGGCGGGGAGCTTTCAGGTTTCGGGGTTCGGGTTTCAGTTGCGCTTCTCCGGTTGCGTTCCCTCTGCGCTGCTCTGCGAGCTCTGCGGTTGAAATCCCGTTGAACGACCAGATGGGACGCAGAGAGGGCTCAGTTTGATTCGGAGGAGGGCCGCATCGCCAGCTCTGCCCGCGGAATGGGCGGTGCAACGTAGAGGTAGCCCAGCGCCCCTGCGAGATACAGGAAGGCCAGTAACAACGCCGGAGCGAGGCCCCTTCGCCCGCGCATCGAACGCTGACCAGCCAGCAGCTTCTCTACCACCACCGCGAAGAAACCGAACGGCAGGATGACCCAGGCCACTCCGAACTCGACCACCGTCTGCCAAGCCGAGCTGTAGTCCCCCGCCGCGCCGTACCCACAAATCAAGCCGCTCGCCGCCAGAAACGCCCCCATCCTGATTCCAGCGCCGAGGTCTCGCTCTACGCTCACCCTCTCGGCCCAGCCCCCAAACAGTTGCGTCAGCCAGGCCACCGCCAGCCAGCTCAGGCTCGCCAGGCCCCCCGCCAAGACCACCACCAGCCAGCTCGGGCCCTCTCCCACGTTGGCGCCCGCATAGCACGCCACAATCCCCACCAACGCGCCACAGAAGGCCACGATGCCCCCCCAGTTGCGGCTCTCCAATGCGTCCTCGCGCCAGCGCAAGCCAAAGAGGCAAAAAGCCGCTCTACCGACATAGGCCCATGCCATGCCGAAGACCACATAGGTCGGCAAATAGACCCAGCTATCGCGCACATCGCTGGCAGACCAGAGCTTGAGCAGCAGCACCAGCCCAAAGAGCACCAGCAGCGGAAAGAAGCGCAGCGTGGCCAACTGCCCAGCAGGGCGCCCCAGCCGAGTGGCCTTGCCCAGCTGCTGGAGCCAGCCCCCCCAACCCATCGCGGCGAGCACCGCCGACACGAAGAGCATCATCAACTCATCGTCGCCCATCCCTCACTCCATCAGAAGCGTTTCACATCACCCGAATACTGCTCAGCACGCTGCCAGAGAGTAAGCCTCCCTTCGATTCACTCGGCCTGTGCTCTGATGAAGCGCGCATCCTCTTCGGTGAGGTCGTACTGCTCGATGAAACGCGTCAGAGCATCGTCGACTTCCTCAGGCGTCGGCAGCGCGTACTTGCCGCTCACCCATGACCCGTTCTGAATACAATAGGCGAGATAGTCTTGAGCGGACTCGGGGTGGCCACCCAGCATGTAGCCCCGCACCACCAAGATCGGAATACCCTCGAAGAGCGTGATGGGCTCCAGCGGCCAATCGTCGAGGCTGCCCGCACCCACGAACACTGGGCCGCCCAAGGCGGGTCGCCGCAGGGGCGCGTCGTCCTTGCCCTGGAAGAGCATCCTGCACATCACGAAGGTGCTCAGGTCATCAGGATGCTGCTCTGCCCAGCTCTGTAGCCACGCGACGGCCTGCGCCTCACCCAGGTCTTGCAGCGCCTGCGCTGCCTCGAGGTTGCGTTCGAGCCGGTAGCTGTCGAAGTCTTGTAGCAAGTCCTCGGGTGGCGCAGAGAAGGCGTGCAGCGGCCAGGCGAGCAACAAGCTCAGCAGCGAAAAGAGCTTGAAACAACTCATGTTCTTTTTTCCTTGGAAGATGGGATCGGCCTCATCGAAGAGCCCAGCGACGCTGAGCCTTTGCAGTCTAGCGACGGCCCTCGGCGCTCGTCAAACGCGCGTTGACTGCAGTCGTGCTTCCGCGCTATGGAGAAGGCAAGCGCATGGCACTCTTGGCAGCGAGCCAATCGGAGCCCCTGGCTCGCGACTCCGGAGCAATGCGCCCTGCCGGTCGTCATCGTAGATCTCTTGGTCTTCGCCGCTCACTTCACGCTTCGAGGAGACGATGAAAAAGCTCCATCTTGCCGTCGCCATGCCGCTTCCCATGCTGCTTTTCACCGGGTTCGATTGCCGGGGACCAGCGAACCAGTGCGATCCTCCCGAGGGCGTGCTCTATTTGGAGCGCTACTGCAATCGAGGAGTCCGCGGGAGTTGTGGGAAGGACGAGACGCAAAGCACCTACTGGGTTGCCGAACCCTGTCTGGAGGGCAGCGTCTGCACCCTGCGTGAGGATGGTGCGGTGTGCCTGCGTCCCGACGGTAGCGAAGCGCCCGAGCCCGAGGACGTAAGGGCTATCGACAAGGCGAGTTGGCGACCAGCGGGGACCTGCTGTGGAGCAGTCGCCGCCCCTGTAGTGGTGTCTGCCACGAAGACGACTGCCATCAGGGGTGTTCGGTCGACGACTTGGGTTGGTCGCTCTGCCGAGGCGACACAGGCCTCAAGCCGAAGCCCCGCTCATTGCGCCCTCTCCTGCTCGTCATCCTGATAGTGCTCTTCCTCGACCAAGATGGACCAGGCATCATCGATCAACGTGAAGATGCCTCGCTCATCTTGCTCGCTCGTCTTGGGGTCGAGTCCCTCCAACCAGCGCTGAGGAATGGCGCCACGCCCATGCAACGCCCCCATGAGGCTGGCGACGATTGAAGCGATGGTGTCATTGTCCCAGGTGTCGTTCACGGCCCTCGTCACCGCCTCCTCGAAGCTGTGGCCGTGCCGACTGAGGATGTACAGAACGCTGGGCACGGTTTCCAACAGGTAAGCACCAGAATACCAATGATTGCAGGCTTCTTCGACGCTTGCGTCGCGCGCGAGCATGCTCGGGAGCTGCGCTTCGAGCAACGCCGAGAGCGTGCCCTCGAAGCCTTGCAGCGCAGGCGCCCGACTGCGGTAGACACTGTCACTCTCGAGTGGTGCCAGAATCTCGCAGAAGCGCTGCCACCACCATGCAGGCGCTGGCGCCTCATCGCGCTCGAGCAGCTCGAAGAGCAGCCGCGTCATGGCGAGGTTCGTGGCAATCGCCAGAGGCTCGTTGTGGGTCAGCATGGCATTGAACGCCGCGGCCTCCCAGAGCGCCTCGCCTGAGCCGCGCAAATGCGGAAGCACAGGCGGAAGAAAGCGCATCAAAGCCCCATTGCCCGCGCTCGCTTGCCCCATCTCGTCCCACTTCGCGCCGTTCTTCTTGGCGCGAAGCGCCGCCCGCACCGTCTTGCCGATACCCCGAATGCGCCGCGAGGCAATCGAAGGCGAGCGAAGGGTACTCCATCCTCGCGAGTCATCGAGCGAGGTCGGTACCCGAGAGCGAGCGAATGCAAAACGAGCGGCCACGTGCTCCGGAGAGAAGTCGCAGCCAGGAGGCGAAGACTCGCTGCGAAGCAAGCCCGAAGGGTGCGTGCCAGGGAAGGCACGCAACAACTCGAAATGCTGCAGCATGGTCTCGATGGTCCAGAACGTGAGCTGGCCGTCATCGCTGACTTGGCCTGGAGCGGTGAGATAGTCTGTTATCTCTCCATAGCGCTGCCGGCGCTGTGCAGGGGTCATCGATTCGCTGGTGTTGCCCAAGGCATCGCCTACGGCCACGCCGAGCAGCATGCCCTCGAAACGGTCCCGCAGGTTGCGCTGTTGCACCGGTGGCAGAACGACGCGCAGCAGCGATGCATCGGCGAAGCGAATACGACCATCAGTCAGCAGATCCCGCATCACCTTCGACGACACCTGCGAAAAGCCCAGCATCATCCAGCACTCCAGACAGCAGTCCGCACTCCCGACCGCATACTGTTCGGGCCCATCCCAAAGCGAGCCGGCTTCGTCTGAATTGGGCTCATAGTAGCGACGACAGCTCTCACACTTACGACGCGTACACATCTCTCCCCCTCCGCGGCTCGAGCGCAGACCGTCTGCTTTCGCCGTCCCCCAAGCGTGCCGGCAGCCAGCCTCGAGGTCAACAGCTTCGTGAGAGAGAGCGGACAGAGGTGGTCCACTCACCTCCGGGTCGAGCTCTCGAACGTGGCAATGGCGCCAGAGTGTCGAGAGGACCCGTGGCCTAACGCACCGAGGACGCAATCGAGAGTGAGCGAGGGGCACGCATCCTCTCGACATTCCGAAGGAATTGCCGCTATCGAGAGGTCGGTGCCCTCGAGCTAACGAATGCAAATTGCCGTGCAAGGCGCAGCGTGCTCGAGTCGGTGCGCGCCATGTCACCTGCCGCAGCCAGGGTCTTGACGAAGACCTTGGGATCGAGCAGCGACGGCACGAAACCCATGCGCCGACAGTAACCCGCATGCGCTGGCGTGGTGTCTCGCACCTCGAGCTCGCGGATGCCATCCTCGATGAAGACCCGGTAGCTGTCGTCGAAGAGGAAGCGCGCGCTCGCCAGGTTGCGGTAGTCGGGGCTCACGTAGTCGAGGTGGATGCGCGCGTTGCCGCAGCCCTCACGCTCGAAGATGAAGAGCCCGATGGGCTTGAGCTCATGCAGGATGAGCACGAAACGGGCGCGCTCGGGGTGCATCGCCTCGAGCGCAAAGTTCGGGAAGAAGCTCGCCGCGTCCTGGCCATAGCGCTCGAGGAAGAGCCGCAAGATCGGCGCGTCGGCCTGCGTATGAAGCAGCGAGAAGGGGTGCTTCTTCGAGCTCAGCTTGCGCAGGAAGTAGAGGTTGATCACCGCGATGAAGGCGTTCACCACCACCACTGGCCAGGCACCCACGGCGCTGCCATAGACCAGAAAGGCAACGCATCCAAAGACGCTCAACCAACGAAGCCGCCAGACGTTCGTCATCATGAACGAGGCAGCGGTCAACACTGAAGCGAGATAGCCCACGGCTTCCGTCATCACACACTCCAACATCGCCCCTTTCGCAACTGGCGAAACGGAGCGAGCGAAATCATGCTTCTGCGAAACCGATGCGGGGCCTTCCCGCGCCCAGGTTCGTGCGGTTATCCTGGGGCATCGCACAGGCGCTCACGTCGAGCGCCGTGCTTGCAGGCTTCAACGCCGCGGGGACCTTAGTCATCTTCGCGTGCATGTCAAGAGCCGTCCTGCACGCACTGAAGTACTGCTTCGTAGGATGGGAAAAAGCTGGTTGTCGCCAAGCAGGATTGGGGATCGGGCGCCACCGAGAATGGGAGGAGCAGAATGCCAAGGACCCGAAAAATGCTCAGTGACTGGGAGGCACCGTATCTTCAGTCGCTTGTGAAAATGATTGAAACCCAGAGCAAGGCAACCCTTGCGAGCTGGGCAGTTGAGTATTCCGAGCAGGTCATGCTGCCGCTCTGGAGCAAAACCTACCCAGATGACCTGCGTCCACAGAATGCACTGCATGCCGCCCGGCAGTGGTTGTCGGGTGCAATCAAGTTGCCGCAAGCAAAAACAGCAATCCTCCAATGCCACACGGCCGCACGGGAAGCCAATGAGAAGCCTTCGGCGCAAGCCGCCGCCAGAGCGATCGGTCAATCTGCATCGACGATTCACTCGGCAAGACACTGCATCGGATTGGCGTTGTATGGAGCGATAGCCGTTGCGTACGACACACTTGGAACGAACGCATCATGGGAGAAGCTAGAACCTTGCTGCGCCGACGAATGCGGTCGTATGCTTGACGGACTGTTGGCCGTTGCCGTGGAGAACGAGCCACAGCCGGCAAGAATTGACTGGAAATGCTAACAAAGACTCAAGGTGCGCAGGGGTACTCGAACTCGACGCCATCGTAGGGCCGGCACTCCTCGCTGTCTCGGAGTTTGTCTTCGTGGGGCGCTGCCCCACGCCCCGCCAAAGGGCTAGCCCTTTGGAATCCCTTTTCGTTTTCGTATCGATAGGCGAACACTCTCGACCACGCTCAGTCGCCTCTCCCTTGCCCTTCGCGCACTTTCGATTGCAGCGCTGTCCAGACACGCTCGCGGGTGAAGGGCAGCTCGAAGAGACGCACGCCGGTGGCGTTGTAGAGCGCATTGCCAATGGCGGGAGCGGCGCCATTGATGCCAATTTCCGAGACGCTCTTGGCGCCGTAGGGACCGCTGGCTTCGTAGCTGGGGACGAGGATGGCCTTGATGTCGGGTTTATCGCGCATCGACCAGATGTGGTAGCTCTGCAGGCTCGCGTTCTTCAGGCGGCCGTTGGGGCCGAACAGGTATTGCTCGGTCAGGGCGAAGCTGATGCCGTTGAGCACGGCGCCCTCGGTCTGCCCCTCGGCGAGGGTGGGGTTGATGGGCGTGCCGCAGTCGACCGCGGCGACGTAGCGCAGCAGGCCAATGGCGCCGGTCCAGGTGTCGACCTCGATTTCGACGAAGTGTGCCGAGAAGGGTGGCGGAGACTGGTCAGAGATGTGCGAAGCGGTGCCGATGAGCTGGAACTGGTTGTGTTCGTAGAGCGAGTAGGTGGCGACTCGGGCGAGGCTGACGCTTTGGCCATCCGGGGCATGAACGTAGCTATCCTCGAGCCAGAGCTGCTCGGCAGGCTGCCCGAGCAGCTCGGCGGCGAC
>JAVFAO010000133.1:0-15697 GCA_034002465.1 Myxococcota bacterium
AGTTTCGCCATGTTCACGAGGGCGAGGTCGTGGCCCTTGGTTCGCTTGATTTTGTCGAAACTCGAGCGCTTGCGGCCCGGCGGCGGCAGCTCGATGGCGAGCAAGAGCTCATCGGGCTCGAGCGCATTCTTGCCGGCTGACCTGAAGAAGGATGCCGCCGGCACGAGGCGCTCACCACGAACACTGCGAAGCCTCAGCTGACCGTCATACACAATGATGCCTGGCGCGGTATCCATGCACGGCGAGGCGTTGGCGAGGTTGCCACCCACGGTGGCGCGCTGCCGGATCTGCAGCGAGCCGACCGCGGCAGCCCCCATGGTGATGGCTGGATAGGCTGCTTGCAGGGCGGCATGGTTGGCCAGCTCATGCATGCTGACACAGGCGTTGATGCGCCAGCCGCCACCCTCGAGAGGGACGATGCCCTGCATCTCGGGGATCGCTTTCAAGTCGATGAGCAACTTGGGTTGCCGCGCTCGGCTGCGCATCCTCACGATGAGATCGGTTCCGCCAGCCAGCAGCGCGCACTCGTTGCCTTGACTGGCGAGCGACGCGCAGGCCTCGTCGAGCTGAGTGGGCCGAGAATAGTCAGTGTGCATCATGGTGGCCTCATAGCAAGCGCCAGCACCAGGTGGGCGCAGAGAAGTGTACGAACGAAAGCGAGCAAGGGGCCTGCATCCTCTCGACCTTTGCTGCTGTCGAGAGTTCGGCACCCACGCGCAAGCGAAGACGAAGAGCTCGAGGCGCGAAGCGCCCCAACGCCTCCCGAAGCGAGTCATCGAGCCAGCTCGGTGACCGCAGGAACGTGCCACACAGAGATAGCGCATTTGCTCGAGGCAGGAAAAGGCAAATCTTCGGAGATGCAGGCGCAGTGGCTACGCATTCGGATCGCCCGAATACATCTTGGAGGCGCTTGCCATGGATGTTCGGCAGCACGGCGTCGAGGCCTCGGGGTCATGCTCAGGCTGTGGTCCGCTCATTCGAGAATGCAGTGTCCCGCGCCTGATGAAAAAATGGCTTGATCCGAGATTGATGTAGGTGTAGGGATTACCCGCCGGAGACGGCTGCTGCCATCGCTGCAGCGCGACCTTTTCGGATCGCCAGATTCGCGTTTCTCGTGCCCTTGCAGAAGCCCGATTGATCGGGTACGAGAGCGATGGAGTCGTCTACCGCCCACATAGGGGGAGAGAGTGATCACGCACGACCGATACGAGCTGAGCCAGCTGACGCTCGATGCATTGCGAGACTATGCCGAGTTGCTGGGCATTGATGGCTATGAGGAACTGGATCAGGACGGTTTGATTTCGGCGATCGTTAGCTACGCCACATCGAACATGCCCCTTCCGAGCTCAGCGACCTGGACCCGTCGGCGGGCAAGCCGTCGCACAGAGCCCGAGCCCGCGCCAGTGGCAGCTCCGATCGAGTTGCGTGAACCCACGGATGTGTTCATCGACCGTGGACTGCCCATCCCCGAGTCCTATCCGGGTACGCGTCTGCGTCTCTTGGTGCGCGATCCGCTGACGCTCTTCGTGTACTGGGAGACCCGTCGAGAGAGCGAAGAGGGCTGGGAGATCCGTGCCCTCGGCGCGGACGGGGAGCTGCTCCTCACCTTCCGCAGCCCACTGAAGCGCTCTGGGAGTGGCTATCTGCACTTCCCGCCCGAAAGGGTCGCACGACTGCTGCTCTTGCCCGTGCAAGGCGGGCAAGCGCTGGAGCCGGAGATCGACGCCGACCTGAGCGAAGTCAGAGTGGAACCGCCCACGGAAATGGTCGAGCGATGGGTGGACTGGCGCGACACCGCACGCATCGTGGCACCGCCCGAGTACGTTGCGCCCAGCCATCTATTTCCTTCCGCTGCAGCGCTCCGGCAGGCCGCGGAGTACGAGACGTCACAGGGGCGCACATGGGGACATCACCCAGCCTCTCTGGACGTTCCGCCCTCCTCATGGTCTCTGCCCTCGTCGTGGTCGCAGCCCTCTTCGGGCAACGTACCCAAACGAGGGGAGGAGTAGTGTCTTGACGATTCGCCAGCGAGCCGGCAACCCAGCTCGTCTTTCTTTTCGTCGAGTGTTATCAATGAGTTGCATTGATCGCCCCAGATCCAGCAGAAGTCGGCAGCTTCCGGCTCTCTGCCAACTGAGCGCTGCGATCGAGCGGCCGGCCGGGAGCTTCCCGCCACTGGAATTGCGATGACGACCCAAGGTTATTTGAGCATCGTCCTGCACGCGCATTTGCCCTTTGTCCGCCACCCGGAGCACCCCGATTTCCTCGAGGAAGACTGGCTCTACGAGGCGATGACCGAGACCTACATCCCCCTGCTCAGAATGATGCAGCGTTTGTGGGCGGATGGGATCGATTTTCGCCTCACCATGTCGCTCACACCACCGCTGTGTGAGATGCTCGCCGACCCCATGCTTCAGGATCGCTACGTGCACCGTCTCAGCCGCCTGCTCGAGCTCGCCGAGCAGCAGGAGGTCGTGCGCCGAGGCTCTCCTTTCGAGGAGGCGGCCCGATTTGCGGCCCAGGAGCTGCGCGAGACCCATCATCTCTTCACCCACGTCTGGAATCGCGAGCTGCTCCCTCAGTTCAAACGCTTCCAAGACCTCGGGCGCCTCGAGATCATCACCTGCGGCGCAACCCACGGCTTCTTGCCCTTGCTCGCCACCGATGATGCACGGCGTGCACAGATCGAGATCGGCGCCCGCAACTACGAGAAGCACTTTGGTCGTCGCCCCCGCGGCATGTGGCTCCCAGAGTGTGCCTTCGCCCCGGGCCTCGACGCCCTCGTCGCCGAGTCGGGCATCAAATGGTTCATCCTCGAGTCACACGGCCTGACCCAGGGAAAACCTGCCAACCGCCTCGGCACCGCACGCCCTGCCATCACCCCCAGTGGGGTGGCCGTCTTCGGACGCGACGCCGAAACCAGCCGCCAAGTTTGGAGCTCGGAGATCGGTTACCCCGGTCACGCCAATTACCGCGAATTCTATCGCGATCTGGGCTTCGACCTGCCCTACGCCGAGGTCCGACCCTACCTCCACGCCGATGGTCTGCGACGCAACATCGGCCTCAAGTTCCACCGGGTCACTGGCAAGGTCTCTCTCGACAAGAAAGAACCCTACGTGCCAAGCTGGGCCCTCCAACAGGCAGAGCAGCACGCCGGCAATTTCCTCTTCAATCGCCAGCACCAGTGCCGCTACCTGCGCTCCACCACCAAACAAACCCCGCACATCTGCGCCCCCTACGACGCAGAGCTCTTCGGCCATTGGTGGTATGAAGGTCCGCACTTCATCGAAATGGTGATGCGCAAGACGGCCACGGACCAAAGCGAGATCGTCCTGGTCACCCCGTCGGAGTACCTGCAGATCGAGACGGTGCACCAAGTCATCATTCCCGCCCTCTCCTCCTGGGGTGCGAACGGCTTCTTCGAGGTCTGGCTCAACGGCTTCAACGACTGGATCTACCGTCACCTGCACGCCGCCGAAGAGCGCCTCATCGAGCTCGTCGACCGCTTCCCCAACGCCGAGGGCCTGCTGCGCAGAGCCCTCAATCAGGCCGCCCGCGAGCTGCTCCTGGCGCAGTCCAGCGACTGGGCCTTCATCATCTCGACCAACACCTCTGTGGAATACGCCGAGAAGCGAACCCGTGACCATGTCGCGCGCTTCAACGGCCTCTACCTGCAGCTCATCGAGAATCGACTCGAGGAGAGCTGGGTCGCCGAGCTCGAGTGGAAGGACACCATCTTCCAAGAAATCGACTACCGCGTCTTCTCGCGCCGCTCACCCCACCCCAAGGCCACCGCCGTGCACACCTTCGAAGCTGAAACTCCCTGATTCGATGGACCAGGAGGAGCGGCTACGCGCACGCGCGCTGTCACGGCTGGCTCGTCGCGCGAGACCAAGTAAGCGAAGGGCACGCATCCTCTCGACATTCCGTAGGAATGCTTGCTGTCGAGAGGTCACTGCCCGAGAGCGAATGAATTGACAATTGACAGAGCAGCCGCTTTGGAGGCATCGTCTCGGGTGGGTGCTCGACCAACGAGGACACGACATGAAGCGACTCTCCTTGATGCTCCTACTACTTGCGCTGCTTGCGTTGCCCACCAGCCTCTTCGCCCAAGAAGGCGCCGCAGCAGCAGTCGGCAAGATCGGCGTCGGCTACACGCACACCAACGCCCCCTTGGGAATCCGGATGTGGTTTTCCGATCAGTTCGGCTTCGACGTCGGCGCTGGTCTGGTGCTCCACGGCAACGAAGATGACCACGAAGATCCCGGCGACGACACCACCACCGTCGACTTCGCCCTCGACGGCGGCTTCCTCATCGCCCTGCAGCGAAGCACCAACTCCATCTTCTTTGCACGCATCGGCCTCAACTTCGACCGACGCTACGCCGATGGCTTCGAAAACGATGGCGAGCCCGTCTACTCCAGCCAGGAAACACTGAGTATCGCTGGAATGGCCGGCATCGAGCTCTTCATGACAGCCTTGGGCTTCCCAAACCTCAGCCTGCAAGGCGCCGTTGGCGTGGGCCTGCAATACGTCGTCGGCCCACAACGGGTCGGAGACGAAGAGAACGACTGGAGCTTTGGGTCCATGACCACTGGCGTCAGCCTCGTCGGTACCACCCAGCTCGGCTTCCATTACTACTTCTGATCCCTTTCGCTCGAGGTCGCCATGAAACGCGCGCTACTCCTCGCTGCCTGCCTGCTCATCGCTACCCCCGTCGCTGCCTTCGCACAAGATGCGCCCGCTGAAGACGTGCACAGCTCGAACCTGCTCACCTTCTTCAACGGACTCGCGCAGATCGCCGAATCGCAGCAGCAGGACTGCCCCGCCATGGGACAAGCGCTCAACGACTACCTCGATCAAAACGATAAGCTGCTTCGTGCCGCCGCCTACTCCAGCTCCATCGCAAGCCCCGAAAACGAGCTGGCCATTGGCAACGCCGCTACCCGCCTCGGAGAAGCTGCTGGCCTCTGCTACCAAGACGCCAACGTCGTCCGCTTCTTCGAACGCTTCGTCAAGCTCGCTGCCGAGCTCGACCAAGGCTGACGCCATCGTGCTCCCAGCCACGAAAGACCGCTGCACCCGCACCCGCGAGGAGCTGCCCCGTTGCCCTCAGTGCACTTGCCCCACCGCAAGCAACGGTCGTTCTGCAGCCTTCTTAGCGCCTGCCGCACTCATTGCTCTCTCTGCACTCTGCCTCGGTCTGCTCCTCCTCGCCTGTCAGCGCCAGGCCACCCTCGACGAGGATGCGTGCCAAGCCCTGCAGGAGGGTCACCAGTCCCTCCTCGAGCAGAGCCAGGCCCTCCAACTGGAGGCGAAGCAGCTTCCCCTCGATATGCAGCAAGTACGCGAAATCCAACGCTCCCTCGCCGATCTCCTGAACCGCGTACAAGAGCTCTTCGTCGCGCTCGAGGACCTGCACTTCGAACACGAGCCAAAGTGCAAACGAGCAGCCCTCGTCAACGACGACTTCGACACCGCTTTCGAGCGCGTCTATCAACCCTACATCAGCATCAGCGCAAACCTGATCCAAACCGTCGAAAGCGCATCCCAGCGGCTCGAAGAGAGCGATGACGCCTATCTTCACCCCGCCGCCGAAGCTCTGCTTGACGCCGCCGCAAGGATGACGCAAAAACTCGCCGAGCAGGTCGCGGTCTGCCAGACAGATTTCGACAAGCAACGCTGCCTCGCCTTCGATGATGCGGTACAGCAGCACCAAACAGCACACAGCACCAACGATGCCCAGACCCTCGATGAAGCCCCCAGTGCAGGTCAAGAACTTGAGGGAACACGCCAAGCGCCCAATCAACAAGAACTTGCCGAGCCCGAGACGCCTGAGCCTCCAGAGGAAAGCCAACCATGATCCGAAGCCAATGCTTGCTCGTCGCAACCCTACTCAGCCTCGCGCCGATGAGCTCGCTCAGCGCCCAGGAGCAAGCATCCTTTGACAGCATCGAGGCATGCCAGGAACTCGACAAGGGCTTCACCAACGTCGACCTCGAAAGCCAAAAGCTCGACGCCATCCTGAGCGATCCCTCCAGCACCCGTGAAGACTTCCTCGCAGGGATCTTCCAGGGCACGCAGCTCATGCTCGCCTACGGCGAGACCATGTTCCAACTCTCTGAGCGCCATGAGAACGCGTGCAAAGCCGCGCTCAGAGAAGCGGGGATGCCATCCGAGATCCTTCGCATCTATCGCCTTGGTCTGGATCCGACGACCCGTGGCTACGCCTTCCTCGGCCGCGTCAAGTCCCTCGCCACCAGCCTGGGCGATGAACAAACCGCCGCTGACATGGAGGTGGCGATGGAAGGCTTTAAGAGCTCTGCCAGCCAGCTCGTCGATTTCTGCCTTCAAGACAGCGAGAATTCCAAAGGTTGCGAAGAGCTGCGACGCGAAATCGAGCTCCGCCTGCCCTGATTCACCCCATGACCGATCACCTCCGCTCGGCTTCGTTCGCTCTCGGGCAGCGACCTCGCGCCAGCGGCAAATCTATCGGATTGGCGCAAGGATACGTCTTGCTTCTGCTGCTCGCGTGTGCTTGCCTGGCCTGTGAAGAGAGCCCCACCGACGCCGACTGGTTCGAGCGACTTGGCCCCCTCGAGACCATCGCAGGCAGAGGCAGCGAAGATCGCGAAGGTCAATCACTGTGGCAAGCCGCCTTCGAAGGCATGCCTGCCACCCTCGTCGAGCTCTCGCGACCCCACGCCGCCATGGCCGACGCCGAAGGCCGCATCTACATCGCCGACAAAGATGCCCACGCCATCCGCAGGGTGGGCAACGACGGACGCATCGTCACCGTTGCAGGAACCTCGCTGCCCGGCGACGACGGCGACTCGCCCGGTCTCGCGACGCAACGCCGCTTACACTCCCCCAATGGCCTCTGGGTCAGGAGCGACGGGGTCTTCTACGTCCTGGATCTGGGAAACGCAGCGGTCAGACGCGTCGGCACTGATGGGGTCATGAGCACCCTCTTTCGGGTTGCCCAAGGTATCGACCAAGGTCGAGGGCTATGGGTCAGCGAAGACGAACAGCTCGCCTACCTCAGCGCACAGCAACAGCTCTTGCGCTGGACACCGAGCGGAGGCGTTCGTGTCCATGCCAGTGGCTTCGTCGAGCTTGGCGCGGTGCTTCCCGACCTCGACGGCCGCATCTTGGTGGCCGACCGCGGTGCCCACCAGGTCTATCGCCTCAGCTTCGATGGTCGTGAACGCGAGCCGATCGCAGGGACAGGGAGCAATGACGGGCGACGCTCGCAGCTCGCCCTGAACACCTCATTGGCTGGTGTACGCGCCCTCTGGGTCTGCGAAGATGGACGTATCCTCCTCGGCACTCACGAAGGCAGTCAGGTCTGGCGTCTCGAGCGTTCGGGGCTCATCTCGCTGCTCATCGATGGTGAGCCTGGGGCGCACGCGGGAGACGGCGAGAGCCTCTCGAGCCTCGGAAAAAAGCTCTCAGAGGTCCGATTCTTGAGCGTCACACCGAGCGGCGATTTGCTGATCACCGAAAATGACTTCGGCTTCGTGAGACGCGCACAGCTCAAGCGCTAGTGGCTCTGCGGGAGCCTGCAGCAAAAGCTCGCGGCTCGGGGTGGCCCGACAGACAGCGACTTGACTCAGCACAAAGGCCAAAGCACCCATCGCAGGCTGCCGTTTCCATGCGTCCCGGATATGCACACTGATACTGGAGTGTCAGAGCAAAGCGTGGCGCCAGACGGGCTCAACCGCTCTTGCCATCCACCCACTTGCAGTAGCCATCCTTCCACTCGCCCGTGGCGGGATCCTGTGCTGGCGGCACCCATTCACGATCGACAGAGCACTTGCTGTCGCCTTGGTAATGCTGCCAAGAACCGCAGCCGCCAACGAGCGCGGCCACTGCCACTGCCGCCGCAACCAGAAGCAGAATCGACTTCTTCATGAGAACCTCCGAGCTGGTGACTTCGCCGCATCAGGCCCGCGATGACGCGAACCGTTGATCGACGCAATGGGCGACATAGATAGCACAGCCTGTTCGCTATGAAAAGAGTGTACAGCCCAAGCCATCCCAGCTCGAGCTGCGGCATTGAAGCTGCGACACTGTGTATGCATTGTCAAGCGATTGCGAATAGGGTACTCAGATGCCGCTCGAGCAGCCAGGGCTCGCCTTTCATCGGGCTGACACCGGCCTCGAGCCCATCCCGTTCACCCTTCGCCCAATCAGGCAAGCACCTTCCAAGCGCGTAACCAGAACGCGAAAGAAGGCGGAGCCTTCTCCGGCATCGGGCGCCGAGACATACGTGCCATGAGTCAAAACGCAGACGACACGCGAATTCATCGCTCCGCGCACAGCGCCCCCACCGACGAGCGCACGTTGCCGCAAATATTGAATGAAGTTGCGGCAGCGCAGCCGGACACCTGCTTCGCTGGCTTTCCTGATGAAGCACCCGAAAAGCGAACGCTCAGCTTCGCTGAGGTTGCAACTCAGTCAGCTGCGCTTGCCGCAGCGCTGGCACCAGTCCTCGGTGCTGGTCAACACCTGCTGGTGATGCTGCCCACTGGCCCGGATTTCGTCGTGGCGCTCTTTGCCGCTTGGCGCCTAGGTGCTGCGGTCGCTCCGTACCCCGCACCCAGCCTCAGCAAAGACGAGGACTTCGAGCGTTTCGCCGCGCTGCTTCAGCCCCTCCTCTGCGATGCCAAGCCAGCGCTCATCTTGGTACGTGGTGCCGAACTGGCCGAAGGCCTCTCGCGCCGCCTTGCAACCCCCTGCGTCGACCTCGACACGCTCTCAGCAAGCGAGCTCACAGCCTTCGAAGGACGCACCGGAAACGCCGACGACGTCGCCGTGCTGCAGTACACCTCTGGCCCCGTCTCAGCGCCCAAAGGGGTGATGCTCAGCCATCGCAACATCATCGCCAACATCTACGGCATGGGCGTTCAGCTCGAGCTCGGGCCAAAAGACGTAGGCTTGAGCTGGCTCCCGCTCTTTCAAGACATGGGCCTGATTGGCTCATTGCTGCTCAGCCTCTACTGGCGCTTCCCTTCGCATTTCATGAAGGCGGAGAGCTTCCTGCTGCGGCCGCACCGCTACCTCGCCTTGCTCTCGGAGCTCAAAGCCAGCATCACCGGTGCGCCAAGCTTCGGCTACAAGCTCTGCGTCAAGCGCGTGCGAGACAGCCAACTCCAAGGCGTCGAGCTCAGCGCCCTGCGCGTCGCCCTGAGTGGTGCCGAAACCGTCGACGCCGAGGCAAGCCGGGCCTTCGAGACCCGTTTCGCCGCCTGGGGACTACGAAAGAACGTCATCATACCTGCTTTCGGCATGGCAGAGAATGCCTTGGCCGCAAGCATTGCGCCGCCGGGGCGGCCGCTGCGCACGCTACAGCTCGACGCCAAGGCCCTCGCTGAGGGACGCATCGAGCTCAGCGACTGCCCCGACGGGTGCGTCGAGGTGGTCTCGCTGGGTGCTCCCCTCGCTGGCCAAAGCCTCGCTGTCATGGGCGCGGATGGAGAGCTGCGCGCAGAGCGCGAGCTCGGCGAGCTCGTCCTTCAAGGCCCGTCCTTCATGAAAGGCTACCTCGCCGACGAGCAGCCCGAGCTTCGCTTCAGGAACGGCTGGGGACGCAGCGGCGACCTCGCCTTCTTCGACCAAGGCGAGCTTTTCCTCGTCGGTCGCATCAAGCGCATGGTCATCAAGCGAGGCCGCAACTACTACTGTGCAGACATCGAGGCGGTGCTGCGCAACGAGCTCGGTGCGCGACTCAGAGAGGTCGTCGCGCTGGCGCTGCCCAACCCTGAGGCCGCCAGCGAAGACTTGGCCTTGCTCTTGGACTTCGGCGATGCCCCCGAGCCAAGCGCAGCTCGTGCAGATCGTGACCTGAGCAAGCAGCTCGACGCGCTCTTGCTCGGACACTTGGCTATCCGGGCAGAGCACATCTTCGTCCTCGAAGGGCAGCCCCTTCCTCGAGAGACGGCTGAGCAAGTCGAGCTTGCTCGACGTTGCATGGGCACGGAGGTCGCATCATGAAAGGCCTGCGTGCCTTGGTCTTGGGTGGGACGGGCTTTCTCGGCTTGAACATCGTCGAGGCCCTGCAGGCTGGCGGCCACGACGTCCTCATCGGTCGCCGCAAACGCAGTAACACCATCATCGCGCGACGCTTCAAGCTGCCGCTGGTGCTCACAGAGCTCGAAGAGCCTGAAACCCTGCTCGAGGCCATGCGCGGCCGAGATGTCGTCTTCATGAGCGCTGGGCACTATCCGCGCTACTCCATCGACACCGAGGCGCAGGTCCAAGCCGCGGTCGAAGGCCTCCGCCATGCCCTCATCGCCGCACGCAGCGCGCGCGTGCGACGATTGGTCTTCACCAGCTCGGTCGTGACCGTAGCCCCACCCAAGGAAGAGCGACCCGCCCGAGAGAGCGACGGCACCCTCGCGCGAGCACCTGATGGCAGCACCTATTACGCCGTCAAACTCGCCCTCGAACAAGAGGCCCTCTCGGCGATGCCTGAGCTCGAGGTGGTCGTCACCCTGCCCACGGGCTGCATGGGCCTGTACGACCACAAGGTCGGCACAGGCCACTTCGTCCTCGCCATGGCCGCTCGCAAGCTGAGCGCCTTCGTCGATGGACGCACCAACATCGTGGATGCAGCCGATGTGGCCCAAGGGCACGTCGCTGCAGCCGTCCACGGTGCCCCTGGAGAACGCTACATCCTCGGTGGAGAGAACCTGCGCGTTCGCCAGCTCCTCGAGCGCATGTCCAACCAGTTTGACGCCCCTATGCCCATGCGCGAGCTCAGCCCAGCAGAAGCGCTCGCCTGGGCCGAAGAGGAAGAAGCGCGCTGCATTCAAAGCCGCGCGCGCCCCGCGATGACCCGTGAGATGGTCGATATGGCCTTGCACGGGCTCTTTGTCGAATCCAAGAAAGCCATTGAGGAGCTCGGTTTTTCTACCAGATCGCTGAGCGAGACCCTTCAGCGCTCCCTCAATTGGTACAAGAAGAATGGGTATTTTTCACGTCCCCTGTAGCCGCAACGGCGGCTTCGACCCCGCTCTAGGCGCTTCGCTGTCGTCCCCGGTTTCCGGAGCCAAACAGCGATGAACAACCGAGCAAGTGCACTGTGAGCCAAACGGGGAGCGCTCTTCGCATCCCCTTACACACCAGCGAGGAAGACATGGCAGACCAAGCCCAATTGATCAGCAGCGTGATCGCCGCTGTCGCCGAGATCAGCAACACCCCAGAAGCCGACGTCAAGACCACTGATCGCCTGCGCGATGACCTTGGCCTCGACTCACTCCAAGAGATGGAGCTGATGAGCCGCCTCAGCGAGCAGTACGACATCGACCCCGAGATGGAAGACGTGATGAAGGTCACCACCGTCGAAGATGTCGCCACCTTCCTGAACGGATACCTCGAAAGCTTGGGAGAACAGGCCAAGCGCCCAATCAACAAGAACCTTGGCCGTTGAGGAGCGAGACCATGTCCACTCCCGTCAATCCATTCGACCGTGCCATCGAGCTCGCCTCGACGCTCTCGCCTGCCATGCGCTGGCCCGCCAAGGACGCTGACGAGGCAGAGCTGGTCGAGACGGTGCTGCAATCCGTTCGCCCCTGGGCGAGCAGCAACATCGACTCCTCCGCCATCGATGCGGCGAGCGCCATCCCCAAATCCATCCTCAGCCAAGCCGCCGAGCAGGGGCTCTTCGGCTTGTCCATCCCCGAACGATTCGGCGGTGCTGGTCTCTCCATGAGCGCCACGAGCCGGGTGGTCGAGGAAATCGCCTGCTTCGATCGCTCTGTCGCCACCGCCATCGGGCTGCACTGCGGCCTGGGCACCCGCGGGCTCATCCACCACGCGCATGAGGCCCTGCAGCAACGCTACCTCCCCGACATGGCCGCCGGCACCAAGCTCGGTGCCTTCGCCGCCACTGAGGCGGGCGCAGGCTCCCACATTGCCTCGGTCAAGTGCACCGGTATCCAAGGCGAAGACGGCAAAATCCGACTCAACGGCGAAAAGATCTACGTCACCAATGGTGGCTTCGCCCAGGTTTTCACCGTTGTCGCCAAGACCCCAGGACTCGCCGGAGCCCGAAACGGCTGGAGCATCTTCGCCCTCGATCGCAATCAGCCTGGCCTCAGCATTGGCAGGGAAGAGCACAAGCTCGGCATCAAGGGTTCGTCCACCATCACCCTGCTGCTCGACGACGTCGCCGTGGACCCGGAGCGCATCATCGGCGAGCCCTCCCAGGGTCTGGCAGCGTTCCATGAGATCCTCGCCTGGGGCCGAACCATGATGGCAGGCGGCTGCGTGGGCACCGCCCGCGCCGCCTTCCGGCTCGCCGTGTCGCAAGCCACGACCCGCGAGCAGTTTGGTCACCGGATCGCGCGCTTCGGTATGATTCGGCGCAAAATAGCCGACATGTCTGCTCGCCTCCACGCCATGGAGACGGTGCAGCGCCTCGTGACGCTGCTGCAGGATCTGTATCAGGCAGACATCGGCTCGGAGTCCTCGGTCGCCAAGATCTTCAACTCCGAAGGCTCCTGGCAGGTCGCCGATGACGCCTTGCAGGTGCATGGCGGCCTCGGCTACATCGAAGAGACAGGCGTTGCGCGTATGCTCCGCGATGCGCGTATCACGCGCATCTTCGAAGGCGCCAACGAGGTGCTGCGCTTCAACTTGAGCTCACTGACCCTGAGCATGAAGCCCACCACCCCAGCGGCGCTGCTCCCCGCCATCAAGACCGAAGCGCTGCACACCATGGCTGGCCGCTATGACGCCCTCTCGGCACAGCTCGTCGACGGCGCCGCCGCGCTGCGCAAGCAGTACGGCATGAAGGTTTTCGAGCAGCAGGTGCTGCTCGAAGGACTCGCCGACGGCCTCATCGCCCGCATGGTCTGGCTCAGCGTGCTGCTGCGTGCCGATGGCGAGTTCGACCGACTCAGCGCCAAGGCCAAGGGGCTCCGTCAGCTCCAGCTCGAATACATCGCCGACTGGGCGACAGCACAAATGGAGCGCGCCTCCAAGGTTGCGGAGTGGAGCGAGCGGCAACGTCTCGTCCACGCGCTCTCCGATGCGGAGTACGAGCTCCTGAACAGCCTCTAGCGCAAGCGCGCCTCGGTGCTCCTTCAGGAGGCACTGTGCGCCTCGTTGCTCGCATCCTGCTCGCAACCCTTCGGGCTTACACGATGCTTCGCCATCCATGCGAGCTCATCAGAGCAGCTTCTTGATCTCTGCCTTGATCAGCTTTCCTGCAGCGTTGCGCGGCAAGGCGGAGATCAAGCGCACATCTCTGGGCACCTTGTAGCGAGCCAGGTGCTCGTCGCAGTAGCGCACGACCTCGTCGGCCTGCAGACTCATCCCTTCGCGGCAAACCACGAAAGCCACAGGGACCTCACCCCACTTGGGGTCGCTCTTGCCCACCACCGCCACATCGGCCACAGCCGGCATCCCGGCGAGTAGCTTCTCAATCTCGGCGGGATACACGTTTTCACCACCCGAGATGATCATGTCCTTCTTGCGGTCGACCAAGGTCAGATAGCCATCTTCGTCCAAGAATCCGATGTCGCCACTGTAGAACCAGCCATCTCGGATGGCCTTGGCGGTCTCCTCGGGGCGCTTCCAGTATCCCTTCATGACATTGGGGCCACGAATGATGACCTCACCGGACTCTCCGGTGGGCAGCTCCTGTCCAGCGTCATCGACAATGCGAATATCTACGTACAAGACCGGACGGCCGGCCGTTCCGGCCTTGTTGAGGCACTCGCCAGGCCCCATGCCAGTGGCGCCAGGCGAGGTCTCGGTGAGACCATAGCCCTGCCGAAACTCCAAACCTCTCTCGTGGAACTTGCGGATCAGATCGTAGCTCAGCGGTGCCCCACCCGAAAGAAAGACCCTGCAGGTGCTCAGATCGGTGCTGGCGAAACGCGGATGATCATAGAGCATCTGGTATACAGCAGGGACCGCGACCATGCCGGTGACCCGCTCACGCTCCACGAGCTCCAAAGTGTCTACGACGTCGAATTTTGGAGGCAACACGCAGGTCGCGCCGATGTGGATCATCGGCGTGACCGAGCCATTGAGGCCACCAACGTGGAAAAGCGGAAGAATACAGAGCGCGACCGTATCTGGGCCTGCTCCCAGGGACCAACCGTTGACCGACTGCCAGAAGCAGTTGGCGTGGGTCAGCACCACGCCCTTGGGATCGCCTGTGGTGCCGGCGGTGTACATGATGAGGTGAGCGTCGTCGCCCCCTACGGTGGGGTCGACGGCGTCTACGTTTTCACCCTGAGCGAGGAAAGTCTCGTAGCTCGACGCCCCACCATCCTCGGCGAGCTCGAGCAGCGTCATCTCGGGGCGCTCGTCCTGCAAGCGTTTGGCCTTCTCGGAGAAACAGCGGTGGTACAGCATGAGCGTGGGCTCGCAATCCTTGGAGATGAACGACATCTCAGGAAAGCCCAGACGCCAATTCAACGGCACGGCCAGCAAGCCCATGGCGGAGCAAGCAAAGACGGCCTCGACGTAGTCGACGCCGTTGAGCAGGTAGAGGGCCACGCGATCGCCCTTTTGCAGCCCCATCTTGCGCATGCTCGACGCCAGCCGGTTCATGCGCTCTGCCAGTTGCCTGTAGCTGAGCGAACGCGCACCGGACTTCAGTGCGGCCTTATCGCCGTAGATCTGTGCATTCTTGCGTACCCAGTGTCCGATGTTGATGTCGAGTCGTGCCATGCATCCCCCTGCGCATCGTTGTGTGACCAGCGTCGAAGCTGGGAAACGACCTTCATTTTCGAATGGAGCGCACCGAGCTGCGTTCGCCGAGCTGCGTCGACGTCCGCTGAGATTGGTCGTACACCTCTACCGCCGCAACCCTCGGCTGTGAAGGCATTCCGAGCTCCTGCTCGATTTCTGGTCGATTGGGCACTTGGCCTGCTCCCCCACTTCTTGTTCATTGGGCGCTTGGCCTGTTCCCCCAAGTTCCTCTCGTGTGCCACAATCCGAAGCAGATTCGCTGCGATGCCAGGCTCAGCCGTCCAGGGGCGAGAGGGGCGGAAAGCCCGGCGTGCTGCGGAGCGAACCGTCGGACAGGAGAAAGAGAGCCTCGATGGGAGCGGGCATGGCGCCGCTCTTGGCCAGCCGAGACAGCTCGCAAGCCCGCGCCCATCCCTCCTCTGGGCCCAGTGCGAAGAGCCCCGTTGCCAAACCATCAGCGACGCCCGCCGAGGGGGCGAGTACGCTGACCGAGCTCAATCCCAAAGCGGCACCGCCATGTCGCGGATCGAGCAAATGGTGATAGTGCCGCCCATCCTCGTCGAGCGCTTGGAACTGGTCCCCTGAGCTGGCCACGGCGCCCTCGCGCCACTCGAATTGCAGCCCTGGCGCGGCGAGCGCGACGCGCCAAGGGCGCGCGGTGGCAGCCAGGCGAAGGTCTCCCCCGGCTTCGACGCTGTGCTCAGGAAAGCCGTCGCGACGCAGAGAGATGCTGCCCAGCTCGGCGATGTAGCCCTTGGCGACCCCGCCGAAGGAGAGCTTCATGCCTGGGAGGCGCAAGGCGACCACGCGGCGGCGTCCATCGACATCAATTTTATCCATTCCGATCAGCGGCTTACACTGTTCGATTTGGTCCATGCTGGGGAGCTGCGGCTGGTGCCAGTCAATGGCACAAGCCGCGACGGTGGGGTCGAAGCCGCCCTGGGTCCAGCTCTGCAGTGTTTTGGCGAGCCCGAGCAAGTCCAAG
>JAVFAO010000134.1:0-15644 GCA_034002465.1 Myxococcota bacterium
AGCCTCTCCCCGCCTTGCGGGGGAACCCTCGGTGTGTTCCTGCGAACGCAGGTCAGAAAGTGAGCCCACGCAGCCGTCGTCCAAAGCGGCTCAGTGCTGCCCGTCCTGCCGAGAAGCGCCAGGCAAAGATGAGTTTGCATTTGTGGGCAACAAGTGGCAGCCTCGAGGCAACGCCGTCGTGTAGGTACGGCTTTGACCTGGACTAAGCTCGCGAAGCGAGGCACGAGTCAGCGTCTGTCGCGTGCGCACGCGCAGCGCTGCGAGGGTCTCGCGAGAGCGAGCGGAACATTGGAATCACGTTGTTGTACACTGACGCCCCGAGCGCTCTGTCGAAGCGCCACGGCCCTTGGGCCCTGGCTTCCCTCTTCTTTGCGGTGCTCGCCTGTGCCGAGCCACCACCAGAGCCCCAGACCCAAGACGAGGCGCTGCGCCGCCCCACAGCGCACACGACGGAGACCTACCTGCACCTCGTCGTCCCCGAGCAAAGCCGGCGCGAGGTGCTCTCACGTACGATGAGCGTCGACCGCGTGGCTGGCGACGAGCTCTGGCTCTACGCCTCCCCCAAAGACCTGCGCCGTCTCGAGGCCAAAGGCCTGCGCTACCAACGCTTGCCCCACCCAGGCCGACAAACACGGGCCAGCATGGGACTCTTCGACCGCAGCGGCGCCCTGCGTTGGGACCACTACCCGACCTACGCCGAATACGAAGCCCTGCTCCAACAACTCGCCGCCGACCACCCCGACCGCTGCAGCCTCGTGCTGCTCGGGTCCAGCACTCGCCTCGATCGCCCTCACCAGCTCTTGGCGCTCAAAATCTCGGACAACGTCGGCCTCGACGAGGACGAGCCCGAGGTGCTGCTCGCCTCCACCATGCACGGCGACGAGACGGTGGGCTACGTGACCTTGCTGCGCTTGGCACAGACCCTCCTCAGCGAATACGGCCAAGCTCCCGCCGTGACTGAGCTCGTCGACGAGGTGGAGCTCTGGGTGATGCCCCTGCTCAACCCCGATGGCACCTATTTTGGCTCCAACGACTCGGTGGGCCTCGCCATCAGAAACTATACCGAGCCGAGCGGCGCCGAAGCCTGGGTCGACCCCAACCGCAACTTCCCCGACCCCGCCTACGGAGCGCACCCTGACGGCCTGCCGTGGTGGAAGGAGACGAGCACGCTCATGAGCTTCTTCGAGAGTCGACAGTTCGTCCTGGCCGCCAACTTCCACGGCGGCGCCGAGCTCGTCAACTACCCTTGGGATCACAAGCCAACAGCCCATCCCGACGAGCTCTGGTTCATCGAGCGGTCGCGCGACTACGCCGAGCAGTGCCAGAGCAACGGGCCACCCAAGTACATGCGCGACGAGCAAAACGGCATCAGCAACGGCTACGCGTGGTACCAAGTGACCGGCTCGATGCAGGACTATCAGCTCTACTTCGAACGCACCCGCGCCCTGACCATCGAGCTCTCGAGCGAGAAGAACCCGCCTGCTTCCTGGCTCGATGGCTACTGGGTCGCCAATCGGGATGCGCTCTTCGGACTCGTCGGCTCTTCGTTGCGAGGCGTCCGCGGGCTGGTCCGTGATCCGCTGGGTGCACCGCTCACGGCAAAGGTCAGCGTCGTGGGTCTCGACGTCGCAGCAGAGCACTCCGAGCTCTACACCGACCCGGAACTGGGCAACTACCACCGGCTGCTCTTGCCGGGCAGCTACACCCTCGAGTTCACGGCCCTGGGCTATGTGTCTCAGCGCCTGGGTCCCATCGCCGTAGGCCCAGGACCCGCGACGCGCCTCGACGTGGTGATGCAGCCCGCAGCCCGTTCAGAGCTACGCGGCACGGTGCGCGACGAGCGCGGTAGCGTCCTACCCGACGTCGAACTCAGTCTCTTGGCCGAGTTGCCGACGGCGCGCAGCGGCCGCAGCGGTAGGTTCTGGCTCAGCGATGTGCCCGAAGGGGAGTATACGCTGACGGCGCAGAGAGAGGGCTATGGGCAGCTCAGCCAGCGGGTCGAGCTATTGCCAGGCGCCAACAACCTGCAGCTCGTTCTGAAGCGACTGATGACCTGGTGGAGCTCGGATTTCGAGTCGGACAACGGCTTGCTCGCCGCGGTCGGAGGCTGGAGCTGGGGAGCGGCCAGCGGCGTGGGCAGCCACTCGGGCAACCGGGTGTGGGCGACGAGCCTGAGCGGCAACTACCGCGACGACGCAACCCTCAGCCTCAGCCTGAGCATCCCTCGGCTGCCCGAAGGCGCGCGCCTGACCTTCTGGCACCGCTACGCCATCGAGCCTGGCTGGGATGGAGGCGCGCTGCGTATCTCGCTCGACAAGGGCTCGAGCTTTGTCACCCTCGAACCCCAAGGGGGCTACCCCTACGGCATGGTCGACGCCCTGGGCGGCCCTGGTTTCTCGGGAGACAGCGACGGCTGGCGGCTGGTCGAGCTCGACTTGAGTAGCCATGTGGGTGCACCAGCGCTGATTCAGTGGGTCTTCGCCTCCGACTCGGCGGTCAACGAACGGGGCTGGTTCATCGACGACGTGCGACTCGAAGGGCACAAATAGGAGACAGAGAGCAATCATCGCGGTGAGCGCCGACGAGGACACGACTCCAGGCGCTGAAGGCGCAGATCAAAACGTGGGGCCGGCTTCCAGCCGGCCGACCGCGACTGTTGGAAGGACTGTTCGTGCGCACTATGCGCGCCCCTCGGTTCAGGACTCGCACAAGATGTATGCAGAATCCATGGAGGGCGCACACGCAGGTGCGCCCCTACCCTCATTGACAGCCACATGCCGTCTCCGGTCGGTGGTCATGCCCTGACTGGGGCAAATGATTATTCGCCCCCCTATGGTCATCCACGATGCATTTGTAGGGGCGAAAAATCTTTCGCCCCTCTGCAACGACGGCGAACCACGACCTCTGGTCATCCACGATACCCTGGCTGGGGCGAATGGAACCCCGTCAGCTCGATACGTATCGAGTGGGCACGAAGACAAATCAAGGGAATGCTCGCACCAGTGAAGAGCGCTTGACTCCGCTTGCCCAGCCTCTAGGCTGGAGGAACTGCCGTCGCGCCGGCAGCTCGAACACTGCGGAGCCATTCATGAAACGCCTAAGTCGCAGCACCCTACCCTTCCTCCTGCCTTGCTTGCTGTGGGCTTGTGAAGACCATGTTCGCGAGGACCTCGAGGGGCACGACGTCTCAGAGGAGCTCGACGTCTCAGAGGAGCTCGACGACGACGCACAGCAGCTTGACGAGGAGCTGCAGGATCTCGAAGAAGAGCATGAGCTCGATCAACCGCCCACCCTCTGCGTGGACTGCGCCTGTCACTGTGCAGACGGCAGCATCCTGCCCTATGGCGGTTGTTTCACTGGCCCCATCCCCGAGGAGTATCTCAACTGCTCACGCGACTGCAGAGCGGAATGTGGCGAGCTGTGTGTGGAACCGAGCTGCAGCTCGAGCTGTCCGGGCTCGCACTGGTTGGACTTTGCAGGCTGCCCCACCTGCGCCTGCGCACCCCCCGAGCTGGCCTTCGTAACCCACGAGGCCCACCCCGCCGAACACCTGAGCCTGGAGGTCGAGGCCTCCACCTACATCGGCGGGATCGACCGCTGGGTCTTTGCGTTTCGATGGCGCTACGACGATCCCTCCAGCGACGACGAGGAGCTGACCTTCACCACCACCGTGCGCATCCAGAACCTGGGCCAGTTCGCGCCCTCGCCAGAGCCCGCCACCCTCTTCTTTCCCGAAGACAGCCTGCTAGAGATAGGCGATGCGCTCCTCGAGGGGACACCACCTTCCGGGCTCCAGACAAACATGCAGGCCGTGTCGGGCTTCTTCTCGATTCGCCTGGTCGATGGGGTCTATCAGGGTGGATTGTCGTTACGCTTCTTGCCGTTGGACGGACCGCCAGCACAGCTCGAAGTGGCGGGCCCTTTCGAAGTGCCCGTCCCATGAGGCGCAGGGGGCGCGCTGCTTCTGTCGCCGCCGCCAACCATCATTCACACCGTTCGTGTCACCTCGTTTGCGGAAGGGAGCTCGCTCCAGGCCCGCTTGCCACGTTTGGCTGCCCAGCGCTTGCCAACGACGGCAAGCTCGTGCGGCCCAGCGCTTGCACACCCATGCGTCGTGAGGTCTAGTGCTTCGTCGAAGGAGGTTGCAATGCGTCGTTGGTTCAGGCTCGTGTCGCTACTCTTGGTTTTGGGTGCATGTTCCGAAAGCACGAAGGAAATCCCCACGGACTCCGCGCAGATTGGTGCCCAGGGTGGGACCTTGGCCACACAGGACCAAGCGCTGCAGGTCGTCGTCCAGGCCGGCGCACTCGAGGCCGCCATTGAGCTCACCGCAGACCCCATCGCGCAGCCCGACCCCGCCGTTGTCGGCCAAGCCTTCGATCTCGGCCCCACAGGCACCACCTTTGCCGTCCCTGTCACTCTGACCTTCAAGTTCGACCCAACCAAGGTGAGCACCCCAGACGCACTTCGCGTCGCCACCAAGCTGGGTGACCAGTGGGTCCCCATTGCCAACCCCTCGGTGAACGTCGCTGCCGGAACCGTGTCCGGCACCACCCTGCACTTTTCGCCCTTCGGCGTCATCGAAGCCGGCTGCGCCGCTGCCGCAGACTGCAGCGCTGGCCAGCTCTGCCTGGCTGGCACCTGCATCGTGGGCCGCTGTGCGACCGACCTCGACTGTGCCACGAACGAGCTCTGCGATTCGGGCGCCTGCCAGCCCGCGGGTGGCTGCAACGCTGACAGCGACTGTGGTCTCGGCGCCGTGTGCCAGTCCGGACTCTGCAAGCCCGAGGGTTGCGCCAGCGATGCCGACTGTGCCCTCGCTCAGGTCTGCGCCCTCGGCGTCTGCACCGGCATCCCCACTTGTACCACGAACGCCGACTGTGCCACGGGCCAAAGCTGCGTCTCGGGAAGCTGCCAAGCTGACTTGGAATGCGCCACTGGCCAAGCCCTGTGCGACGGCGTCTGCGTCGACCTCGACACCGACCCAGAAAACTGCGGTGGCTGCGCCATGGCCTGCATGGCTGGCGCGAGCTGTGTGGATGGAGCCTGCGTAATGGCCGCGTGCTCGGCGGATTCTGACTGCGCACCAGACCAGCGCTGCGAAGCGGGGCTCTGCGTCGCCGAATGCCCGCCCGGACAAGCGATGTGCAGCGGCGTCTGCGTCGATTTCAACACCAACGCGGCCCACTGCGGTGCCTGCAACGCGGCCTGCATGACCGGCGAGAGCTGCGTGGCGGGAGCATGCATCAGCGCCGAGTGTTCTGCTGATTCCGATTGTGCGCCAGACGAGCGCTGCGAAGCGGGTCTCTGCGTCGCCGAATGCCCCACCGGCCAAGGAATGTGCAGCGGCGTCTGCGTGGACTTCGACACCAACGTGGACCACTGCGGTGCCTGCAACACGGCGTGCATGAGTGGCGAGAGCTGCCAAGCGGGCGTCTGCGTCGCCGGATGCCCGACCGGGCAAGTCCTGTGCGGGGGCGTCTGCGTCGACTTCGATACCGACCCCGACCACTGCGGGGCCTGTGGCATGGCCTGCATGTCGGGCTACAGTTGCGTGAGCGGCGCTTGCGAGTGGACGGGCTGCCGCACCGACGGCGAGTGCCCTTCCGGGCAGGTGTGCGTCGCGAACCAGTGCCAGTTGCCCTAAGCTACCGGGCTAGAGATCAATTGAAAGTGAGCGAGGGGCACGCATCCTCGCGCCATTCCGAAGAAATTGTCGCTGGCGCGAGGTCGGTGCCCTCGAGCGAACGAATGCAAATCTGCACACGGGTGAGCCGGCTGGAAGCCGGCTCCACGCCTTGCCGGCTCTACGCCTTGCCAGCTCCACGTCGCCTTGCCGGCTCCACGTCGCCTTGCCAGCTCCACGTCGCCTGTTCGGCCGTGGCGTCTGACGCTGGCAGCTACTCCAAGATGCCATCGGCCACGGATGCATAGGCCTCAGCCAACGGTGCCACCGGCAGCGGCACCCCGAAGAGCGGGCGCTCTCCCTGGCTCAGGCCCAGCCACTCGAGCTTGCTCTGCTCCACTGGAGCCGGATATTGGTCAAAGAAGCTGTGCTCCTCCGGCAAAAAGAGCTCGCGCTCGGTCCCGGGAAAGCGCGCCTCCCGCAGCAGCCCTCGTGCCACCAGCGCTTGCGCCGCCGCCGTCAACCGCTGCAACTCCCAGCCCGTGTAGCGCTGCAACCGCGCCTTCGTCGGCTCCGCCAAGACCCGATGCATCAGATACAGCGCCGACTCATCGCTGCTCAACGACAGCGACTGCGCTACTCGCGCCACCGCCTCGGGTGCCACGCTCAACGGATTGGCGTCGAACACGCCCTCACCCTCTGCGTCAAGCGCCTTCAACAACCGTGACCAGCCCGAGAACGACCACAGCCGCATCCAGCTCCAATACCGAAACACCTTCGCCCGCTCCCCTGGAAACACCCCAGGCAGCAGCGGCGCGGCCTGCAGGCCCTCGCCGCTCAGCCCCAGCAGCTTCCAGTTTCTGCTCGCCTTCACAAGCTGCGCCGGTCGCAACAAGAGCATCACCCCCTCACGACACCGCTCCCCTTCGGGCCAAAGCAGAATCACGCCATCCCGCTCCACCCCCGATGCGCTCGCGCCACCGTCGTCTGCCACATAGGGCCGACCCTCGAAAGACGCCAAGAAGCCCTCGAAGGCCTGCACGTCCTCGATCGGCCCCATCGCCACGGGCAAGAGCAGCCCAGGCGCCTGCAGACGCGCCCTGATGAGCTGCGCCAGGCGAGACGCTCCCGCCCGAAGTGATGCGCCGCGCTCGAGCTCGAGATAGCCCCACGCCACGAACTTGCTGAAGCGACTGAGCGCCTCATAGGAAAACGCCCGACTCACGCTCGGCCACGCCCGCGCCCAGCCGCTCGGTTGCTCGTCATGGTATTGCGGCCAGCCAGCCGGAACGCTGCCAAAACCCAACGCCGACCCGTCGAAGCCCCGGAATGGCCGTACCACCCAGGTCTCGTCCACCGTGAACATCGGCCACTGCTCGCCTTCCAACAACGCCCGCAAGCCCTGATGAAAGGGCGGATGCGGCTCACGCAGCTCCGCACGCAGCTTGTCGACGAGCTCGAGTGACAACGAGACGCGCCGCCCGTTCTTCGACACCCAGCCCTCGGCCATGCGCTGCACGAAAGAGAGGCCGTCGCTGCCCTTCTCCAAGGGTCGGTACAGCTCCTCCAAGGGCCGCGGCACCGCACTTCCCATGAGCAGATTCAGCTCCGGCACCGACAGCTCGTCGCGCAGCACCTCCTCATGCTTCACCTTCACCCCCAGGGCTCGCCGAAGCTGCGCATCCCAAGGCACCCAAGCTGCGCCCGCCACGAGCAGTGAGGCCGTCTCCTGAAGCAGACCCGTCTGCTGCGCCAGCCTGCTCGCCGCTTCTGGCCAAGGCTTGACCAAGCCGCGCGACGCCAAGAGCCCCAAGGCCTCATCGATGCTCGCCGCGTCCAGCGCCCCCTCTAGCGACTGCTCCCAGAGCAGCTTCGCCCCGACCGGCAGCTCCAACTGCGCGCCAGGCGCGAGTCGGGTCAGCGCCACGAAACGATAGGCCCGTTGCGTCGAGCCCAACTGCGTGCAGCGCAGGAAAAAGGGCGCGTCCCACGAAACCAGACGGTCAAGAGAATCATGGTCGAGCCCCGCAAAAGGTACCGACGCCAACTCCAGCCCCAGCAATCGTAGCTCTGCACTGCGCGTCGCCAAGGGCGTCTCACGCCAGAAACGCAGCAGCCGCTCGACCTGACCCCGGAGCTTTTCGGAGAGCGCCTCCGAGAGCAGCATCAGCAGCAACTCGCGCCCATGCACCAGCAATCGCTCCCACGCCACGAAGCTCGCCGCGGGCTGCATCACGCGCCCCGCCTGGACGTCGTCGTCGAACAAGAACGCCCCGACGTCCTGAATCTGTTGCCCCAAGCGGTCGCGCCCCCAGCGACCTGGGCGACCAAAGTTGGCCTGGAAGAAGCCATCCAAGAGAGAGACGTCGGCGTTGCGCAGCGTCGACTGCTCGCTCCCCTCACGGCAGAGCTGAACCTTCGCTTGCAGCTCGGCCATCGCCCGACCGAGCTCATGCGCCAAGAGCACCGTACGCAGGACCCCTGCTCTCAGGTACGTATGGGTGAGCTCTGGAAAGAGCTCCAACACCTTCTTCATGCCCTCCGGGGAGCTCTCTGCAAGATTCACATCCTCCTGCGGATGCTTGAGGGTGACCTGCAGCTCGTCGTATTCGAAGCGCTCGTCTGGCTCTTCGGGCTGGTCAGGCGAAAAGCGGATCGCCTCGAAGAGCTGACGCGCCCGCTCGGCGGAGCACGCGGCGAGCGCTGCCGAGGCGTCCAGGTCACGGGGCTCGAGGTTGAACCACCAGCGCGTGGGCAGACGCAGGGGACCGCCAGCCCAGAAGCGGGGGGCCTCATCGCCGTCGACGGCAATGAGCGGCAGACCCTCCTCGTCGAAGAGCCAATGCCCAGAGTGTCCACGAAGATGCAGAAGCTGCCCCTCACGTGCAGGGAAGCTCACGATGCTCTGCACGGCATACCAACCTGCCGAGGGGAGGTGCTTCTGCCAGCGGCGGCCGTCGGCCCCGAAGACCCAACGTTCGCCGCGCGGCGTGTGCACCTGCAGCATACCCCCGATGCCCTGGCGCGCGCCAAGTGGCGAGCGCTCTGCGCGAGGCGGAACGGGGATGAGGAAGCTCTCGTTGTCGAGCCTGCAGCCCTCGAGCAGGGGCTGCATCCACTCGGGCCAGCCTGGTGAGAGCCATTGCACCGGCGCAGCGGGCTCAGCGCCGATGGCGAAGCGCGAGACGCTGCCGTCCTTCTCGGGAAAGTAGCCAAACTCCGTGTCAACGAAGAAGTCCCAGGCGAAGCGCTTGGAGCGGAAGTCGAAGCTGCCGCGGCGCAGGCGCGTGCCGTCTGGCTTGAGCAGCCCCCCTGGCCGCAGCGGATCGATGAGGGTGCTGGGATCGGCGCGCTCTGCGCTCTCCCCACCGAGCAGCCAGCGCGCGTGGTAGTCGCCAGCGACCAAGATCACGTCGCCGTCGACCCAGACCGCACGGCGCAGCCACTTGAACTCCTCGCCGATGCCCGGCAAATCGCGATGCAACATCACTTTTTCGGGACCGACCACGACGAGCTGGTCATTGGCGATGTAGACCAAGTTTGGGAAGATTCCGCTCCAGTTGCGGCCCGGCCACGCGATGGACTCGGCGGCGCGGTCCAGCGCCGGCCACCCCCACTCGTCCATCAGGCCGCGCTGCAACTGTGCACACAGCAGACGCACCGGGTCCAGCCCCAGCAGCGCCTCGGCGAGTCGAGGGCAGGCCTGCAGCACCGCAGGCTCGCAGAGCGCCTCGAAATGCGCTTGGTGATAGACAAAGGAGCCCAGGGTGCCACGGTCCGCGACCCGCTCGGCCAGCTCTGCCAGGGCGTCGAGCGCGCCTGGGATGGCGCTCCCTGCAACGCGCACGGCGATGTTGGCGAGCCCCGTGTTGAAGAGGTGCTCGACCAGGCTCTCACGAAAACGCTCGACCAGCAGCGTGTTCTGCGCCAGCGCCTCGAGGCGAAGCCCAGGCGAAGCAGCGGGCAAGTGAGCCCAGGCGTAGAGGTTGAAGAACGCTCGCTCTGCTCCCTCGAAGCTCAGCGGTACCGCGGCCGCCAAGAGAATGTCGAGTACTTGGGGCTGGAGGAGGCGCTCGACATCGTATTCCGAGCGTTTCGCCAGCACTGAAACCTTCGCCCCCTGCGCTGTCAGCAAGGGCGCCAGCACTTTGGCCGCGTATTCCAGCACGGCTAGAACCTCTGGCTCATCGCTGTCCTGGAGCGCTGTCTCGAGCAGGCTCTGGAAGGCGAGCGCTGCGCGCTCGGGTCCGCGCTCGACGACCAGCTCTGGCAGCCGCGCCTGCTGTATGGCCGAGAGCCACGCCGTCGGGCGTCGGGTGTCGGGTTTGAAGCTCGCGGCCCAATCGAGCAGGCTGAGGTCTTTGGACGTCTCTGTGAGCAGGGTGGCCAAGACGGGCGCGGTGCTTTTCCAGAAGGCGTCCTCCACCGCGGCGAGTCGGCTGGGCACGGCGCGAATCCAGGCTTCGAGGGCTTGCTGCAGGTAGGGTTTGCCCAGCGCTTGGAGGGCGGTGGCCAGCTTCTCGCTCGGCAGCTCGGTGTGTCGCATCAGCTCGATGGAACAGGCGAGCAGCGCCGGGTAGAGGTCTTTGCGTTTGGCCTTGTGTACGGCCTTGACGAGCAGCGCGAGCTCCTTGGTCCAGATAGCGCCTTTTCTGGCGAGCAGCGCGGCATAGCGCAGGGCGTGATCGAGGTCGACGGGCAAGGAGAGCTTGCGTTCGAGGGCGCGGGCAGCGGCGTGCGCGTCGGCGGCGGACTTGCTCTGCTTGGCATGGGTGTAGATGGCGACGGCGGTCGCATCCCAGAGCGTCACGGCGTGCGGGGTTTGGCCAGCACTCTTGACCAGGGCTTTCACTCCGGCGACGAGCTTGGCGGGGGACTTGGCGGCTTTGGGCAGCAGGGCATGAAGGGCTTCGCGCAAGGGCCCCGGGAGGGATGCGCTGGCCTGCTGGAGCTGCTCGAGCGTGGCCGCGTCGTCGCTCGGAGCTTGCTCGCTCCGGAGCTCAGCAGGTTCAGGTGTCTTGGCGCTTTTGGCTGCTTTCGGCGGTTTGGCTGGCTTGGCTGTGCTGCCGGTTTTCGCACTCGCGGTGCCTGCTCGTTCCAGGCGAGTTTGCTGCTGTTGTGCTGCGTCCGCGCCGTCGACAGGAGGTGTGGCGCTCTGCGTTTCGGACTCTGCCGTTGCGTAGGCGGCGCGCAGCAGCGCGACGTCAGCGGCGCTGAGGGCGCGTGGGGTCTGCAGAGACATGGCGAGCTTGCCCGGCGCAGCGTTGATGCCAGTGCCGGAGGCGAGGCGCAGCTTGGGGATGAGCGCGCAAATATCGGTGATGGGGGCGCTGTTGGCTTGGGCGCGGTACTGCTCGTCTTCGAAGCGCGGCGCTTCGAGGACGGCGACGAGCCAGAGCTGCTCACCTGGTCTGACGGTGCACAGGAAGAGGGCGTCGTCTTGGCCCAGCGCTTGGAGCGCTTTGTTTTTGCTGAGGTAGCGGTCGAGGGGCCAGAGCGCACCTGGGCTGGCGGCGGCGGCGGGGCTCTTGTCGAAGATGGCCTTGGAGATGATGGCGAGGACACTGCTCATGCAAGGGCTCCTGCTGGGAGAGCTGGGTGTGTTGGGGAATGGAATACGATTGTGGGGCTCTGCCCCTCACCCCGCCTAAGGGCTTTGCCCTTTGGAATCCCGATGATTTCTGGTTGCTTGCTGGCGTGCGTCGTCGTGAGACCACGGCCTCAGCATCGAGCCAGAAGCAGCAATGCCTCTACTGATAAGGTTGACGCCCAGCGGCGTCAATCCTGGCGCGCCGTAGCAGTGTTCGGTTTCGAGAGGCGACGCGCTGCGCCCACTCAGACAGTACCAGGCAGGTGCTCGGCCACACCCATCATCCCGTCCAGCGCATCGATGCAGGCCCCAAAGACGTGGGTCCAGGTTCGGGGTGCATCGATGCCAAGCGCGAGCAAGCGCTTGGCCATCGGGTGGCCACCCAGGGTGAGCTGGGTGCCGCGCAAAGAGAGGCAGGCGTCATGCCAGCCTCCAGCCCAACGCGCGCGGCTGAAACCGCTGCTGCTGCGGTTGAGCATGCACAGCTTCTGTCGGCCCAGGCTGAACTGACGGCCGCTCATCACGCTCAGCGTGAAGAGCTGGCCGCCGGGGACGTTGACCTCCACCACCCGCGAATTGGCGCGGCGGTAGAAGCTCAGCGTGGCTGGTGCAATCTCCATCTGCCATTGCTCACGCAGGCGCTGCGCGGCCTCCTCGGTGCTCGCCCCGTGCCACAAGCTCGCCACGGCGAGCTGGCCGCTGAACAGGTCGACCCACCAGGGACGAAAGAGCTTGACCGGTGGAGCATCGGGCTGTCGCACCAGCACCGAGATGGTGGCCTCGTCGAACTCGCCGAAGCTGTGCTTGCGGTGCCGTGAAGCGGTCAGGAGCAGCAGCGCATGGCCGCGCAGTGAGCGCACGGGCTGCAGGCCCTCGAGCAACGCCGCCACGGGCTCGGCCTTGACCCGAAAGCCTGCTACCATCATCAGGGTACCAGAATGGAGCACCGGGCCTTCTTGTCGATTGGACGCTTGGCCTGTTCCCCTATGTTCCTGAGACTCAACAGCATCTGGGCTTTGCGCAGCTTGAAACATCGCTGACTCCTCGCCAGGCCACAGCTCGCCCGGTCGCAGGCGCATTGCTCGCACATGGCGAGCGGCTTGGCAAGTTGGAGCCGCCCTCCTTCGCTCAATGGGCTCTTCAGGGTGAGATGCGACGCTGTCTTGTCCGTTGCATCATTCGCAAACAGCGCATTCCTCTTCGCCAGCACCGATGAGCGTCGCTTCAGCGCGGGAGGGTGAGCACACAGGACAAGCTATTGGCGCCGAGCTCGAGGGGCGAGCCGGGCAACGGGGCATGGGTCGTGGTGTCGAAAAGATACACCGCCTCGAGGCCGCGACCTAGGAAGTCTTTCCTGCCCATCACTCCCACGACGGAGCGGTCTGGGCTAAGGCAGGTGCGACTGCCAGCAAAGTCGCCGCTCGGCTCGTCGATGCGTTGAGTGGTGGTCTCGGCGGTGACCGGGTCGTACTGAAACCAGGTTGCGCCGTTGAATCCCCAGAGATGGCTGGTCATGGCGACGCCGCGGTAGTCGTCGAGCATGACGAAATGGGTCAGCCCGCCGCCGAGCTGCTCTTCGGTGACGAGGGTTGGCCCCAGAACGTAGCGACCATCGACGCCACGCTCGACGAGCATGATCGCGCCATCGGCGGCGTGTTGGAACCAACCGCCGCCTGCATCCTCGCGCTCCTGTCCAGCGAGACCTACGGCGAAGGAGTCGTCGTCGATGCGCACCAGGCCGGGTCGTGCATCGGTGAGGGGGAGCTCGAGAGTGTCGAGGAGGGTGCCGTCGCTCGGGTCGACGACGGCGAGCACGGCGGGGTCGCCGCGATCGAAACCGTCGGGGTCGGCCTGTGCGTCGAGTCGCGAAAGCAGGACGAGGAGGTGCTCGCCATCGAACAGCATGGCGTCGGCGTCGGGGTCGCCGTCGGGATCGTCGAGGTCTGGAAGCGCGATGGTGCGTTGGCTGCCGTCGTTGGCGAGGACGATGAGCTCGGGGCGAGCCGCCAGGGAGACGACGATAGCGCTGTCAGGCAGAGGAGTGGCAGCAACGGGCCAACTGTCGGCACCGAGATCCCAGATGTCTTCGACCGCGAAGTGTGGGGCGGGGCCAAATCGGACGACGTGCTGTCGGCCCACCTCGGTGCCAAGAACGCAATCGCCTGCGGGCCAGAGGCTCAGCGCACGGGTCTCGGCTGAGATGGGCTCGCGGGCTGCAAAGGGCTCGCCCGTGGGCGCAAGAAGCGGCCAGACGCGCCCATCGGAGGTCGCAGCGAGACCGGCCATGCCCTGGAAAGGCGGCTCTATCAGGTCCAGCTCGGTGCTGTCCGGCTCGGTGTCAGGGACTGTGTCGGTGGCATCAGGAAGCGCGCTGTCCTCGGTGTCCGCGGTGGCATCAGGAAGCACGCTATCCTCGGTGTCAGAGGTGAAGTCCTCAGCGGAAGTGTCAGGAGCTAACCCTGAGCCACCATCATCGCAGGCGCTGGCCAGTAACGACACCAGAAGTTGCAGAATACAGAGTTGTCTCATCGTCGATGCTCCGGGTGACACTCAGTGATCGTGAGGGCATGGGGGAGGCATGGCTGAGCTGCGAGAAGCCTTGACGGCCAGCATAGTGAAGAATGATTGTTGAAGCAATCGAAAGTGAGCGAATGAGCGAATGGCACAATATCCTCTCGCCATTCCGGTGGAATTCGTGCTCTCGCGAGCTCGGGCCCAGCGCGTACTGCCCATATCCTTGCTCACTCGAGGCACATCTCGAACACAGTGCGGAGCTCGCGGTCGCAGCGCTCTTCTCTGCCTTTCGACGCGTCCTCGAACGCAACGGTCAAACATCCTCGCTCAGGGCTGCACCCCCACCACTCCAGTGATGGCTTCCAAGCCCTCGCCGAAGGAGAAGGCCCCCAGGTCCTCGACGCTGCCGTCAGGATGGAACTGGAGCTGACGCAGCGCCACGTTCTCGGCCACCAACACTCGGCCTTCGAGCGGACCCCGCGCAATCATGGCGGCGCTGGTGGGCAGCAGCGGTTTGCCACCGAGGTAGCTGAGCTCACCGCGCAGTGTAAAGGGTGGACTGAGCGCCGGGTCGTAGTCGAGGGCGTAGATGGCGTCGTCCTCTGCAGCCAGCACCAGCGCGGCGTTGTTGAAGGGAGAACAGAGCAACGCCGCAGGGTCGACGAAGGGGCCCAGCACCTGCACCGCGCTCAGGCTCGTGTCGTCGACCCGCACCACCGCGACGCGATTATCGATGCCCGAAAAGGCGCTGTTGTCGGCCAACAAAAAGTATTGGCCGTCCTTGGTCAAGGCGGTCGACGAGACGATGGCGTCGTCGTCGCCAAAGGCATCCACCGAGCCCAGCAGCGCTGGCGACCCACCCAGACTCAAGAGCAGCGCGTCGCTGCCCGCTGGCGCCTGGCCCTCGAAATCACGGGCAGCAACGACGAAGTCGCCATTCGCCAAAGGCTGGAGCCCGCGCGCCAGCTTGGTGCTCGCCAGCTTGCGGACGTCACTGATGCTTCCATCGCAGCCAAGGTATGCCGAGAAGATGCCGCCACCGTTCTCGGCCCAGTTTTCGTCGACGATGAGCAGCTCGTGCTGCGAAAGCAACACGACCGAACCGGCGTAGAAGTCTTCGCTGAAGCCGTCATGCACCACGGCGACGCTGTGATCATCCTCGAAGCGAAAGACCCCGAGTGTGCCCCGATCCTGCACCACCACCCCGATGCGGCCGTTGGGGGTGAAGTGGATTTCCCCCCACAGCGCGCGCTCCATCTCGAAGAATTGCTGCGGCCGAGAGAGCTTGCCATCTGCAGAGAGCTCGAGGACCTCGTAGAGCCGCCCGGCCGGTTCGCCAGGCGCATAGGGATGCGAGAGCACCACCCGGCGCAGGCTATCAGCCGCAGCAGGTGGCGCGCAGGGGTCGACGAGCTCTTCCTCGTCGGGGACGTCGGGAACATCAGCAAGATCGCCGAAATCCTGGTCGACTTCGTCGTCAGGCTGATCCGGGGATGGGTCGGGCGCGTCGGTGTCGACGTCGGGCTGTGGCTGGTCCTCGAGCTCGGAGGACTCAGTCATGTCGTCGGATTCGTCGGAGTCCAAATCGGTGTCGAGCTCGCTGAGCTCATCCGCACCCAGCTCTGCGTCTGGCTCGACTTTGGGCGGAGTGTCGTCACAGCCAACGAGGACCAAGAACGCAGCCAAGAATGGGCTCAACGATTGAATGGAAACACGCTTCATGACCACTGTCCCTCCGTAGTGCTGAACGCTTTGCAGAAAAGCAAACAAGTGAGCGCAGCGAGGCAGGAGTCAGCGTCTGTCGCGGGCGCATCCGGTGCGCCTGCCCAGCGCTGCGAGGGTTCGTGAGAGCGAACGAATGGTCTTTGGGGCGCTGCCCCACACCCCGCCAAAGGGCTAGCCCTTTGGAAACCC
>JAVFAO010000135.1:0-15638 GCA_034002465.1 Myxococcota bacterium
TGCCCAAAGCAGATTCCTGAGAAATGTCGTCAACCGGATGCGTAACCAATTCTTCAACACCCACGGCATTAGCCTTGGCTCCATCCGCTACTACGACATGCCTTCGGACTACTCCATCATCAACGGCTCAGAAGAGCTGCACCAGATGCAGCGACAGCAGAGCATCAAGGCACCAGAGGGCGGGCTCAATGTGTTCCTCGTCAGCAATATCAACCTCGATGGCGGCTATAGCACAGACGCGTTGGGCGTCGCTGGTGGGATTCCTGCTCCAGTGGGTGTCAACGGTACCGGTGGCTCTGGGATCACCATGATCGTGCAATCCTCAGCCACCTCGACCGGGGACATCATCGCGCACGAACTCGGACATCTCTTTGGCTTCTATCACGTCACTGAGGCCCAGAGATACGATGGTGTGTTGATGCATGACGTCATCGCCGACACCGTCTCCTGCACGAAGCCTCCAAGCGAAATGTGGGATACAGAAGCCTGCATGTACAACATCATGTATCCCTACGCTATCACTGGAATGGTCACGCAATCCTTCAGCAACACCCAAGGTTTGATCATGCGTCTCAACCCCCGTGGACGCTAAGCAGGAGTCAGGCATGTCTTTCGTCTCACGTCTTCGACCTCTGCTCCTCACTCTGCTCTTGCTCGTGCCCTGCTCGGTGGCAGCGCAGAACGTCGTCGATGAGCCTTCTCTGGAGCTCGACGGCAAGACGCGCACCGGATTGGCGCTCATCCTGCTCGACCATGAACGAAGCCCAAGCCCAGAATCCCTCCAGGCCTTTGAAGGCGAACTCGATGTGCCCGCCGAGCTGATGGCCATGGCCTCCAACCCAGCGCTCGACTCTTCCCTCAGAGGCCGTGCCCTGCGAGCCCTCGCCTTCTACCCGAGCGAAGAAGCCGAGCACTTCGTTAGCGAGCTGCTCCAGACCCTGCCCCCAGAGCAAAACTACGTCCGCGTCAGCGCCATCATCACGCTCACCCACGCGCTCGAGGCCTACGACCCGCTGCAGCGCATCGACTTGCTCTCGACCCTCAGCACCGACGAGAACAGCGCCATCCGTGAGCTCGCCGTGATGGGCTTTGGGCCTTTGCGTCAGCAAAATGAACTACGTCCGCTCGTCGACGAGCGACTCCTGCAGCTTGTCATCGCGGAGCGAAATCCTTCGGTTTCCGAGGCGTTGCACAGCGTCCTCAAGGACGAGCCACAGCTCGAGCCCGCTGCTATGCCCAAACTCGCCCCGAGCCCTCGCTGAGACGCTCTCAACCACTCTCCGAACACCCCAACGGCACTCTGCGCATCGCAAAGGCAGCGAAGCAAACGCTTCTTCCCGATAATTCCAAGGTTCTTGTCGATTAGGCGCTTGTTCCCTCACCTTTCCATGTGCCGGGAGCTCAGCCGCAGCGCGCACGAATGACAAGAGCGCTGTTGCCAACGGCAGACGATGCGCTAGACTTGCAGCTGCCAGCGACGGGGCTTCAGGCCGCGATGGAAGACGTCTTCGCCAAGGTGCAGGCGGAGTCGACACTGCCGAGCAGGCGTGCGCTGCAAAGGCTCGCCGCAGTGCTCCCAGCGCTCCTACCCTCCCGGCGTCGCTTTCGGTTGTTCTTGGCAAGAGCGCTGTTGCCCACGTTCTAGGACCGCTTCCAGCGCAGTGCGCGCAAGCTTCCTTCATCGGCCCCACGCAGAGGAGAATCGGGACATGCGACAACCAGAGGACTCCATCGCTATCCCGAAGTTGCTGAGCGCCGAACATATCGCTCGCGCCGAGGGCCTGCTCCTCGGTCAGCTCGTCGGAGATGCGCTCGGTGCCACTGTTGAATGTGAGACGGCCACCGTCATTCGGCAGCTCTATCCGCAAGGATTGCGCGAGATCGTGGGTGGAGGCCCACTCTTCATCAAGCGGGGTCAGATTACCGACGACTCTGAGCTCGCCCTCGCCCTCGTCCGCTGCCTCATCAACTACGGCCCCGACTTCGACATGATCGCCAGGGCCTACGTGCGGTGGCGGTATAGCTCACCACTCGACATTGGCGTCCTGACCTCCGCAGCCCTCACTGTCCCTGAGCCAGACCGCATCACTGAAGCGCAGCTCTCGGCACACGCAGCGTCGGTCAACGGTAGCCCCGAGAAGCACGGCAACGGCTCGATGATGCGCGTCTGCCCATGGGCTCTCTACGGCGCCTTTCTGGCTGATCATACCCTCGCCGCTCTGGTGCGGCGCGACAGTGCACTGACCCATCCAGCGCCAGCAGCCCAGGACGCGTGTGTGGCCTTCGTCATCGCCATGGCACATGGGCTCCGCGGTGCAGCCCCCGTACAAATGTACGAACAGGCCCTGCAAAACGTCACTGAGGTCGGCGTGCGTGATGCGCTGCTGCGTGCGCGCAGCCACGCTCCAAGATGCGATGGGGCAGCACACGGAAACGCGCTGGTCTCGATTCAAAACGCCTTTTTCCACCTCCTCAATACCAGCTCCTTCGAGGAAGGAGTGGTGCAGACCGTGATGGCGGGTGGCGATACCGACACCAATGCCTGCATCACGGGTGCGCTGCTCGGAGCCAGCCAAGGTTCCTCGGCCGTACCTGCGAACTGGCGAGATGCGGTGCTGCTTTGCACGACGCAACGCGCCCCCGAATATCAGGCCACAGACGCGCTCGAGCTCTCACATGCCCTGCTCGAGCTGGGCTGGCAGGACGCAAAGTCACGCGATGCCGACGCAGGCGAGCTGACCGCCGTCGGTGAACGTGCTGATGAGTTCGAAACAGATTGGCTGCTGCTCGAAAAGGCGTTGCAGCTCGCGCTCGATGCGCATCGAGGTCAACGCGACAAGGCAGGATGTGCCTATATCACGCATCCACTTCGCCTCGCCCTCAAGCAAGACGGACCTCTAAACATGAGCGTCGCCCTCTTGCACGATGTCATCGAGGACTCCCCGCACACCGCCGAGCAGCTCGAAGCTCAAGGCTTTCCCATCGAGCTCGTCAACGCCGTGGTCGCCCTCAGTCGCAAAGCAAACGAAAGCTACGAGGACTTCATCGAGCGCATCGCCTGTAACCGTCTCGCCGCCCGCATCAAGCTCGCCGACCTCGAGGACAACCTCGACATTCGGCGCATCGACACCCTCACGGCCCCGGATTGGGAGCGGATTCAGCGCTATCACAAGGCCCACAAGCGCCTCTCCTCCCTGTTTCGTCAGCATCGGAGCTGAACATGCCCATCCATATCCACGCCAGTCCCGAGGAGCTCGCCGAGTTCGTTCTCCTACCTGGGGATCCCGACCGCGCAGCGCACATCGCCAGCAATTTCCTCGACGGCGCGAGTCGCTACAACAGCTATCGGCACCTCTACGGATACACTGGTTTCTTTGAGGGCACTCGGGTCTCTGTGCAGTGCACGGGAATGGGCTCGCCCAGTGCCGCCATCGTCTGCCACGAGCTCCTCCAGCTGGGCGCTCGGGTCTTTCTGCGCGTCGGCACCTGCGGCGCGCTGCAGCCCCGTCTGCAGTTGGGAGAGCTGATCGCAGTCAACGTCGCGACACCGCTCGACGGTGCCACCCGCGACCTGCTGGGAGCACACATCTCTCCAGTGGCCGATTTCGGACTGCTTTCCACCCTGGTTCGAGAAGCTCGGACGCAAGACCTGCCCGTCCACGTGGGGCCCGTTGGCACCTGCGATCTCTTCTACGACCCGCGGCCCGAGCGATTCCAAGCCCTCGAGCGTTCTGGCCTACTGGCCTTGGAAATGGAGAGCAGCATGGTCCTCGCTTCGGCTGCGAACGCGGGGCAACGTGCAGCGTCCCTGCTCACTGTCTCGGATATCATTGCCACCCAACGCCGTGCGGACCCCAAGCTGCTCGCTCGCTCGGTCGACGCGATGATTGAGCTTGCTCTGCGTAGCGCGCGCCAATTTCTCAGCGAACAGACGTTTTGAGCGCTGACCGAGACGGTCCGGCGCCCTCGTGAGACTCAGAGGTCCTCGACCTGCTTGAGCATCTCATCAACGAACGAATCGCGCGCCTTGATCAGATGGGTCAACGACTCGTCTTCTCGCACCGCCACCGCGCTCCCAGCGGGCAGCAGAGAAGCGCCTTCGATGAGCTCGTCATCGAAGATGATCTCCTTGCTTGGTCGCGTCTCCTCAGCCATCGCGACGCCCACTGAAAGGGTACAGAACACAACCGCGACCAACGACAAACCCAGCGTCCTCATCTTCCCTCCTGAACGTCTCAGCGACCCGCCTCTCTGCAAGCCTCAACGTAGATTGGAGCGCTGTTTCGGCGAATGTGACAGCACCCTGGGCGATTTTTTTTCCCACCGCTGGAGCGGAGATGGCGGCTACCCGACGCGACGACTGGAGTGCAACTTTTCCTTGAGGCACTAGAGCTTGCACGCCCTGTTTTTCAGTCCAAGTGGATTTTTTCAGTCGACAGATCGCGTCCTGCTCACTAGATTGGTGTCTGAGGATGCGGAATGCATCGTCTTCTGGATGGTTGCACCGAGTGGAGGGGCGTTGGCCCTTTGCGTATCGTCCCGTAGCATACGCTTCACTCGTGGAGTTACTGACTTTGGAATTGCCTCCTCACACCCACGGCGATGTTGCTGCATGTGCAGCTGACGTCGAGACGCGGCCAAGCAAGGTCGACGTCACACCGTCAGGTGCAATCCCTCAAGTCATCACAGGCAAGTTTAGCCCGATCGGGGCAAGACGTGACACCGCACCGACCCTTCAGCCGGTGCTCCGCGAGCCCCCCCCGCACCCCTTGAGCGGCATTGGTGTCGAAGAGTTGGAGCTGCTCCGCCCGGTCGGAGCTGGCGGAATTGCTGAGCTATGGCTGGCCCGACATCCCCACTGCGACACCCCATTCGTCGTCAAGCTCGCACGCCAAGAACTCGCGAACAACCCTCATGTGATCGCTCAGTTCGAACGCGAGTGGAGAGCGACTCGGCTGCTGACCCACCCAGGTATCATTCCCCACTATAGTCAGGGCATGTCGCACGACGGTCGCTCCTTCCTCACGATGGAGCACGTCGTCGGGCGTCCGCTCACCCACTTTGTCAAGTGTCCCGCCCGTTGGAAGTTTCTCCGCGCCGTTCTCACCCAGCTCTGTGAAGTTCTCGAGTTCGTTCATGAGTACGATGTGCTGCACCAGGATCTGAAGCCTGGTAACATCATGCTCGACCTCGAACGTCGACGCGTCCGCCTGACTGATTTCGGCCTCGCCCGCTTTGACCGCGCAGAGCCTGGAAGCACCAGTAGCACTGTGCTCGGGACCCCTGCGTACATGGCACCGGAGCAAGCTCGAGGCTACACCGGGCTGCTCGGTCCAGCCACCGAGATGTATACCGTGGGCGTGCTCATCTATGAGCTGCTCAGTGGCCAGAAGCCCTTCTCGGACCGCAACGACCGCGCCGTCATGATCAAGCACTGCAAAGCTGAACCGCCGCCGCTGCGCATCCGAAAAGGCATCGACGCTCCGGTCGGAATTCGCGCAGTGGTCGAGCGACTCCTCGCCAAAACCCCAGAGGAACGCTACCCCAACGCCGCTGCCCTCAAGCAAGCTCTGCTTTCTCTCGAAGCCAACACTGCTCAACCTGAGTAGGTCTTTTCATCTGCTCGGGCGACTTCCCCGCAGTCCAGGCGTCGCCCCTTCACGGTTTGCAGACCAGCAAGACAGCGGTTTACAGCGCGGCGAGCCAGCAAGAACTCGAAATCAAAGGGATTCCAAAGGGCGCTGCTCTTTGGCGGGGCGTGGGGCAGAGCCCCACAATCGTATCCCAATCTCAACAAAAACCAGTCACCTAGTGTCCGTGATGGATTTCGGGGAGATGCAGATGCTCCAAGGCTTCCGGATGCTGCGTCAACGCGATGCCTTCGGCCAGCGAGCCGAGAAACGCTTGCATCCAGACCTGCCTCGGCTTCCTCTCCAACTTGGCACGAATCGAGGCGCGAGCGGCTGACAACGGAACGTCCGAGGCGGCACGCACCGCATCCAGCAGCAGGATGACCCAGCCCCCCTCGTCTTCGAAGACCTCGCTGAGCGCGTTGGGCTCGAGGGCAAACAGGATTTGCTTGGCCGTCTCTGAGACCGCATCCACGTGCTCGTCGGTTCCCTCGAGAGACACGTAAGGCAACCTGCCCCCGTTCTCACGATCATGCTCGATGAGCGAACGACGCGACGCCTCTTGACTCAACGCTGAGCTGCGCTCTAGTTCGTTACTCTGCGTCAAAATCTCTTGGCGAAGCTGCTCGGCCTCCTCCCGTGTCGCGAGCACTACCCTCACCCCTCTGCGCATCTCGGCACGGCGGAACTCGTCACGATGGGCATAGTAGTAGGCTTCCACGTCACCGTCGCTGGCTTCGAGCACACCGATCTCTTGGTCAATCGCCGTCTTGAGCAGCTCCACCAGCGCGGCCTTCTCCTCCAATCCCAAAAGCAAAGAGCGCTCCATCCCTTGCAAGCGTGCCTCCTCAGCAATCCCGGCAAGGCGTTTGAGCAGCTCGCCGAGTCCCTCGTCGGAGCGCTGTGTCATCAACTTCGGGGAGGTGGTCGAGCGTCCCATCGACAAGAAGTCGTAGTCAGGAGGCGAAGACTCGCTGCGAAGCAAGCCCGGAGGGTGCGTGCCAGGGATGGCACGCAACAACTTGCGCTGCGTAGGCTCTGGCCACGCGGACAGCGCCACCGCCAGCATTCCCATGTCGATTCGAGTGCCACCAGCCAACGCCACGAGCTGCTCCTCCTTGTCCGGAGCCACGGCAATGCGAGCTTTCTGATAGCCTTTGGGTAGGGTCTCCTCAACCAGCTCGAGCGATTCCAGAGCGGAGAGGTCGACGCTGGGCTGATGCTTCTGCGCGGCCTCGTCAATCATGCGCGCAAAGCGCTGGGCAGCCTGTTCCGATGCAATCAGGGTCCGAAGCGATGGCGCGGCGTCCTGCAATGACATCTTCCGCTCCGGGTTGATCATCACCAGCAGCGCCAGCCCCCACTGCTCGCCTACCGAAAACGGCTGACTCAGACCATAGAGGGGAAGCTCGAAGAGCTTCGGCAGGTAGGCCTGCATGATGGGATCTGCATCAGCCTCATTGACAGCCAATGCGCGAATACGGCCCCCAGTCCGCTTGCTGCCCTTGTGCAGACTGAGCTCTGTGGCGAGCTGCTCGAAGCTACGAACGCGTTGAGGACTATCGCTGGGGGCCTTCTCGAGCAGTTGCGCGCGCGCAGCCTGTGCCTCCTCTTGGGTCGCCACGAGGATGAGGTTGCCGCGCCGCTTCTCAGGGCTCTGATAGCGAAAGCGATTGGCCTCATAGCGCACCGCGATCTGAGCCTCGGTCACCTCCTGGGTGGCCTCGTCGTAGACCTTCATACGCAACGCCCGCACCAAGCCGAGCAAGCGAGCGAAGCGACACGCAGGGGTCTGCTCATAGCCGCGCCGCCGGGCCTCCTTGGCGAGCAGCTCGAAGTCGCGCGTCTGCTCGAGTAGAGCCTGCTGAGCATGCTCGCTGTGCAAACCTGCAACTGCGGTGAACGGCAGGGTCCGCAGCTGCACATCGATCTCCTCCAAGGTGATGACCCGGTCATCCATCGTCAGCACGGGCTCCTGAGCGTGCTCGGCTTCGATGAATGACTGGCTGGGCGGAGCACCCAGCCACAGGTCCTGCGGCAAGACCAGAGGGTCGAGCGCTTTGCCTTCCGGACTGCCTTCGAGCACCGCCTTGGGCTCTCCCTTCTCGTCGAGCGGCGGCGCTTTGGCGACGGTCACCTCATCGCCAAGCACGGCCTTCTTTCGTGTTGGCCGACTGTCGCACGCCCCCATGAGCAGGAACGCCGCCAGCGCAGCCAGAACAAAGAGCTGCCACTCACTGCTCGCGCGCATGCTCATCTCCTGACGGACGCTCCCGCGTGAAGCGTAGCTTGCCGGCCTCGCTGTCGAGTTCACCAACGATGACGTCGTTGGGCTGGTAATCGCCCTCCAGCAGGTCGAGCGAGAGGGGATCCTGAATGTGTTCGAGGATGGCTTGTTTGACCGGCCGCGCGCCAAACTCGGGCTGGTAGCCTTGTTCGGCGAGCCAGTTTTTCGCCTCGGGCGTGAGCCGAAGACTGAGCTTGCGATCGTCGAGCAAGCGATGCAAGCGGCGAAGCTGGATCTCGAGAATATCTTTGACGTTCTCGAGGCTGAGGCTGTTGAAGATGATCTTGGCGTCGATGCGCGCGAGGAACTCAGGACGAAAGTGAGCCTCGAGCGCTTCCATGACCTTCTCCTGCATCAACCCAGGATCGCTGCGCAAGAGCTCGAGGATGAAGTGACTCCCCAGGTTGCTGGTCATGATGACGACGGTATTGGTGAAATCCACGCGTCGCCCCTTGCTGTCGCTCAGATGACCATCGTCAAGAAGCTGGAGCAAGACGTTAAACACATCGGCGTGGGCCTTTTCCACCTCGTCAAAGAGAACGACGGAATACGGCCTTCGACGCACCGCCTCAGTGAGCTCACCGCCTTCTTCGAAGCCTACATAACCCGGAGGCGGACCGGTCAAACGGTTGACCTGTGCCTTGTCCATGAACTCCGACATGTCGAGCCGCACCATCGCCTTCTCGTCATCGAAGAGGTAGCCCGCCAAGGCCTTGGCAAGCTCGGTCTTGCCCACGCCCGTCGGCCCGAGAAAGATGAACGAGCCAATGGGGCGATTGGGATCCTGCAGGCCCGTGCGCGCCCGGCGAACCGCGTTGGCGATTTGGTGTACCGCCGAGTCCTGACCGACCACCCGCTCGCGCAGCCGATCCTCGATCCGCAAGAGTTTTTCTCGCTCGCTCTCGAGCATCTTCGCCACAGGAATCCCCGTCCACGCGGCGACCACGCCAGCCACGTTGTTGGCGTCAACCTGCTCGTGCAGCATGCGCTCGCCGAAGCCAGCGAGGCGTTCTTGCTCGACTTGCAGTTGTCGCTTCAGATCGAGCAAGCGACCGTACTTGAGCTCTGCCGCACTCGCCAAATCGCCGCTCTCTCGGGCGTGCTCGATCTCGCGTTCGGTCTTCTCCAAAGCCTCCTTGATGTGACGAAGCTCCTGGATGGCTTTCTTCTCGGCCTTCCACTGTTCTTGTAAACGCTGCACCTGTGACTGCAGGTCCGCGATCTGCTTCTTGAAGCGCTCTCGCTGCGCTGCGCTGTCGGCGTCGGTCTCCTTCTCGAGCGCACGCAGCTCTATGCTCAGGTTGTCGGCTCGCCGCTGTAGGCGATCGACATCCGCAGGTAAGCTGTCAATTTCAATGCGAATTCTACTTGCCGCCTCATCGATTAGGTCAATCGCTTTGTCAGGCAGGTAGCGGTCGGTGATGTAGCGATCGGCAAACGTCACCGACGAAATGATGGCCTCATCACGGATCTCGACGCCGTGATGCAGCTCGTACTTGGTCTTGATGCCTCGCAGGATGGCGATGGCCTCCTCGCGTGTGGGTTCGCTCACCAGAATGGGCTGGAAGCGACGTTCGAGCGCCCGGTCTTTCTCTATCGACTGTCGGTACTCCTGGATGGTGGTCGTGCCGATGCACTTGAGCTGTCCACGGGCGAGCGCGGGCTTGAGCATCGACGAGGCATCGACGCCGCCTTCTCCGGCGCCGGCACCGACCAATGAATGAATCTCATCGATGTAGAGAATGATCTTCCCATTGGCGTCGATGATTTCGGAGACCACTCCTTTGAGTCGCTCCTCGAACATGCCGCGTAGCCGCGCCCCTGAAATCAAGGCCCCCAGATCGAGGGCGACCAGCATCCGGTCCTTGAGTCCATCGGGCACGTCACCCTTGACGATGCGCTGCGCCAAGCCCTCGACGACGGCGGTCTTGCCCACGCCAGGCTCACCAATGAGCACGGGGTTGTTCTTGGTACGCCGCGCCAAGACCTGCATCAGCCGCCGTATCTCCTGATCCCGCCCAATCACCTGGTCAAGTTTGTTGTCGGCGGCGAGCTGGGTGAGATCGCGCCCATACTTCTCGAGGTTGGGATACGCGCCTGGACGCGCCCTCCAGAGATTCTCCACGGGCGCCGTGGGATCGGGCCTCGCAGCGCCAGGCGAGGCAGGCGGAGGAGCCGCCGAAGCTCTCTCCTCGCGCCGCGTCCCCTTGACCTCTGCCACAGCCCGGGGGATCGACTCACGGCTCACTGACATCGAACGCAGCATCACAGGGACGGGTCCCGCATTGCTGCTCGCCAGCGCCGTCAACACATCATCGCTCTCCGCGTATTCTCGCCCGAGCCGCTGAGCTTCACGCTGTGCAGCGCTCAGGACCTGCTCCACCCGCGTCGAGGCAAAGGGCTCCAAGTCATTGAACGACTTGGGAAGACGCTGACACTCTCGCTCGAGACGTCGCGCCAGGTAGCTCACGTCCACCCCCAGTCGCTTGAGAATGGCCGTGACGTTGGCCTCCTGCAACACCAAGGCGAGCATTAGATGCTCGAGCTCGATCTGTTCGTGTCGTAGACGCTTGGCGATGCTTCGTGCGTCCTGTAACGCCGAACGAACGCTAGAGCTGAGCTTGTCGAAGTCCATGGTACCTCCTTGCAACGGCGAGCGGACTCATGACGGTGCAAGACTGTGCCACAAGACGGGCGCGTCAAGAAGCGTTCTCGTTCGCGGCATCGCTGATGGAGCAGCGCGCGTGCACAGTGTCACCCGCGCGGCACGTGAAGTGCTGCGGTGGCAAGCCCAAAGGGTGGGTGGCATGGGGGCGCCAGACCAGGAACGAGCCGGCTATCGCGTGGAGCTGTCGGCGGCCCCAAGCTGCGCGCAGGGCTCAGAAGAAGAGCTGCGCCTGGATGGCGAGGCTGGAGAGCCAGTCGCCCTCACCAATCTTGTTGGCGCTGTAGCGGGCCTTGAGGTTGGCCTTGTGGGTGAGGATCCAGTAGTTCAAGCCGCCCTGGATCGACTGGTAATCTCGCATTCCCGATGGATCTTCGCTGTCGAAGTAATCAAAACCCACGATGGGCTGGATTTGCTCGTAGCGAAAGCCCAGCTCAGAGAGGATGCCCCAGCCGTTCTCACTCTTCACATCGCCTGCGGCGTAGAGCACGAAGGTGGCCTGTCCCACGATTTCCATGCTCTCACCGATGGGAATGTCGGCGAAGAGATCGCCACTCACGCCCCAACGATGCTCTAACACCGCGTCCCGAGTGATATTGCCCGTGGCGTCGAACTCGGCGAGTCCGGAGAGCACAGCATCAGGGACGAAATCGACACCAGCTCCAACGGAGAGGATGGGCTCCTTGGCGAAATAGATACCCTTGCCAAAGAGATCCGCCTCGGTACCAAGGATATTGTACTGCACACGGCCGGTGACACGCGGCAATTCACTGGGATTGGAGTAGACCTTTGCTGAGCTGGCTTCGTCGGTTTGCAGGGTCTGCCCTTGCGAGCCGCCGAACACGCCCAGACGGTACTGGAGTGTTTTGTCGAGGAAGTATCCACGAAGCTGCACACCCACGTCCCGCCAGACCTTATGGGTGCCTGCGGGAAAGCGGATCAGCGCGCTGTGGTAGTCCAAGCCCGAGAGGCCAATGGCGCCCTGCGTGTTGTGCCGCGTGAAGGGCAGGAGGATGAGCCCGACATCGACGATGAGGTGGTCTTGCACGGCAGCGAAGCTGGCGAAGGCATCCTGCAGAAACATGGAGGAGCTCCAGTCCCCGTTGAGGCCCCAGTTGGCTTGCTCGGTTTCCATGAAGAAGGAGATGTACTTGTTGACCTTGCCGAAGAGCAGGAAGCGCGCTCGGCGGACGAAGAAGTCCTTGGACCACTCATCCTGGTAGGGTGAGCCGTTCTCGTTGAACTGAGCCCAGGTCTGCAGCAGGAAGTCGATGTTCAGGCTCGACTCCTCAGAGATTTTGATTTCGTAGGCTGCAGCAGGTGCACTGGCCAAGAGGATGAGGGAGAGAATCAGGGCACGAACGCAACGCATGGCAAATGCTCCTATTCTTCGGTCGACAGATGCGGCCGTTGTCAGACGCGAGCGAATCAAGAGCACCCAGCTCATCGAGTTGGGAGCTCGCAGCGACAATGTGATCGCCTCGTTGGCTCGGGGAGGAAGTCGCGAACGACCTCAGCTCTTGGCAAGGGCCTTGTCCGGAGCCCCCGAGGGGGTCTTCTGGGTCATGAGAGAGACCACGATCAAGGTGATGAAGCTGGCCGGGATCGAGAACAGTCCGGGGTTGGCAAAGGGGATGGGGGCATCAATGCGTTGCAACCCGTAGAGATCGTAGAGCTCTGGTGAGAAGAGGATGATGCCGATGGAGAGGCTGATGCCAACGATGATGGAGGCGACGATGCCCTTGGCCGTCGTCTTCTTCCAGAACAAGAGCATGACGATGGCGGGCAGGTTGGCCGACGCTGCCACGGCGAAAGCCAAGCCAACGAGGAAGGTGACGTTGACCCCCTTGAAGACGATGCCGAGGAGGATGGCGACGACGCCGACGCCCAAGGCCGCGAGCTTTCCAGCCATGACCTTTTTCTTGTCGGTCATCTTCATGCCCAAGTAGCGATCCATGATGTCGTGGGCCACTGCGCCAGAGGCTGCGACGATCAGGCCAGCTACCGTGCCGAGCACCGTCGCGAAGGCGATGGCAGAAATGACCGCGAAGAGCACGTTTCCGAAGGAGCGAGCCAGCAATGGGGCAGACATGTTGTTGTCTGCCGGGTTGACGACGGCGTTGGCCATCGCCCCGAGCCCCATGTAGAGGGTGAGAACGTAGAAGAAGCCGATGGCGGCGATGGCGACGATGGTGCTCTTTCGAGCAGCGGCGGGGGTGGGCACGGTGTAGTAGCGGATGAGGATATGCGGCAAAGCGGCGGTACCCAGAAAGAGCGCGAGCATCAGTGAGATGAAGTCGAGCTTCTCGATGAGCGTGCCCTCGACCTTGAACTTTTGACCTGGCTTGAGCAGCTTGTCGCCACTGCTGACGCTGGGATAGTAGACGGTGAGCTTTCGGCCCTCGTCCTCGAACTTTGCGGGCTTGAAGACGCGGATCAGGGTCTTCTCCGAAGCCATCACGGCGAGAAACTCGAAGGGTCCGAGTGAGCCCGTAGCCGCTTCCTTGCCTCGCTTGCCATCGATGGCAATGAGGTTGCCGACCTGTCGCAGTTGGTTCTCTGCCGAGGCGGGCGCGCCATTGATGAGCTTACTGCCATCCCCAGCTTCCGCGACGAACTGCGTCTCACTCAGCTCCACACCGTTGTCGGTGATGCTCTTCTTCCACCAGCTCTCGCGCCCGTCCTTGACGAGCTTGACGAAGACGAGCTTGTTGGGCAGCGCCTTCTCAGCAAGCACCGTGTAGCTGGGATCGGAGAGCTGCAGAGCACCATCCAGCTCAACCGCGCTGATGCTGGTGTAGTCGTGGAAGGGCACCTTGCCACCCTGGTCGGGGTCGACAGAGACACCGCGCATCAAGACCGCCACCGTCAGCACGGTGGAGAACACGATCAACAGCGCTCCCTTGAGAAACTGCACGTAGGTGGTCGAGGTCATGCCTGCAGTGGCGACGATGGTGATGACGATGGTGCCCACCATGATGACGCCAATCCAGTGTGGCAGGCCGAGCAACGGCGTCACCAACACACCAGCGCCGACCATCTGCGGGATGAGGTAGAAGACCGAGACGATGAGCGTGCTGATCGCAGCCGCGAGCTGAATGCCCTTCGAGTTGAACTTGGCGTCCAGGGCGTCGGTGAAGGTGTATTTGCCGAGCCGCTTCATCGGCTCGGCAACCACGAAGAGAGCCACGATCCAACCAGCCAAGTAGCCAATGGAGTAGAGGAATCCGTCGTAGCCCGCGGTCGCGATCATACCGCAAATGCCGAGGAAGGAAGCGGCGGAGAGGTAGTCGCCAGCGAAGGCGATGCCGTTCACCGACCAGTGGATGCTCCCCCCCGCTGCGTAGTAACCCGCAGCGCTACGGGCACGTCGCGCGAAGAAAAAGGAGAGGAATAGTACGAAAGTGACGAACGCCACGAAAATGACAATGGGCATCGCATCCATGACTACTCACCCTTCTTCTTGTCGTCACTCGACTTCTTGTCCATTGGGCGCTTGCCCTGTTCCCCCAACTTCTTGGTCTTACTCCCACTCTTGCTTTTCGCCGCTCCTTTCGCCTTGGCTGACTTGGTTGCCGGCTTGCCAGACCTGGCGGGCTTGGCTTCCGACTTCGCGCCCTTGGCACCAGACGAGCCCTTGGCCTCGGCCTTCGAGCCCTTGGCCTCGGCCTTCGAGCCCTTGGCTTCGGCCTTTGCGGCTGGCTTGGCTTCTGACTTCGAGCCCTTGGCTTCGCCCTTCGAAGCCTTGACCTCGGGCTTGGCCTGGGCCTTCGAAGCCTTGGCTTCATCGTCGTCTTCTTCGTCGTCTACTTCTTCGTCGTCGACCTCGGCGTCATCGTCGTCGCCGTCATCAACCGCATCATCAGCGTCGTCATCGTCTTCGTCGACGGCTTTCGCCTCTGATTTCTTTGCCTTGGCTGCCTTGCTAGGCTCGTCGTCCTCGACGAGCTTGAGTGAGGCAGCCTTTTTTTCGGTCGTCCGCTTGGATGCAGTGTCGACGCTCTTGGCAGCTTCCTCTTCCTTTGCAGCCGCCTGCTCGCTTCGCTCCTCTTCCTTGAGGCAGAGCTGGTTGTAGATGACCGCCAAGACCAGCGCGAAGACGATGAGCCCGAACCCGTATACAACGGCCAGGTTTAGACCCAGAGCAACCACACTCGACATCGACGCAGGCGAAATCAGATTGATCGCCACAAATCCAATGTAGACAAGCGCATAGACCACAAACATGCGCACACCAAGAACGGACTTGTAGTGAGCAGCGTGGTCTGTCTTGTTGACTGCAGCAGGTTCATGAAGCATTGCGAGCACACTCCCAGCTGGAGGAACGACACACGAAAACAAGACGCTGGCCCATTCTCAGGGCAGCCATGAGTACGACGGTCGGGCAGGCGAGTGGGATTCCCACGGGCTTGCTACGGCCGAGGGCTCTACCTCGATACGCAGCACGCAGAGTGAAGCGGCAGGATACGCCGCATTCTGGGCTTGCGTCAAGGCCAGAAATCAACTCACTTTTCTAGTCGGGTCAGTCACAGCTTGCCTAGCCCGGCGCTCACGAGTGCCCCAAGAAATCGAAGCTCAAACGCTTCATCATCAAGGAGAGCTGAGCCAATGACTTGCGCACCATCGCCGTCTCGACCTCAGTGAGGTGCCGAGGGTTGAGCTGGTTGTCCGGCTGGCCACCTCGGATCGCCGCCCGCGCCTGATGACGAAGCCGCAGCTCCATCAGGCAGTCATAGGCTGACACCGTCTCCGCGTGGCTCGACGCGCTGAGCACCGTCTTGTCGAGAAGTCGGCGGAGCCGCTCCAAGGTGTTGCGCTCATCGAGCCCCACATGCAACGCGTAGAGGCGAGCAAAGTTGACGATCGGCATCAGCGATTCCTTGACGCTGAAGGTCCCCTCTGCGCGACCCTCGTTGCTGGTCACAATCTGTCCAAAGAAGCCCAGAGCCGGCTTGTACAACAATGCGTTCTGTGCAAAGTGGACGAAGAACGGCGTGTATTCCGACATCTCCCCACGGATACTCGCAGTCAGCTCGCTCGCAAGCTCCGCGTCACC
>JAVFAO010000136.1:0-15628 GCA_034002465.1 Myxococcota bacterium
GCCAATCGACAGGGGCTCTGCCCCGACAAAGAGGGTGCCCGAGCTGGCGGCATCCTCTACCGCGATGGCATCTGCAAACTCTCCCTCTTCAGCCGTGCCTGTGACGATGACGGTCTCGTGCTCATTTGGCTGCAGGACGTTGCCGGTTTCGACGTCGGAACGGCGGCTGAAGCTGAGGGCCTACTGGGTTTTGGCTCAAACCTCATCTATGCCAACAGCACCCACCGCAGCCCCGTGTTGACGGTCTTGCTGCGCAAGGCTTCGGGCGCAGGCTACTATGCCATGGCAGGCTTGCCCTTCAAGCCTGTGGTGCAGCTCGCAACGGTGTGCACGCGGCTGGGGGTGATGGAGGGCCGAACCTTGGCGCTGGGCACCTACCGCAGCAAGTTGGGTTCAAACCTAGAGCTGAAGGAGAGCCCTGAAAAAGAAAAGCTGCAGCAGGGGATGCAGGCGCTTGCCGAAGCGATCGAGGCAGACATGGAGCCGCTTCGCGCGGCCTCGGCCCAGCAGGTGGACGAGCTCGTCGACTTGGCAGGGCTGAGGGACTATCTCGTCGCCTTGGTCGAGGCCTGTTATCAGAGCAGCGGTACCCGACGCATCAAGAATCCGCGGATCTGGACCCTGCATGAACTCTCGACCCTCGAGCGCGCTCAGGATACGCAGCACGAGCCAAAGCGATGAGCATCGTCGGACACCGTGTCGAGCTGCTCCTGCTCGAGCGGGGTGAGCAGTTTTGGGGCTGCAGCCCAGGGGTAGGCGTGCTGCGACTGCAGCTGCGAGAGGGTGATAGCTTTGACGCGCAGCACCCCATCGGCGTATTCTATCAACTCGGCATCTCTTATCCCATCTACTGCCCGAACAAAGAACCGATGCGGGTCGTGCGTTGCTTTGGTGCGTGCAGCTCAGCCTTGGACTACGGGGCAGAGCTCTTTGTCGCAGAACCTATTGACCAGCGTGTTCGAGCAGCCACTGCCACCACCAAACGTGAGGAGGCGGACACTCAATTCCTGCTCGCGCCCATCGGCGGCGTATTCTACAGATCGCCCATCCCCGGACACCCTCCGTTTGCACGGGTGGGTTCGATAATCGGTGTCGAAGATACCTTGGGGGTGATTGAGTTGATGAAGCTGCTCTTCCCCGTGCATTGGACAGACTTAGGCGCTGGTGAGCGTGTCGAGCTCCTCAGCCTCGCCGATGATGGCCGTGTGCTCCACGCGGGTGAGCGAGTGGCGAGCGGCCGTTTGCTGCGGGCAGAGCAAAAGGGTCCTGCCATCACCTAGAAGCACAAATTTCGCACCCGAGAGTTGACCCCCGAGAGGCGGTGTCTAGCGTTCCGGCGGCCCAAGCGAGCGCTCGCCAGTGGGTGAGCGCAGTGACGTCATCTCGGAGGTGTTCAACATGAAAGTGCGTCCACTGTACGACCGGATCTTGGTGAAACGAATCGAAGCCGAACAGAAAACTGCCGCTGGTATCATCATCCCCGACACGGCCAAGGAGAAGCCTCAGCAGGGGCTGGTGGTCGCTGTCGGCGAGGGCAAGCGAACCGAAAGCGGACGAATCGAAGCCCTGGACGTGAAGGTCGGTGAGCGTGTCATGTTCGGCAAGTATGCAGGCAACGAGATCAAGATTGACGAGGTTGAGCACATCATCCTGCGGGAAGACGAGCTGATCGGGATCGTCTCCGAGTAGACTCGGAGCTATGGTCCCTCGCATCAGTCAGCTCATCCCAGACTCGCATCATCAGTGACTCCTCGAGAGTCCTATCATCGAGAGATTGGAGTGTTACATGGCCGCTAAAGAAATTCTTTTCGACGAACGCGCGCGCCGCAAGATCCTCAACGGTGTCAACCAGATCGCCAATGTGGTGAAGGTCACCCTCGGCCCCCGTGGACGAAACGTGGTGATCGAGAAGAGCTTCGGTGCCCCCACCGTCACCAAGGACGGCGTCACCGTGGCGAAGGAAACCGAGCTCGAAGACAAGTTCGAGAACATGGGCGCGCAGATGGTCAAGGAGGTCGCCTCCAAGACCAGTGACACTGCGGGTGACGGCACCACCACCGCGACGGTGCTCGCGCAGGCAATCTACCGCGAAGGCGCCAAGTTCGTCGCCGCGGGCCACAACCCGATGACGCTCAAGCGCGGCATCGACAAGGCCGTGGACGCCGTGGTGGCCGAGATCAAGTCGCTCTCGAAGCAGACTCAGTCTGAGAAAGAGATCGCCCAGGTGGGGACCATCTCCGCCAACTCCGACCACAGCATCGGCGAGATCATCGCCAACGCCATGACCGAGGTCGGGAAGGAAGGCGTGATCACCGTCGAAGAGGCCAAGGGCCTGGAAACGGAGCTCGAGGTGGTCGAGGGCATGCAGTTCGACCGCGGCTACCTGTCCCCCTACTTCGTCACCAATCAGGATCGGATGGAGGCAGTGCTCGAGAATCCGATGATCCTGCTCTACGACAAGAAGATTTCAGCCGTCGCGGACGTGGTGCCGCTGCTCGAGAAGACCATCCAATCTGGTCGTCCTCTGCTCATCATTGCCGAGGATCTCGAAGGCGAGGCGCTGGCCACCTTGGTCGTCAATCGCATGCGCGGCACCCTGAAGGTCGCAGCCGTCAAGGCGCCTGGCTTCGGTGATCGTCGTAAGGCCATGATGCAAGACATCGCGATCTTGACCGGTGCCAACCTCATCTCCGAAGAGCTTGGCCTCAAGCTCGAGAACGTCAAGCCCGAGGATCTCGGTTCGGCAGATAGCGTCAGCATCGACAAGGACAACACCACCATCGTCGGTGGCGCTGGTTCGAGTGAGAAGATTGAAGAGCGGGTGGCCCAGATCCGCGCGCAGATCGCCGAAACCACTTCGGATTACGACCGCGACAAGCTCCAAGAGCGACTCGCCAAACTGGTGGGCGGCGTCGCCATCGTTCGCGTCGGTGCTGCCACCGAGGTCGAGATGAAGGAGAAGAAGGCGCGCGTGGAAGACGCCCTGAACGCGACCCGCGCTGCTGTCGAAGAGGGCATCGTCCCTGGCGGCGGCGTGGTCTACATCCGCGCGAGCAAGGTCCTCGAGGGGCTCAAGGTGCAGTCCGATGAGGACTTCGGCGTGCAGATCGTGCGTCGTGCCCTGGAAGAGCCGCTGCGTCAGATCGCGCAAAACGCTGGTGTCGATGGTTCCATCGTCGTCCAGAAGGTTCGCGAAGCCCAGGGCTCGCAAGGCTACAATGCCTCGAGCAACACCTATGAAGACCTCTTCGAAGCTGGCGTCATCGACCCGGCCAAGGTGGCCCGCTGCGCCATCCAAAACGCGGCGAGCGTCGCTGGCCTGCTGCTCACCACGCAGGCGATGGTGAGCGAAGTTCCCCAGCCCGAAGAGAAAGCCCCTGCTGGCGGCGGCGGCATGGGTGGCATGGGCGGCATGGGCGGCATGGGCGGTATGGGCGGTATGTTCTAAGCCCTCGAGACCGCGCCTCCAGCAGCGTTTGCGCTGCGCCACACTACAAGCAGCGCTTGCGTGCCCTTTCTCGCACGCAAGCCCTGCCCTCTGTCGTCAGACAGACAGTCAGCGGCCCAGGGCGTCCATCGAAGCGCGGTCTCGCGTTTCGATGGCCCCTACAGCACGAGCGAGCAGCTGCGCTTAGGCTAGGCTGCCAGCCGACGAGCTCAACTGCACGGGGCAAACAGCCTCTCGCGAGCCACGCCCATCGCCAACGACGATGGGGCTCTGCCCCCAAAAAAGGCGAAGCCCTTGTGAACGCGAAGCCAGGAGGCCACGGGTCGCTGGTATCGTGGCGTTTCGGAGTCCCTGGCTCTGGAGCTTTACAAGAGGCACCAAGCAGCCCATGGCGCTCCGCTCTTCTTCGAAGCGACAGGCCCCCCGCGATGTTCCAGGCTGAGCCTGCCTCCGAAAACGAAAAAAGCCGCCCGACCAGCGGTCGCGCGGCTCCTCGTGGTCCTACGAGAGGACTACTCCTTCATGATGCCGCCGAAGGCCTTCATCACCTTCTCGTTCATGAAGCACTCGCCGATCATTTCCATCTGCTTCTCGACCTTCTCCATCCGGTCCTTGTACTTGTCTTCCGCGCTCTTGTCGTCCTTGAGCTTCTTCATCAGCTCTTGCATCTCTTTGCCATTGGAATCGGCAAACTTCTGCAGCTCATCGCCCATCTTGTCGCAGTCATCTTTGTTCTTCTCGATGATGCCGCCCATCTCTTCCATGTAAGAGATGAGCTTCTCTGCGTCACTCTTGCATGCACTGAGGCCGAAGAGGAAAAGAACGGAAAGGGCGAGCAACAGAGCCTTGACGGTAGCTTTCATGAGCACGTTCTCCTTTGGTAGCAGTACGCCTGGTCATCTAGGCGTTTCGGACAGCCCGAAGCAAATGGATTCGACACGAAGACAGCTCACTCGATTGCCACACTGGCTTGAGCACGACTCGACCGTGTCGAGGGTTCTCGATTACTCGATTTTGCACCTCTTGGCAATCTCTTTTGCTTGCTCTGATGTCGTTTCTTCGAAACGGCGACGGCCATCCCACTCCCGAGAGGTCTATCGAAAAGCGAGAATACGATTAGGGCTTGTGGCTCTCGTCGTATGCTAGAGCTGCCCTCGATGCCCCCATCCCGGGAGCTCCACATTGCTACACTGAGTGTCGGAACTAGGGACGAGGCGTGCCGAATTTCTCCGGCCCGCCACGCAACTCTTCCTGCAGCCCGTCGACAATGCCTAGCTGCGAGCAGCCGAACAGAAACCGTGCGTCGTCTGTTTTGGCATCGGCAAAGGCGCTGTGCTAGGCTTAGAGCAGGAGTTCGTATGGTCGACCCCATCCATCGCCTCGCCATCTCCAGTGTCTCCAACACCGCCCAGAGCGCTCCCAGCACGGCGAGCAGCGCTGTGCAGGGTGGAGGCACTGCTGAAGCCGCCAACGCCAGCCCCCAAGCAATTTTTCAGCAGGTAGCGGCCCTGGTGAGGCAAGGCACCATCCGAGATGTCAATGAGCTAGCCCACCAGGTCATCGAGCAGCTTGGTCAGCTTCGCTTTGCCCAGCTCGCACCTGGAACCAGACAAGCTCTGATCGAGAGAATGCACGAGAGCTTGAGCCAAGACCCCCTCTTCTGTGCGCGTATGGAGCAGCTCTGGCTCGCCTCCCAGGCCTCAGAGCTCTAAGCCATGCGCCGTTCGGTTGCCATGCCTGACACGCCTCAAGCCCATGCCACTGGACGATGCACTCGCGTCGCCCTCACGCCTCTTCCAACACAGCAGACCATCGAACGCCTATCCTTTTGTCAGAATCGTTTCGCGAGCAGAGCTCAGCGCGTTGCCAGCGAAGAGCCCGCATGCTCTCGACCTTCAGTAAGCGTTGCAGTTGTCGAGAGAGCGCTGCCACAGAGCGAGCGCATGCCACCAAGGAGTTCATCATGGGTTTCGGCTTGGCGATTGGTGTCGCCATCGTCATCATCTTATTCATCTACTTTCGACCGGATGCCGTCTCGAAGGCCACCGCACAGGCTCGCAGCAGCCGCGACCTGAGCCCGCTCATCGCCTTGCTCGAGTCTGTGCCGGAGAATCGCCGCGCCACCTGCTACGATCAGGCCGTCAAGCAGCTCTGGTCGGCCTACGAGCGGCCCCTGGCCGCTCAACTGGTGCGCGCCATGGCGCCCAAAACCAGCGCTGACAAGATCAGTCAATATTGGATTCGCCAAGTCCTCGAGGTCGAGCCAGAGCTCGCCAGAGAAACCTTCGACGACAGCTTCCTCTCCTCGTTCTACGTCCCGGAGGTCGCCGCTCAATGCGGAAAGGTTGGTTGAGCACGCTAGTGTCTGCCGTGTGCAGACCACGCTTCTTGTCGATTGGGCACTTGGCCTGTTCCCCCAACTTCTTGTCCATTGGGCGCTTGGCCTGTTCCCTCAACTTCTTGTCCATTGGGCGCTTGGCCTGTTCCCTCAACTTCTTGTCCATTGGGCGCTTGGCCTGTTCCCTCAACTTCACCCAAGGGCAAACATGCCGAGCACCGTTACCTGGTTCACGGAGGCTAGCGTCAGAGAAGGGCGGTCATCCTCCCGACATTCCAAGGGAATTGCGCACACCGCAAAGGCTATGCCCAAAGCTCAACGCAGGCCTTTGCCCCTGCTCTTCGCCGTTCTGCTCTGCGCCTGTGACCCTGCCCTCCACCCCGACCAAGGCGCCAGCGCCCCCCAACGCTTCGAGCTGCTCACCCAGGCACCCTACCCCGGCGCCCAGCTCCTCTTCGAAGGCGACTTCTTGTCGATTGACCACTTGGCCTGCTCCCGCAACAGCATGCTCAGCCGCCTCGACGAGATCCAACTGTCACTCGGCGAGCGCCCCATTCCCATCCGAGCCATCGAGCCCTCCCGCCTCATCGCCGAGCTCCCCCTAGACGCCACCAGCAATGTGCTTCACGTCCAGCGCAGCGGCCGCTCAGCGCTGCAGCTCGACCTGCAGCTCGGCCAAAAGCTCCCTGCTCACTGCAGCACCGAACACGAACCCAACCAAAGCTTCGAGCTCGCTCAAGAAATCGACCTACGAAAGCAGCACCGTCGCACCATCTTCGGCGCTACCCAAGAGCCCCAAGACCTCGACGGCTTCCGACTGCTGCTGCCCCCTCGAAAAGAGGACGCCAAGTACCTCACCGTCCGCCTCGAGCAAGCCAGCCACCACCCCCAGCACGCTGGCGTGCTCAGCATCAGAAGTCCCGGCGGAATGAACCCGCAGAGCATCGCCTTCGACGGGCTCGAGGATCCTTCCTTGCTCTTCGAACTGGCCTCCTCGACTCAAACACAATTTGTTGAAATTCAATGGGAAAATAGCATCACCGAAGGACGCTACGAAGTAGAGCTGAGCATCCCGTCTGCCCTCCCCACCACCCCAATCCTTGCCGCCCCCGCCAGCGCCCTCCAAGGACTACCTCTATCCCAAGATGGAAGCGCAACGCTGCACTGCAGCGTGCCCGCCGTCCTCGACGTCAATGGCGATGGGCAGCTCGATTGGCTCTGCGGGGAGCTTTACCTCGGGGGCGGCCAAGGCAGCTTCGCCCCCGAAGCCGAGCCTGCTCCCATGTGCGGAAGCTGGACCCGATGGGCTGCGTTCGGTCCATCGATGCCGCAGTTCTTCGTCGTTGGGCCCGAGCCAAGGACCCATCGGCTCCTCGCCTTCGAAGAGGGTAGGTGGCAAGATCGCACCGTGCGCGCCGGCCTGGCCGCGGTCACCGGCATGGAGCTGCTCGATGCCCATCTGCTCGACCTCGACGACGACGGCGTCATCGACCTGCTCGCCGTCCCAAAGCAGGGAGCGGTCAGGGTCTTTCACGGGATGGACACGGGGTTCCAGGAAAGCATGCCCTGGGACCACAACCCCTTTCCCAGCGGCTGGAGCAGCACCTACTCCCTCGTCTTCGACGCCGACAACGACGGCGATGTCGACCTTCTGCTCTTTGGATATTCCGAGAATTCGGCGACACTTCAGGCCCTGCGCATCATCAACCAGGCTGGACGCTTGCACGCCCTGGACGAACGCAGACTCGACCCCGGCATGAACTGCCCCCAGCTCGAGGCGGCGCGCCCCTTCTTTGCCAATGATGACGACGCGCTCGACCTTCTGCTGGTCTGCGACGGCAACCTAGGCTTGCACCTGAGCAACGGCGGCATGGGCAGTGCTTCGTACCTGGAGCGTATCGACTTGGGCCATGTCGACACGCTGCTCGCCCTCAGCGTCTTCGACTTCAATACCGATGGCTCGCTCGATGTCTTCGCCGCGAGCGCTTCCGAATCCAAGCTCTGGCTGTTGGAAGGCGAGCGAGTCGTTGAATACAGGCGTGAGGCGCAGTTGCCTCGGCTTCCACTGGGAGCGCTGTCACCGATCTACGCGTTCGACGGTGCGTCGGTATGGCTTCACACTCCGTCAGCTCCACTGCGCCTGTTCACTCGCCCCCACCGATACCTGCTGCTGCGCGCCGAGGACGGCTCCAGCCTGCCCAACGGTACCCGCATCACCGTGCGCAGCCAGGGCCTGACACAGCGCCGGGTGCTCGGGGCCAACCAGCACGCGTGGGTGCTTGGGACTGAAGAGAGCCTCTTCTTCTTCCCCGAATACTGTAGCACTGCAGATGTGGAGCTTCGCTTTCCCTCTGGACTGAAGCTCGTACGCAGCGGCGAAGCGCTCGATCGGGTGCTGCACATCGCTGGTGCGACGCCGTGACCGGCCGCATCGCTACCCTGCTGCTCGTGCTGCTGAGCGCGTGTCCGGCCACCGGGCAAGAGGCGACGAGCAGCCCCGAAGCAACCCAAGGCCACAGCGCAGCGGCACCAACAGAACACCGGGCCTACGCCCAAGAATGGACGGGAGCCTACCTCGGACTCGCGCTACAAGGAGGCCCATCCTGGACGCAAGAGGGGGAATTGGGAAGCTGCCTCGTGCTCTCCGGACGCTTGAGTCAGGTGCTCAATCTCTTCGAGGTGGTGCTCGATTACCACTTCTCACACCACGACACGAAGTCACGGCCACTGCTCAAGCACGCAGTCTCCGCCAGCCTTGCCCTGCACCCGCTCTTCCTTGCCAATCTTGGCGCTGAAGACCATTGGTACGCTTTGGCCTCGCTCTATCTGCAGCTTGGGGCGAGCTACAACCTGGCCCGCAACGACCCCAACAGCGAAAACTGGAGCCAAGGGCCGGGCTTGGTCGTGGGCAGTGGCATCGACTATCCCCTCAGTGACGTCGACGCAGGCGCTTCCGTTTGGCTCGGCGTTGCCTACCGTTTCTCGCTGCTCGCGCTGGAGCGACGCTTGCTACGGGGAGGGGACGCTCAGGAGCACAGCCTCGGCTTGGTTTTGTCATACCGCCACAACGGCTTGCTGTTCTGAGTCCCCGACACAGATCTTGGCTGCCCCTTTTTCGAGGGCCTTTGGAGCAGCCATGACCCCGCTCATCTACCTCAACAACGCCACCACCTCCCACCCTCGCTCACCAGTGGCCCTCGCCGCCTTCGACCAAACCATCCGAGAAGTCCCAAGGGATCTCAGACACTTCAACCACCAAGAGGCGTCCCTCCCCCAGGCCCGAGCGCGGCTAGCCAGACGCCTCGCCCAGGCGCCAGAGCAGGTCTTCTTCTGCCCGGATGCCACCACGGCGCTCAACGCCGTGATCCGGGGGTGGCTGCGCCCCCAAGATCATGCCTTGGTGGATAACCGCCCACACAACGCCATCACCCGCAGCCTACACCATCATGGAAGCCCCTGGAGCCTCAGTGAGCTCTATGACCTGAGTGAACAGCCAGACTACGACACCTTTCTCAACGCGCTGCGGCCAAATACCAGGCTGCTGTGCTTGACCCACGCCAGCAATGTGAGTGGCGCCATCTATGATGTGCCGACGCTCATCCGCCTCTTGCGTCTGCGCTGTCCCCAAGCGGCGATCTTGGTGGACGCAGCACAGTCAGCCGGGGTGGTCGACCTGCGCCCGCTGCGTGATGCCGACTTCTTGGTCTTCTCTGGCCACAAGGCGCTGCACGCGCTGCCCGGTGCGGCGGTGCTGGTGGCGCGCCAACGATTGCGCCCCATCCTCTTCGGAGGAACGGGTGAGCACTCGGATTCCTTGGACTTTCACGAGCCGCGCCCACACTTCGTGGAGGTCGGCACCCCCAATTTGCCTGCGATCATGGCGCTCGTCGCTGCCTATGAAGACTTTGATGATGAACGCGAACGACTCCAAGCCACACTCCAGCTTCGGGTCGAGCGTTTGTACGAAGGCTTGACGCACTGCGGGGGCCTGCGCCCCTTGCCACCGCAAGCAGGCAGTCCACGCACCGGGGTCATTGCCTGCGAGTGCACCGTTGGCCATCCCGAGCAAGACTGGATTCCCTTCCTCAGGGTCCACGGCATCATCGCTCGCGGCGGCCTGCAATGCGCCCCGGTTCAACACCAACAGTGGGGTCTGCCGCAGGGCAGCCTGCGCTTTTCCGTAAGCCGCTACACCACCGATGATGAGCTCGACCGCTGCATCGCGGTGCTCCGCTCCTTCGACCGTCATTGGCGGGACAGCGCCACCGCTCAAAGGGAAGCCCCATCCACAGCGGACGAAGCCCCCTTACCCCCTACCGAAGTCGCTGGCACCGTCGAAGCCAAGACTGAGCGCCAAGAGCGCGTCCCCATCCAGCTGCTGCTGGGGGAGAGCGCCCCCTGTGCAGAGCTGCGAGACGCCATTCAAGTCGAAGGCCGCTTCCTCAATGCCGACATCGGACAGCTCAAGCGAAGTGCAGAAGCGCTGGGCTGGAGTACACGCTACCTTACGAGCCGTCAGAGCCTCTTCGCGCGCCGCACGCCCGAGCATCTCTACATCGATGCGCAGGGTGTATTTTCGCTGTCGCGCTGCGCTTCGGCCACGCGAGCCCAAGGCTTGCTCGAGGCGCTGCTCGAAGGCATGCGCCTCGCTGGCTGAGCATGGCCCACGTCGTGCCGCGAAGGCCCTTGACTTCAAAAGGAAAGCTCGGTCTCCATCAACAATCGTCGCAGGAGCTCCAGAGCGTCTTGCCAGTCCATCGGCGAGTTGCTAGTGTCCGCTGGTTCGAGGCCTCGGACACTTCGTCCGAGCTTCTTGTCGACACGATTGCTGCGAGCCCAGTCTTCTCGAGACGATTTCAACAAGTTGTAGGGAACAGGCCAGGCGCCCAAATCAACAAGAACTTGGGGGAACCGGGCCAAGTGCCCAATCGACAAGAACTTGGGGGAACAGGCCAAGCGCCCGATCGACAAGATAATCAGAGCGCAACCTTGTGCTTGAGGGAGGAATGCCGTGTCCATGCACCTTCGTAGTGACGTTGATTTGAACGCTGCCCAGGTCAAGCGTGTCATCGAGCTGGCCTTGAACGTCAAAGCGCATCCGGAGCAATACCGGAAGGCGCTGGACGGCAAGTCCGTGGCGGTGATCTTTGCGAAACAGTCGACACGCACGCGCGTCTCCTTCGAGGTGGGTATTTTTGAGCTGGGTGGACATGCGCTGGTGCTCACTTCGGGCGGCTCCTCAGGGATGCAGATGGGGAGAGGCGAGACCATCCACGACACGGCGAAGACACTGGGCCGCATGGTCGACGCGATCGTCATCCGCACCTATGCCCAGTCCGATGTCGACGAGCTCGCACTGCACGGCGGCGTGCCCGTGGTCAACGCCCTCACCGACGACTATCACCCCTGCCAAGCGCTGGCTGACGTGCAGGCCATTCAGGAGCGATTTGGACGCACCCAGGGCTTGAAGCTGGTCTACGCAGGGGCCGGGAACAACGTCGCGCACTCGCTGATGTTGATTGGCCCGCGGGTGGGCATGGACGTGGTGGTCGCTTGCCCGGCAAGTGTTGCCCCCAATGCTGCCATTCTGGCGCGCGCACAGGCGGACGCCAAGGAAGCTGGCACCTCGGTCACGGTGAGCCATGACCTCGCCGATGCGGTGAAGGGCGCGCACGTCATCTACACCGACACCTGGGTGAGCATGGGCCAAGACGCCGACGCCCAACGCTTGCGTGAAGAATTGCAGGCCTTCCAGGTCAACGCGAAGATCATGGCGGCAGCGCAACCCGACGCAGTGTTCATGCACTGTCTGCCCGCCCATCGCGGCGAAGAGGTCACCGCAGACGTCATTGACGGGCCACAGTCCATCGTCTTCGACGAAGCCGAGAACCGTCTGCACGCCCAGAAGGCACTGCTCATGTTGCTGATGGGAGCTCAACCATGGTGAAGCTCTCACAACGCTACCAGCGCATCATCGACACCTGTGAGCCGTTTCTGGTGTCCTACAGCGAGAACCTGAGCGCGCTGGATCTGGCCCCCTTTGGCTTCACCATTGCGCCAGAGCGGATCTACTCGCCCACTTCTCTGCGAAGTCGCGACGTCATCGATGGGCTGCATCATCTGGACTCGTTCTCTTTTGGTCCACAAGAGATGCTGATGCCGCGTTGGGTGCTTTTCGACTGCGGCGAGTTTCCGGGCATCGTCTTTGGCTTTGGCTGTCTCTCGCACACACTCTCCGCGGAGGTTCGGGCGCGCTACCATGTCGAAGAGCGCGACGATGTCTTCGTGCCCCTGTCGATGTGGGTCGCCATTCGCTGCGCCCGAGAGCAAGCCTGGTTTGGACACAACCTCTCCTCGGCCAACCTGGTCTTGGGCGAGGCCTCACTGCCCGGACTGGGCACCTTCACCAAGACCATCGGCGTCAAGATCACGCAGGCGCGTCATCAGTATGGTGCAACCCAGTGGAACAGCAGCAGCATCAACGTCCACCTCAACATTGGCGAGATGGAGCTGCTCTCGGCCTACACACCCGCGCACACCCACCCCGAGACCTTCACCTACCTGATCGAGGTTGACGATGAGCGGCTCCTGCGCTCGCTGTCGCCGGATTGGCAGCGTCCGCGCCGCGACGTCAGCCTGACTTTTCGCTCGGACGAACCCGACGCGATTCGCCAACTGCACGACGACATCGAGGCCGGAAGCAAATACTTCATCGCCTCAGTCCAAACCGGCAAGCCCAACACCCTGAACCTGTGGAAGGCCCCCTGAACTGAGAAACTGCAACGCAGACTCAGCGAGACGAACGACTGCGCGAGGCATCAATCTCACCCGGCAGCTCATCTCGAGACGTGCTTTGCTCAGTGGGCGTCGCCGTTCCGTCTTGGGGTCCAAACGCATCGATTTCACTGGTGTTCTGGGCATTGCCAGAGCTAGTGGGTGGGATCTTGGTGCCGCTCAGCCAGCGCACGAAGGGCTCATGATACTCGGCGATCATGGTCGTCAAGCGCATGGCTTCACGCCCCGAGTAGTGCTCCAAGATGAGCCCGACGAGTGACTCCATGGAACCGTCAGCGGTGTAGCATTCGACGAGCTCCAAACGCGCCCGCTCGATGCGCTCGATGTCCTCTACGCTGAGCCAAGCGCGCTTGCGGCGACGGAAATTGGTCCGAAGCAGCCAATCCAGCGCCCGCTTCCCTTGCTGCAAGCGCGCCCAGATGAAGAGCAGATCGGCCCGAGCGGTCTGGCGTGTGCGGCGCACCGGCTCAATGAGCTGCACCAAGACCTCCAACACGAGGCGTTGCGAGAGCCGGATTTGCTTGAGGAATTTCCCGGTGCCCTCAATCAGCGCAGCGACCACCTCTGACCAGAACTTTGACTGGACGATGGCAGGCACGCCCAACGGATTGAAGAGATAGCTGCCCGCCGTGGCGAGCGGCCAGGAGAGCACGGTGCGGAAGAAGTTGCCTCTGATCACCGAGCGGTCGAAGCCCCGCAAGCGGTTGTGGGTCGAGATGTAGAGACCATTGGCGAAAGCGATGAGCCAGAACTTGCTGAGCTCGTGCAAAAACCCCGAGGGCCCCTGAAAAGAGGCCCAGGTCAGATCGAAACCGTACTTGGCCACGGTCAACACAGGTACTGAGAACCCCGTCCAGAAGAGCGAGTTGGCGAGGTTGTCACGATCGACGTTCTTCCAACGCCACGCTCGCAACGAGATACCACTGGACGCGACCTGATCGACAACGATGTTGCGCAGAGCCGTGAGCCCCAGCCAAAGCAAGGCATAGAAAGGCCCCACCAGCAGATAGGCGGGCACGAAGCCGATCCCAATCTTGATGACCGCCTTGAGGTTGATGTTGAGGTAGCGCCAGAAGCGCGCGAGCCCCACCTGTGAGGCGTCATCCTCATCGCCGATCAGGTTGATGCGGTGGTGGCGCCTCGTCCCGAGCACGTAGACATCGTCCGAACTTGCGTCAGGAGGGGGAGACACCCGCCCAGCTTGCCTTCTCCGACGCAGAGCCAGTTCTTGAGCAGGACGAAACGCACCCTCTCCCTCAGCGCTTTTCGTTGCTTTCACTGAGCCTTGCCCGAAGCGCTGCTTCAGCAGGAGCTGTGCAACCGGGCGAGGGATGGAGGGATGCCGGCGCAACTTGAGTTTGCGTACGCTCTGCTTGTTGAGGCGAGCGGCGGCAGCAAAGCCCATCCCCGGCAGCTCACTGTTCCATCCGACGGAGTCGCTACCACAGCGCACGGCGAGGTTGTTGGCCGCATAGTGTCGCGACGCAGCGCGCAGGGTGCTGGTCTCGATACCCTCGAAGCCCCACTCCACGAGCAAGCGGCGGAGACGGAGCGTGCGGCCGCGGTTGAGCTCTTCGACGATGAGGTTGAGGCGACGTACTTCGGCTGACTCGCGTCGCGCAGCATCAGCCATATTGAAGGTTTCAATCTCGTGTATCGAGCTCGCGTTCTCCAGCAGCGTGCGGATGGCGCGCTGGGTCCCCTGAGAGAGCGGATGAATGAAGACCACGCGCCCTGTGCTCTTGGCCAGCAACGGGAGGACGCTCTCACAGTCGGGAAAGGCCGAGTCGTAGTCGACGCCCTTGCGGGTGGCGAGGTAGCGCTCAACCAGCCCCCCCGGACTCAAGCGGACGTACTCCTCACGCGCATCCAGGTAGGCGCGCTCGCGCTGCTCCGCCTCCCAAGACGACACGTCTCCCCGAGAGAGGCGCTCCGCCGCGAGCTGATGTTGACTCTTGAGGTAGAGCACGCGCTTGTGGAGGACGGGCTTGATGGCCTCCCACAAGACTTGTCCCAGATGTATTCTCGACGCCTGTCCACCGTGAGTGACGCGCTCGATCTGAGCCCAGCTCATGGGCTCCAGATGGAGGTAGTTCTGGTTGGGAAATCGCGCGTTGAACTCACGCAGAGGCCCTTCGTTGAATGACTCGAGCAGGGCATTGACCGTGTCGCGACGACGATGCGCATTCTCTCGAAGACCATCGAAGAAGGGCTTCAGCTCACTCTTGACCTCATCGAGAAAGCGCTTGAGACCCTGCACCGTCCCGTCCTGCGGAGGCACGTACATGAAGTGCTGACGCTCGAAGCGCTGCCCTACACTGAACTCGAGCCCGATGCTCACCGAGATGCCCAGGATCTCCCCAGCCCGCACCGCTTCATCATAGATTCGGGTATCCGTGAGATCGTAGTAGGCGATCGTGATCCGCGACATGCCCTTGATGAAGGCATCGAGGACGAGCTGCGACGGGGTCTTGCGCCCTTCTGTCAAGAAGTCGTGGACGTGGTCATCCCAGGCTACGTCGAGCTCTCGCAGCGGCCGCCCAAGCTCGGGGACCTCAATCAGATCGAGCTCATCGAGCAGACGCCTGATGACATGCGGCTGTCCATACGAGCTCAGGGCAAAATCACTCATCAGCTCGAGCTGTCGACGGCGATCATCGACCGCTTTGACGCAGGCCTTCATCAGCGCAATCTGCACCCTCGCCGTATTCAAAGGCATTAACATTGTCTTTGAATGCCAGGCCTGATGCGCCAGCGTGCGAAGAACCTCTAGCCGCTCCTCGTATTCGTCAGGCGCGCTGAGATGAATGAGCTTGAGGTACGCCTCGGCGATCGTGAGACGGCGTTTGGTCACCTCCCGCACGAAGCCCACGGGATGTGAAGGAAGCCGAAAACTGACGTTCTCGGGTGCGTCGATTTCGCGGTTCAAGGTGTCGACGAGCAGCCGAACCTCAGAGCTGAAGCTGAAAAAGTCTCGCAGCGCAGCGAGCTGACGGCGGAAAGGTTGATGGCTCAGTGTTGGATTCATTGAAATTTGCGCTGACTCT
>JAVFAO010000137.1:0-15487 GCA_034002465.1 Myxococcota bacterium
CTCTTGGTCGTATTCCAGTTTCTTGTCTTCTCTCGCCGCCTGAATGGCGGCCGAGTAGCATTGATGCAGGGCCCAGGCTAGCTGCTCAGCGTCCTCCTCTTGCGGTGAGCGCGCCTCGAGGCTTTCGACGAGGCGCAAGAAGAGGGGCACATCGGAGGGCTCGGCGAGGAAGCGGTGGAGCTCGTCGTTCGTGCTTTCGATGGAGGCTGCTTCGCGCACCGGTTCGTCGTTGGGGGCGGTGCTGTCCGCGGCAGCGAGCGCATCGACGGCGAGGACGGAGAGGGCACGGGCCTGCGATTGTAGGGCGAGCATCTCTTCGCCTTCGCAGCTTCTGCTCTCCGCATCGAGGAATTGAGCCGCTTCTTCGGCTCGTCGGGCGCTGAGCAGAGCATCGACGACCCAGGCACGCAGCTTGACGCGCCAGTCATGTGGTGGTCGCTCATCGAGGGCCATGCGGGCGAGCTTGGCGACGGCCTCTTTGTCTTCGAGTGGGAGGGGAGCGACGAGGCGGGCGTTGTCGATGGCGTTGAGGATGAAAGGATCGCTGAGGGTGCAGAGGGCGCTGCTGTTTCGCCGCCTTTCGAGGCCGTCGGCGAGTGTTGTGAAGCGCTTGGCTCTCAGCAGGCGCTGCACGTGCTCGCCGAGCTGCTCCTGCGAGCAGGGGAGGTCGAGGGCTCTCTCGAGAAGCGCGATGGACGCTTCTCTTTCTCCTGCTGCCTCACGATAGTCCGCGGCGAGGGAGAGGAAGGCGGAGCCGAGCTCGCTCTCGGCCGGCTCGACGGTGAGCAGGCAGTCGGCGGCGGCGCTGGGCTGAGCTGCGGCGAAGAGCGTACGCGCGCGTTGATACGCATCGTTGGCGCCGGGATCGCGCGCGAGGGCTTGTCGTAGCCTGGCGAGCGCGAAGACTTTGGCGAGCTTGCGCGCAATGCGGGGGTCCTCGGGAGCGTCGCTGGCGGCCTCTTGCTTGGTGGCGTCGTAGGGTCTTCTCTTGGCGGCTGCTGCGAGCCGACTGGCGAGCTGATGCAACAGTGCTTCGTGTTGGCGACCCTGTGGTTTTGCAGTGTTCGCCTTGTTTTCTGGAGATATTTCGCCTGTTTGGTCGTCGAGCAGTTCGAAGGCGATGGTGAGCTTCTCGAGGCTCGATTCGAGGCGGTTCTGTTCGAGCTCTTCACGAGCGTACAGCGCATTGGCCCATACGGCGACGTTGGCGCTGGGATGCTGGCAGAGTCGGGCAAGCGCACCGGCTCTATCATCGCTGGCTTCGCTTTGCAGGAGCGAGAGCAGCTCGGCGTAGGCAGGGGAGCGGGCAGCAAAGCTTCCAATGCTGCTGCCGAAGCCAGTGACGACGAAGAGGAAGTCGAGCAGCGGGGTGACCATGGCGAGGGTCTCACCCCCGCGGACGCGCAGGGCCTGGAGGGCGACGAGGCACTCCGCGTTGGCGACGCGGCCGATGGTGAGATAGAGGGCTGGGGCAAGCCATGCGTTTTGGGAGCTCGCCGACTGGTGGAGCAGCTGCAAAACCAGCATGGGCAGGGGCTCGTCGAGGAAGGCCAGCTCGAGCCGTCGGCGACCATGCAGCCGATCGTGTGCCTCGATGGCCTCATAGCACTGCCGCAGTGCACTGCTTCCGCCTGCGGCGAAGAAGGCGCGATCGGCGAGGAAGAGCAATCGTTCGAGCACGTCGGCGTGTTCGACTGTTGCCAGCAGCGAGACGAAATCCTGAACTGCTGTGGCGGCGTCGAAGTGCGTCTGCGGTGTGGCCTGGCCATCGTCGTCGTCGTTGCTCTCCTGAACTTCTTGTTGATTGGGCGCTTGGCCTGTTCCCCCACCTTCTTGTCGATTGGGCGCTTGGCCTTTTTGTTGATTGGGCGCTTGGCCTGTTTCCCCAACTTGGTCAGCAGGGTTCGCGATGGGGACCGACCATGCGCGCGCTTGGTAGCAGGCCTGCAAGAGCGTCAGCGCGTCGACGAGCTTCGCGTCACCGCAGTATTCCAGTCGTCGCCCAATGCTCTCCGCAGCGAGCTTGAACTGGGCGTGGCTGGCGAGCCACTGTTGGCTGCGTGCCCGCAGCCAGGCGGCGAGCTGATCGGCACCCGACTCGGCGAGATGAGCGGCGCGCTGCGCGGCGGCTTTGGGGTCCTGTTCTGCGAGTGCCTCCAGTGAGTGGATGAGGAACACGCTTCGTTCGCCGTCGTCTTCGAGTTGATTTGCAAAAGACTCGATCGACTCTGCGCTGAGTTGGCCGGGTGAATACAGGTCGATGGCCCACAGCATCAGCAGTGCAGACTTGCTCAGCAGCTCTGGGGGGAGCATGGGCAGCTGCGTCTCGATGGCGCGCAGGGTGCGCAGCAACGTAAGCCGCTCGAGCAGCTCGAGGTCTTGGCGTTCCTGGGCCTGTTGCCAGAGCAGGACAAAGCGCTGGTTATCGATGGCGTGTGCGATAGGCGTATTCTGGTCACCTCTCTCGAGAAAGCGACAGGCGAGGGCATCGAAGGACTCGCAGCGTCCGCGTCGCAGGCACAGGTCGGCCTCGATGATTCTCAGAAGCTGTGAACGCGGTGCTCCGTCGACGGCTTCGATGAGTGCAGGGAGGGGCCAGGAGCGAATCTCGAATCCGCGCTCTTCGCACTCGGTTTGACAGAGGTAGAGGGGCAGGGCGTAGGCAGGATTACCCGCTTCCAGCCCCATTCTGAAGGCTTCATGCGCGCGCGGCAGCGCGTCGAGGAAGCAGAGCAGCCAGCCGTCGCTGGCATCGAGCTCGTCGGCTTCGAGCAAGGCAACGAGTAGCTGCTCTTCGAGCGTCCTGGGTCTGCGCACCGCGAGGGGATGGGAGCAGAGAGGCTCTGCATCGGGGGCGCTTGGGGTTCGACTAGCTTGGGGGTGTTCTACGCTCACGAGGCCGGCTCCACGCGAGCTGCAAGGTAGCAAATCGGCGGCTTCGAAGGAAGGGCCCTGGGGAGCAAGAGTTTGCGCTGGCCTACCCAATCGGGGTTGAAGCTGCTAGAAGCTGGAAACGCGAGCTGCTCGGGCTCTTTCGGGTTTCAGGTTTCGGGTTTCAGGTTTCGGGTTTCAGGGTTCGAGCTCAGGTGTCAGGTTCCGCGAGCGTGCTCAAGGCTTTCCCCGAGGAGAGTGCAATGTTCGAGAAATACTGTGGAATGGAAGCGATGGTCGATGGGCGGCTGCACGCCATCAGCACCCGGGCGGTGCTCTGCGAGCGGCAGCTTCTTTCTCGGGTCGCGCCGGCTTGTCGGGACCTCTTCGTGAAGGAAGGCCCGGTTCTGCTGGTGGTGGATCGCAAGACCTACGAGGTGGCTGGAGCGGCGGTGGAGGCGAGTTTTGCTGCGGCGTCGGTGCCGACGGTGCTCTGTCACGTGCTGGAGCCCGCTCAGGGTGCTGCCGTGGCCGATGACGCCAATGTGGCGCACGTCGAGCAAGCGTTGCGCGCAGGGCAGTTTGCCTACGGCGTGGCCATTGGCGCGGGTACGGTCAACGACATCCTCAAGTTGGCGAGCGACCGGGTTGGTGTGGACTATGCCGTGGTGGGCACCGCCCCCTCGATGAACGGCTTCAGCAGCGCCCTCGCCGCCATCTTGAGCAAGGGGGTGAAGACCACCGTGTCGTGTCATGCGCCCCTGGCGGTGTTCTTCGATGTCGATGTGATGGCGGCAGCCCCATATAGAATGATTGCCAGTGGTCTGGGTGATCTGCTGAGTCGAGCGGTGTCGATCGCGGACTGGCGACTCGGCGCGCGGCTCTTCGGCGAGCGCTTCAACACCTTACCGTTGCCGCTCTTGGAGGATGCCCAGCGTGAGCTGGAGGGGGTTGCCCAGGGTTTGCCGCAGCGTTCTCCCGAGGCCATCCGCGGCTTGTGTAACGCGCTGGCGCTCTCTGGCATGGCGATGGCGATTGCTGGGAGCAGCTCACCCGCATCGGGGGGGGAGCATCTGATCAGCCACTATCTCGATATGGTGGCGATCGCGCAGCATGAGGAGCACGACTTCCATGGCTGCCAGGTCGGCGTGGCCAGCGTGCTCAGCGCGCGGTTCTACGAGTGGCTCGGCGAGCTGGAGCTCGAGGGTGTGGACTTCGAGCGGCTGGTGGCTCGGCACGTTCCCTGGAGTGTCTACGAGAAGACCGTGGCGCAGCGCTTTTCTCCGTACAATCTGAGCCACGCGGTGCTCGAGCACGCGCAGAAGAAGTATCCTGACCGTCCGACTTTGCGGGCGCGCTTTGCGCATCTGCGAGAAGACTGGGAGGCGATCATCGAGGAGCTGCGTCAGAGCGCGCGCAGCTCTGCTTGGGTGTCTGAGCAGCTCTCGTTGGCACAGGCTCCGCGTTCTTTTGCAGAGATTGGGGTGAGCGCGGCGAGGGCGCAGAATGCGGTTTTGCATGCCAAGGATATCCGCGCTCGATACACGATTTTGGACCTGGTCTCCGAGCTCGGCCTGCTCGAGTCGTGGACCGAAGACGCGCTCGCGCCGGATGGCGGGCTGAGTGGCGAGGGAGACTGAGCAATGAGCGAGAGCAAAGGCTATGAGGCGCTGCGTCCGATCATTTTGATGCCGACCTACAACGAGCGTGAGAACCTGGGTCGGATCGTGCCAGCGATCTTCGAGGTGGTGCCTTTTGCCCAGGTGCTGGTCATCGACGATGGCAGCCCCGATGGTACTGGGGCGATGGCTGACGAGATGGCGGCCCAGGACGAGCGGGTACAGGTGCTGCATCGCACGGCCAAGGAGGGTTTGGGCAAGGCGTATGTGGCGGGGTTCCACTGGGCGTTGGCTCGAGAATACGACCGTATCATCGAAATGGACGCGGATTTCTCACATCAACCCAAGTACTTGGAGCCGATGCTGCGGCGTTCGCTGGACGCCGACGTGGTGGTGGGTTCGCGCTATGTCGATGGCGGTGCGACGGCCAACTGGGGCTTCTCGCGTCGCTTCATCAGTCGCGGCGGTGGTCTCTATGCGCGCACCGTCTTGGGGATGAAGACACGAGACCTGACGGCGGGCTTCGTTTGCTGGCGTCCGCAGGTGTTGGAGGCGTTGCCGCTGGATCGGCTTCACGCCAAGGGCTACGGTTTTCAGATCGAGCTGAAGTATCGCGCTCACTGCGCGGGCTTCTCCATCGCCGAGGTGCCGATCACCTTCCCCGACCGAGAGGCCGGCGAGTCGAAGATGCACGGCGGCATCGTGAGCGAAGCGCTGCTGACGGTGCTCAAGCTGCGCTTTGGCAAAAAATAGAGGCTGCGGGGCTCTGCCCCACGCCCGCCAAAGCCCACGTGATGCGCATCACATCTAAAGGCTAAGATTCAAGCGCAATCTGTACAGAAAAAAGGCGCACGAGGGCGTCTCTGCGTGTTCTCTCTCCCCGGATTCTGCATACACTCAGACGACTAGATTGCGCCTTTGCGTCTTTGCGTGAGACTTCAATGCCCTGGTCAACAGAAAGCCCCGTTGTTTCGTGCCATCCCTGGCACGCACCCTTCGGGCGCCCGCCGTTTTCGCGCTCAGGGGCTCGCTTGGAGCTCGAGCTCGTAGCGCAGCTCGAGGAGCTGTTCATCGCGCGTCAGCTCGAGATGGAACTGGCCATAGCGGGCTGCATCATTCAGGACGGCCTCGAGCTGCTCCTCATCGAGCCCCCACGGTGTGCTGCTGAGGTAGGCTTGGAGCAGTTGGCCGTAGTCGAAGCCGAGGGAGAAGAGCTGTAGGGTTTGCGAGGGGTTGGCGAGCAGGGCTGGGAGTTGCAGGGACTCGTCTTCGCCTGAGCTGAAGGCGAGCAGCTCTGGTCCCATGAGGGTGGACAGGGAGTGGAGGCGTCGCGGTACTGGCGCGAGCGCGTACGGACCGGGGTCTCGTTTTCGTAGCTTTGGCAGTTCACACTCTAGGGCTTGGCACATTTCGGCCAGCGCGCTCGCCGGTGTATTCGTGATTAGCACGAGTTGGCCCTTCAGTTGAAGAAACGAGGAGTCTTCGAGCTGAGCGTGAGTCAGCACGGCGAAGAGCTGATTGGCTTTGGTTGTGGGGGGAGGGAGGTGTGCGAGCTGACTTCTGAGCTGCGCGGCAATACCGCGGAGGGTGTGTTCACCTGGGCAACGCTCAGTATTGTTGAGGAAGTAGGGAGTGCTGAGCCAGTCGTGCACCTCTTGCAGAGCGATGGCGCTGTAGAGGTAGGCCATTTGCGGCGTTTCGAGTGTGATCGGAGGGTGTTGGGGCTGCAGCGTTGGCGACTCTTTGACGAGCAGCGCGCGCAGCACACCGGAGGCGGTGTCTTCGCCTTTGCGGCTGAGCCATGAGACCTGGCTGATGGTGGTGGAGAGCTCGCTGAGGGCATCTGCGCAGTCGCGTCCGTCGCTGGAGAAGTGCTTGGCGATGGCGTCTGCGAGGGCTTTCAGCTCGAGCACAGCGAAGCTGGTGTCGTTGGGGTCGTGTTGGGGGCGCAGTGGGGTGTGGCTGTGATGCGATTCGTCGACGAGGGGCACTCTGGTGAGCAGGAGCTCGAGCGCAGCGTCGAGTTGGTCTTGTGTGCAGAGCACGGCGAGCGCTTCTTGCGGGGTGATGGCGACGGCGAGTCGCCAGTCACGGTCTCTGAAGAGGTGGTAGGGGAGCTCTGCATGGCGTTGTCGGAGGTGCTCGATGCTTGCGCGGTGGGCGAGCTTGAGGAGGAGGCTCTCGAGGGCGATGGGATCGGAGATTTCGAGGCGAAGTGCTGGGAATGGGCCAATGCCGAAGAGGGCGAAGCGTGCTTGGGGAGGCACCCCGAGAGTATTCGAGGCGCGAGCACCGAGCAGAGCGTCGGTGAATCCGGCGAAGAGCGCAGAGAATGGCATGGCGTGTTGGTAGAGTCGGCTCTGCAGGAGAATGCTCCAGGAGCTGACGAAGGGCTGCCAGGCGTCAATGCCGAGGCTCGTGTTCTCTTCCTCGGCGTTCTCTCTGGGGGGGTGGGTCGAGAGCCAGTAGTAGGGTGCGTTGGCGGGGATGCCGAGGCTGAAGGCGTCGGGTCCGAGCAGCGTCGTCGTGATCAACCACGGCTCGGAGCTGTCTGGTGATTGTATTCCGTCAGATTCGACCGTCACCTTAGCAGTTGCCGCGCCTGGGCTTTGCGGGTCAGGGGCAGGGTCGGCTCGCTCGCAGCCCCAGAGGAGGAAGCTGGCGCAAGCGAGCCAGACCAGGCTGAGCTGTGGGTGAGGAGCAACGAGGCGGTGGGGAGAAGGGGGCATGCTTGGTTTCTCGGCTGAGGGTGCGGGGTTGGTGCTGCTTCCCCTGTGATGCAGAGCGGGATTCGTCAGCTTCGGTGCAGCCTCGGTGGCGGCATGATGGCCGCGTCATCGGACTGACAGTATCGCAGGCTGAGGGCTCGAGGTCGAGGACTGGGCGCAAGGGAGCCGCCTCACTGCGAAAAGAGCGTCAGCAAGGGTGCAGCTTGGGCTTGCTTCGCGGCTTTGGGGATGATAAAACACGGTGGGATTGACAGGGACCCCACGCATACGTTGGCCAAGGTTGGCGGTGTAGCGTGTTCCGACTCGTGGAGTTGCATCATGTCTCAGACCTTGAATCGGGTGGACCTTCTGAACGCCCTCGAGACCACCTTCGATTATCATTCGGCTCGGGCAACTTGCAACAACTTGCTCAAGGACGCGAAGCTCGATGTGAACGCGACGAGCTTCGAGGGAGAGCAGGTTCATACGTTGTTGGTCGAGCTCGAGAAGCTCTTGCCGCGTACCAAGAAGCCACTCGAGATCATTCGTCGACGAATGAACGCTGAAGAAGCGCCTGTCGTGGCAGAGGCGGCGGCAGTCGAGCCTGTGGTCGAGGCGGCCGTAGAGACGGTGGAAGTGGAGCTACGTGCCGACAGCGTTGAGGATGATGGCGCCGATGACGGTGATGACACCGAAGCCGACGACAGCGACGGCGGCGAGGACGAAGGCAAGAAGAAGGGCAAAGGCAAGAAGAAGGGCAAAGGCAAGAAGTAAGGTCCTGCGCCGCGCGCAGCCTTCAGCTTGCTTTGCAGTGAGTCGTCGTCTTCTGGCTGCGACGACAGGGCTGTTCTGCTGACTCTAGGTGTGAATGTGTGGCTGTGCCCTGTGGCGCAGACTGTAGATGTGCGCGCTGGGCAGTGCCCGTCCGTGCCTTGCTTCACCGCGCGTCTACGCCTCCTGGCTTCGCGCTCGAGTGAGCGCACTTTTGTTCGCCGCGGCTGCCAACGCTTCGCGTTGACGCACCCTGAGACTCTGCCTAAGGGCGAGCACACCAATCCGAACGTTTCGAGCTGCGATGCATGCCGTTCGAGCGGCTGTCGTTGCGCCTAGTTACAGCCGGCGAGCAGCGCAAAGGTGTACCCGAAGACGCTGAGCGCGGCGGTGGTAGCGCAGATGCCAGCAGCGATGAGCGATTGTCGTTTCACGTTATCGCGTTGGCTTGGCTCGCTGAGGCTGTCGATGCGCCGCAGAACGGAGAGCGGGAAGAGGATGCCGAGCAGCCCCAGTGGCATGCAGCAGAGCACGAAGCCCGCACCACCCAGCAACATGCCCAAGCCGTTGTAGGTTCGGGCATCTTCGGTCTCCAGGGGCTCACTGTCCTGAGCTTGCGTGGCTTGCCATGCGGGCTGTGCGGCGACGGGCTGCATGGGCTGCCCGTCGGGCGCGTAGACCGGGACCTGAGCCTGCTGCGGGTAGGGCTGAGCGCCGGGTTGCTGCGGGTAGGGCTGAGCACCGGGCTGTGCGCTCTGCGACCAGCCTGCCGCGTTCGGGCTGGCAGCGTCGCGGGGCGGCGCTTGTTGTGGGCGATGGGTCTTGACCATGGTGGGGGACTAGAAGCCTTCGCGGTAGACGTTCTCGAGTGCGTCTGTAACCAAGCCATCGAAGAGCCGTGCGCTCTCGGCCTGGATGATGGCGACGGCACGGCTTCGGCTGTAGGCGGGTCGATAGGGCCGCTCGGAGGTGAGGGCGACAAAGGTATCCGCGACCGCGAGCACCCGTCCGATCAAGGGAATCGACTCGCCGTGGCGCGCTTCGGGGTATCCGGAGCCGTCGAGCTTCTCGCGGTGTGTGCAGGCGTCGTCGATGAGGGGACGAAGACCGATGAGCGGGGCGAGAACCTCACGGGTGACGTTGGGATAGGACTGCAGCAGCGTGATCTCATGGGTTGCCAATCCGCTGCGCTTCTCGAGGATGGCGCTGGGGATGCTCAGTCTTCCGGCGCCATGGATGAGGCTGGCGAGGTAGATGTGCTCGATGATATCGAGGTCGAGCCCGATTTGTTCGGCGATGCGCCGGCTCAGGCGCGCCACTGCGAAGGAGTGTCCAACCGTATACGGACTTTGGGCGTCGATGAACTCGGCGAGTGCGCGCAGGTGCGCTTCGACGCTCTCTTTGCTGAGCTCCTCCGAGCCCACCAGTGCGCTCAGTGTGGCGTCGATGTCGTCGAGGAAGTAGGCGGCTTCCCAGGTCTCGGTGGCGCAGGCGCTGCGGCGCAGGGTGTCGATGAGCGCGGGCTCGACGAGGAAGTCTGAGACGGTGTCGAGGATGTGGGCGGCGCGCTCGCAGCGCGCAGCGACGGTGTCGAGGCCAGCGCAGCCAGTTTCGAGGAGATCGGCGAGTCCGATGAGCTTGGCGTTGAGCGGGACGTTGCCGACGGCGCAGTCGAAGCGGGTGTGGTGGTGGGCGACGGCTTGCACGACCTCGAGTCGATAGCCGAGTTGCTGCAGCATGCGGCTGCCGGCTTCGCAGTGTCGGCTGAGCAGCGCCGAGACCCCAGGTAGGGCTTCCTCGGTGCCAAAGAGGGCGTCTTGATAGCTGGGGTATCTTGCGAGCAGCTCTCGCTCACCTCCGCCGAAGCGTTGATAGAGGCCATAGCTCACCGAGCTGAGGCCGATATCGTGGAGCAGAGCAGCGATGGCGATGTCGGCGCGCTCGTGCTGAGCGTTGTGCTGCAGCTCGGACGCGAAGCGCAGGCCGAGGACGGCGACACGCTGCGCATGTCCGGGCTCTTTGGCCTCGGCCAGATCAGCGACCTGGCTCAACGCGCGCAGAAGCTGTGACAGAGTGGGAGCCACAGGAGACCTCGAGGGAGCTCGTTCGAGACAACAGGACCGACGACAATCCCGAACGGACGGAAAATAAGCGCAGCGGCATAGGCTCTGACGGCGTCGAACTTGGGCCGCACGCGCGCAGCGTTGGACTGTAGCATCCTGCTCAAGGCCAATGCAAGGGTAGGAACGAGGAACGAGGAACGAGGAACGAGGGGCGGTGAAGAGCACTGGCAGAACGCTTGTGCAAAGCATGTTCAGAGCGTGTTCAGAGCCCTCGAATTGAACCTGTCGAGCACCACAGCGTCGATTTTTTCACATTTGAGATCAATGTCTTGGCGATGCATGGCGGCTGGCCCAGCGGCTGCATTTGGAGCTCCTGCGAAGCGCTGCGAGGTGCTCGCAGTAGCGAGTGGTTTTCGAAGTGAGCGAAGCGAGTGCCGAGTCAGCGCGCGCAGCCTGCGCATCCGATGCGCAGGTGAAGCGCTGCGAGGTGCTCGCGGGAGCGAACGCCCCTAATAGGAGGTCATCATGGCGACGCGTATCCGTTCTCTTCAGGGCAAGATGTAGCCGGCTCGAGTGACTGCAGAGCGCTCGGAGCACTTCTTTGGGGTCTTGGGGATGAGCATCAAGCTGCTTCGGGTGGAGCGCGGTTGGTCTCAGGAGGAGCTGGGCATTCGGGCGGGCTTGGACCGGACCTACATTGGTGCCATTGAGCGCGGGGAGCGCAACGTGGGTATCTGCAACGTGGTGCAGCTCGCTGGTGCCATGGGCCTGTCCCTGTCGGAGCTGGTGACGCGGGCGGAGGGCTTGCGTCGCAGGCAGGCGGCGTAGTCTTTTTGTCGATTTGGCGCTTGTCCTGTTTCCCCTTTTTGTCGATTGGGCACCTGGCCTGGTTCCCCAAGTGCTAGGCGGAATTGCTGTTTTCTTTGTTATCCAGTAGTTCCAAACAGGGTCAGCGCAACCTTGTGCGTTGCCGGTCAGTTTCTGTCTGACCTCGGGACGAGGCGCTTGCTTTTCTCTGGCCGCGCTGATATCCAGTGCGGGTGTGGAGCTTCCGACTGACTCGAATCGGATGGTCATGGCTGACAGCACTGCCGATGTTCCGCTCTCCCAGTGGTGGGAGCAGGAGTACCTCAACTGCACGCGCAATCCGCTCGAGCAGCCGGTGCCGCTGGTCGAGATCGCCTATCACTATGACATTTCTCGGATTGGTGCCTGTACGGAGCGTGCTCTCTTTCTGTCGGGCATCGAGACCATCGAGTTTGGCCGTTTGACCCCTGATTTCGTGGGACCTTTCGATGGCGTCCACGCAGCAGAGCCTCGACCTGTCGAGGATCCAGTGGTCTCTCGTCGGCAGTTCAGCGTACGCTGGAACCCACGGAGGCTGCACTTCGAGCTGCGTCGCGATGCGGCGGCGTCACGTGCGGTGTTTCTTCGCTTCCCTGAGCGCTTGAGCGAGCGGGTGGTGCTGCCGGCGAATGAGCGGGTGGTGCTTCCGGTGGGCAGTTACGTCGAGGTGGATGGGCGCTTGTTGCTGTATTTCGATCACCGTCCTTGGGTCGATGCGGAGTTCGACCGTATGGGGATGATCGGCGAGTGTGCACCGATGTGGAAGCTGCGGGAGGCGATCGCGGCGGTGGCGAAGGAGAACGCGCGGGTGGTCTTTGTTGGTGGTCCAAGCGGCAGCGGCAAGGAGCTGGTTGCCAGGGCCTTGCATGCTGCTTCTCCGAGGGCGTCGTATCCTTTCCTTGCGGTGAACCTGGGGGCTTCGGAGTCGGGGCCGGTAGAGGTGCAGCTCTTCGGTTCGACGGCGGGCGCGTTCACCAATGCTGTATGCAAAAAGGGGTGTTTCGAGGAGGTGGGGCGGGGCACTGTTTTCCTCGACGAGGTGGCCGAACTCGCTCCTGGTACTCAGGTCAAACTACTGAGGTCATTGGAGAATTATGAAATCGTTCCAGTAGGCGGTCGACCTCGAACCTTTCAGGCGTGCGTGATCTCGGCGAGCCACTGTTCGTTGGAAGAGGCGGTGGAGAAGGAGAAGCTGCGCTTCGACTTTGCGATGCGTCTCGATCGCATTCGGCTGGAATTGCCGTCGTTGGCGCAGCGTCAGGCGGACATTGCCCGGCTGTTCCGCTTCTTTTTCTTCAAGCACGCGAAGCCGGAGGGGCCTGATGCGTTGACGGGTGCGGCGCGCTTGTGGCGTCGGGTGGCGACGGCGCAGCCTGCTATCAGCTTGGAACAGCTCGTCGAGGTGTTGGAGGCGCCGTGGACAGGGCAGGTGAGGCAGCTACAGAATTTCGTGGAGCGGCTGGTTGCCATGAACCAAGGTTCGAGTGGGCCCGTGCGCTGGCCGTCGCTGCCGCGTTGGTCGTCGGAGCCTGAGTCGGGGCCGGGGCTGAGGCGGGTGACGCCGACGTCGAAGGAGCTTGGCCGCGCTCAGCTCGAGCAGGTCTTGCATCAGCAGCGCTGGTCGGTGTCGCAGTCGGCGCAAGCGTTGGGATTGAGCACGCGTGAGCTCCAGGCGCTGATGGCGCGGCACGGGCTACAGATCTCTCGGGAGCTGTTGCAGGCCTTGCTCGAGGAGCTAGCGACGCATCAGCGGCTTGCCGATTTTCTTGGGGTGAGCCGCAACACCTTGTATGCGTGGATGGACAAGGTGGGGATGCAGCGCTGAGCGCGCGTATTCCATTCGCTCGCTCTCGCGAGACCCTCGCAGCGGATGCGTGTCCTTCGCTACTCGCAGACCTTGACGAAGGTGACCGACTGATACTGGTAGTAGTGGCGCACGCCTGGGGCCTCGCTGCGGTCGGTGATGAGCGCCATGGACTTGAAGGCATCGCAGGGGGCGTTGTCGAGGTCGAGCTCGCTGGGCCAGATGGGCACGTTGCGGACGATGAGGCGCTTGCCGTCGTCTTCGAGGGAGACCTGCTGGTGGTTGAGGTCGGATTCGAAGCGTGCGAAGTAGACAGCAACATCACCTTCGAGCAGAATGTCAGTCCCGGCCGCAGTGACCCACAAATAGCTGATATCAAAGGCTTCACCGTCACAGCGGAAGTACTCATAGTCCGCCAGGTTAGGGGCGGAGAGGGTTGCTCGTCCTTGATACAGGGTACGAGAGTCCGCGGGATTGCATTGTTCAGCCGGGAGCGTCGAGTCATTGTCGGAGAAATTGATACTCAGGTGGTAGCTGGGAGATTCTGTATTGCACGCATCGATGGTGCAGCCCGTGGCGCAGCTCTCTTTGAGCTCTTCCCGAACGCCACAGGAATCGTACCAATACAGGTTGTCTTCGTAGCAGAAAGCTGAAGCGTGGGAACTCGGGACGCAGTCTGGCGGCAGCTCGAGCTCGTCACTTTCATCGGGCTCGGTCGCATCCTCATCAAGCTCCGAAAGCTCTTGCACATCCTGCACTTCATCGTCGGGAACGAGCAGCACTTCCTCTTTGCTATCGCAGGCCCAGAGAAGCAGTGGGACGATGAGAAGAGACTGAAGTAGGTTTCGGCTGTTCAATGCTCGCGCTCCTTTCAAGATTGCGCATGCTTTGCGCTGCGATTTGCAATGGTGCAGAGATCGTATCTCCGCTTGACTTCACCAATGCCAAGTCCAAGTGGGGTTGGCGACCAGGTCTCCATGCAGGGCGTTGACGGTCGAGTCGTGGGCGATGAGGCCTTCGCCCTCGTCGAGTTTGTAGTAGGCGATGAGCTCGCGGGGGAACGGCTCATTCAGAGAACAGTGCAGAAACGCCTTGATCTGATCCTGGCTTCGCGCGATGGTCCAGATACGGATTTCATCAATCACACCGACGGCACGAATCTCCTCCGAAACAGCCGAGCGGGCTGCAAACTCGAGTGACTCGCCAGTGGCGATGATGTCTTCCGAAAAGGGTTTGATGGCCGCGAGCTCGCCATCCAGATAGATCGCCATCTGGCTTCCATCGTAGGTTGCGGCGATGTGCGTCCAACGTCCGAACTTCATGCTGTTGCGAGGGGTTTCCAGCGTACTGTGGTTGAGCGAGAAGAGCACGTTTTGGCTGACGCCCGAGTCCCAGTAGGCGAGCAGAAATGAGCGCCACTCGTCGTTCTCACTACCGTGGCGCTTATGGATCAGGGGGATGAGGTGGAGCGCCGTGTTGTTCTCGACCTTCACCATGAGCTCGAGCGTGAGCCCCCGTGAGACATCCAAGACCGGGTCATGAGGAACCCGCACGTAGCCACCAAATTTCGTATACAGGGCGCTGGACTCGTTGATGTAACTGGCACACATCTCAGCAGGCGCACAGCGACCGTGTGCGCAGCGGGCGCCGCTGGCGCAGGCCTGGTCTCCTTGATCGTCGATGACGCCGTTGCAGTCATCGTCGACGCCATCACAGCTTCGGTCGTCGCGGGCATTGGGAATGCACGGCGCGGTCATGGCAGTGCGAAAACCGAGCTTGTACGAACCGACGGCGCCGTCCCAAGCCCAGCGCGCACCGCCAACGAGCCAGACCGCACGGTCTTCGAAGGAGCCTCCCCGGATGCTTCGCTCTGGATTCTCCTCTGGCCCAAGCGGATCAATGGCGTGTTCGTTGGTGTACCAGCCCCAGCCATCATGGGTAAACTCCATGAGGTTGCCGCGCAGATCGTAGATACCGGTGCTGGTCGGTGCTTTGCCACCCACCGGGTGCGGACCGAGGCATGCCACTGGCGTGTCGTGCTTGGGGGGCAGGCAGCCCTCATAGTCGACGCCAGCATTGCCGCAGTACCACGCCACCTCGTCGATCACGGGATCCAACGGCGTACAGTCAGGATAGGTCAGCGGCCCATTCGCAAAGGCGTGCCCAATGGTGGAGCGAGCGGCGTATTCCCATTCGGCCTCGGTCGGCAGCCGAATTCCAGAACACTCATAGGGGTTGACGGCGCTCACGCAATGCGGCTGACCTTCCTGTTCCTCGCAAGCGTAGCAGGGTTCACGTCCCTGCTGTTCTGAGAGTCGGTTGGCTGCGGCGGCGGCCTGGTGCCAGCTGACACTGTCGACGGGGCAGTCGAGGCCACAGGCCTGGAATTGGGATGGATTATGACCCATGGTCTGAAGGTATTGTGCCTGGGTCATCTCCGTGGCAGCGATGCAGAAGCCCTTGCTCAAGGTCACCACATGCTGGAGGTCGCGTCCCTGGTCGGCTTCGTTCTCCTCCACCGAAAAACCCCAGTCCCCATGCGAGGTTCCCATGTGAAAGGTGGCGCCATCGAGCCAGACGTAGCCAGGAGGACAGACCTCATGACAGCCCCCGTTTGCGCAGTACTGCGTCGCCGAGCAGACGGTCTCACAGTTACCGCAGTGAGCCTCATTGAAGGCGACCTCCACACACATGCCGTCGCACATCGCCTGGTCTGCTGGACAGTGGCTCTGCTCCTCGTCGTCGAGCTCGGTGAGTTCGATCGCTTCTTCACAGTCGACACAGGCTTCGGGCTCGTCGAGCTTG
>JAVFAO010000138.1:0-15445 GCA_034002465.1 Myxococcota bacterium
CGAGCTGCGCTACGGCCAGCTGCCCGCGCTCGAAAAGGAGCTCGCCTCGGCAGAGGCCGAAATCGAGAGGATGCGTGAGCGAGGCAGCTTCATCCGCGAGGAGGTCGGGGAGCAGGACATCGCGGCTATCGTCGCCAAATGGACGGGAATTCCTGTGGCCAAGATGCTCGAGAGTGAGCAGGTCAAGCTGCTCAACATGGAGCAACGCCTGCATGAGCGAGTGGTCGGTCAAGACGAGGCCATTGCGGCCGTCGCGGATGCGGTGCGGCGCGCGCGCTCGGGGCTACACGAGCCGACGCGGCCCGTGGGCAGCTTTATCTTTCTGGGCCCCACTGGGGTTGGAAAGACCGAGCTCGCTCGCGCCCTGGCTGCCTTCCTCTTCGATGATGAACAGAACATCGTTCGTCTGGACATGAGCGAGTTCATGGAGAAGCACGCCGTGGCCCGGCTGATCGGGGCGCCTCCTGGCTATGTGGGCTTTGATGAGGGCGGCTATCTGACCGAGCACGTGCGTCGGCGTCCGTATTCCGTCATTCTCTTCGATGAGATCGAAAAAGCTCACCCAGACGTCTTCAACATCCTGTTGCAGATCCTGGACGAGGGCCGGCTGACCGACGGCAAGGGACGCACCGTGGATATGCGTAACACCGTCGTCATCATGACGAGCAACCTGGGCAGCATGCATGTTCAGGAATTGGGGGAGGAGGAGCTGGAGCGCGCCAAAGAACGGGTTTTCGAGGAGCTCAAGCACACTTTCCGGCCAGAGTTCTTGAACCGGGTCGATGATATCATTGTATTCCACTCGCTCTCTCGGAAGCATGTGGGTAGGATCCTCGAGCTGCAGCTCCAGCAGCTTCGGGGGCGGCTTGCCGAGCGTCAGCTTGGGCTCGAGCTCAGTGATGCGGCGCGAGACTGGTTGGTCGAGCAGGGCTTCGACGCGAGCTATGGCGCGCGACCGCTGAAGCGGGCAATACAGCGGGAGCTGCAGAATCCCTTGGCCAAACTCTTGCTGTCAGGGGCGTTCTCAGCGGGGAGCAAAGTGCGTGTCGAGGTGGATACCGCTGGGCTGTCCTTTGAAGAGCTTGTATGAGCAGCGAGCTCAGCGCAGCACCAGGGCGAGCTTGGCGCGCAGCTTCTTGGCTGCGCGGTGCTGAGGATCTTTGGCGAGCACCTCTTCGACGAGGCTGAGGGCGGTCTTTGCGTTACCCGCGGAGAGCTCGGCCTGGGCTTGTTCGACGAGGGCGTCGAGCGCTTCGCGCTCTGCTTTGGCGTTGTCCTTGTCCTGGGGCTTGGGTTTGGCCTTGTCCTCGGGTCTGGCCTTGTCCTGGGGTTTGGCCTTGTCCTGGGGTTTGGCCTTGTCCTGGGGTGTGCTCTGGTCTGCAGGGTCCGACGCTGCATTCTGGGCTTCGTCAGCCCGAGCATCGAGGGCGGCATCGTCGCTGGCTGACAGCTTGGGCGAGCTTGTTGCGTGGTCGAGCAGCGCATCGCGCTGTTGGACGAGATCATCCTCCGGTGCTGGCGCGGCGTGGCGTTCACCGAGAGCGGGCTCGGGCGCGACGAGCTCGTCTTCTTCGGGCAGGGTGAGCAGGTACACGAGCAACGCGATGCCGCCGAGGACCAAGGCGAGGAGGATGAGCCACGCTGAGATGGGGCGTTTGGGGAGTTCTGGGGGCGTTGGCAGAAAGAGCGGTGAGGGTTCGAGGGTTTTCCGTTTGACCCGGCCATCGACGTTGATGAGCTCGGGGGGCAGGGTCTGGATGAGCAGCGCCGACAGCTCACGGGCAGATTCGGGGCGCTCGGCGCGGCTTTTGGCGAGGCAGCGCAGGATGAGTGCGTCGAGGGCGAAGTCGACGTTGGCCTCAGGTCGACGGAGGCTCGCCGGCACGGGCGAGTGGTTGAGCTGTTGGGTGACGATGGCCAAAGGCGTAGGGCCGGTGAAAGGCAGGAGGCCGCAGGCCATCTCGTAGAGGATGACGCCGGCAGCGTAGAGGTCGGTGCGAGGGTCGAGCGCTTCCCCTCGTGCTTGCTCGGGGCTCATGTATTCCGCGGTGCCCACGCCAGCGTCTACGCGTTGTGTGGCGGGGTCGACGGTTCCGAAGTCGAGGACGCGCAGCCACTCGCTGCCATCGGCTTTGGCTTCGACGATGATGTTGGAGCTCTTCAGGTCTCCATGAATGATGCCCTGTGCGTGGGCTTCGTCGAGCGCGGCGAGCACTTGGCACATCAGGTCGACACAGCGCACCAGACCGAGGGGAGCCTCATCCCGGACGATGGCGCTCAGTGGCCGGCCATTGGCGATTTCCATGACCACGAAGGGACGCTGGTCGGGCTCTCTGCCGGAGTCGAGGAGACGGACGCAGTTGGGGTGTTCGAGTCTGCCAGCGAGCTGTGCTTCTCTTTCGAATCGCTCGACGAGCTTGGAATCGTCCTGGCGTCTGGAATGCAGCAGTTTGAGCGCGACCTCGTGCCCGAGCTGGACGTGTTGGGCGCGATAGACCAGGGCGCTGGCACCTTCTCCCAAGAAGTTCACGATCCGGTACTTCTCGGCCACGATGCGTCCGATTTCCGGATCCTCAGGCGGTTCGGGAGGGTAGACTGCTTCGCTCACTTCTTGTCCATTGGGCGCTTGGCCTGGTACCCCAAGTTCTTGTAGATTGGGCGCTTCGCCTGTTCTCCCAAGTTTTTGTAGATTGGGCGCTTCGCCTGTTCTCCCAAGTTTTTGTAGATTGGGCACTTGGCCTGGTTCCCCAAGTTTTTGTAGATTGGGCACTTGGCCTGGTACCCCAAGTTCTTGTAGATTGGGCACTTGGCCTTGTTCCCCAAGTTCTTGTAGATTGGGCACTTGGCCTTGTTCCCCTAGTTGTGTGTGTGCTGCGCTGTTCGTCGGCTGGAGGGAAGGGCAGCTCAGCGGCCCTTCTTTTTCTTCTTGTCTTTCTTGTCTTTCTTGTCTTTGCCGTCCTTCTTCTCTTCTTCTTCGGCCTGACCAGGCACATAGGGAACGGCTTCAGTCTGCGTAAGCTTCACCTCCTCACCCGAGAAGTCGAGGTCGAAGGTGTAGGCCAGATGGGGTTCCAGTGTGATCACTGGTGTATTGGGGGCGTTGCGACGGTTGCTCGCGGAGCCACCGAGCTGCTCCCAGACTCTCACCTCGTAGGTACCTGCAGGCAGCTCCTTTTGGCCACGAGAATTGGCGTCATCCCAGCACTTCGAGGCAGTCTTCGATTTCAGGCAGGCGTACCAATAGGTCTTGGGTGGGGAGACCCAAGTGACTGCGGCCGGATCGTTGCGAGGCGCGCTGAGCACGGGCTCGAGCTGGAAGACGCCGGCGTGGGTGGTGTGAATGGTGTACTGCCAGGGGTCGTAGCCGTCTTTGGTGGCCGAGACATGCACGAGCTGACCTTTTTCGAAGACCATGGTGGCAAGTCCTGGGGTGGCTTGGCCGTCGAAGCTGACGACGGCGTCGCGCGGACCAGGTTCGATCTTGATGTCGGCCTTGCGGTCGAGGTAGACGCCATCGTTGAGCAGGGCGGTAATCAAGTAGAGGTCTTGAAGAGGACGGAACAGAATGACGTGTGGCGCTTTGCCCGCCTTGTCGACGAGCACGTGGTGGTAGGAACCCTTCAACACCTTCTCGATGACCACGGGCGTGGTGCCCACCTCGACGCCATCGAGCACGACCTTGGCGCCGTCGTCTTCTGGCTTTTGGGTGCGTACCTCGAGCTTGGTCCAGATGCTGGGTGGCGGTGGGGGCGGTGGGGCGAGCTCTTCACCCTCCTCTGGGGCGGCCTCTTCCGGTGGGGGCGGCGGCGGAGGTGGAGGCGGCTCGACGATGGCTTCGAGCTGATAGTCGAGGCCTCTGGACAGATCGGTGCCGATGGGGAGGAAGGCGTGCAAGGGCTTGTGGCCTTCCAGGTAGATCGCTACGGTATTGGCCTTGTTCTGCACGAAGTCGAGCTTCATCGGCGAGCGACCGACAACAGGACCGGCGTTGAGCGAGAGATAGGCTCCAGGCGGTTCGGTGCGGATCTCGATGGCCTGCAGCGGCAGTTCTACCCAAGTGGGAGGCCCCTTTTCGGGATCGGGCTCCTCTTCGAGATCGCGGGTGACGAAGCGGCCATAGCCCGAGAAACCGAAGACGTATACGAGCACTGCGCCGACCATGAAGACGGTGGCGATGCCGATGACAATCAGTAAGCGGCTGCGCTGCTTCCGCGCTTTGACGTCGAGCTCCATCATCTCGACCTCTTCGGGATCGAGGCGCGCTTGCGCAGGCGCTGGAGCGGAGGCAGCGAACTGCGCTTGTACCGAGGGCTGTAAGATTTCTCGTTGCGGCGAAGGGAGGTCTGGAAGGACCGGCACACCGTTCTCGTCGTGACTTGCCTTTTGGGCTTCGATGAACGGGTTGGAATTGAAGCCCTCGGACGCCCCTGGAGCGTTGGCGGAAATGAGCTGCGCCGGGCCCGCTTGTGGGGCGTTCGGTATGGACGCCGGCACGGGGAACTCACCGAAATCGAGGGGATCTGAAGCCGCCACTGAGCTCTTGGGTCTGGGTGAGGAGCTCCCCACCATAGGGCTCTGCAGAGGTGGAGGGCTCTCGCGAAGATCGTCGAGCGAAGAGAGCGCGTCTTCGGCCGGCTGTTTCGGGCTTACGCCTGGTAGTCGTGAGTCATTGAGGGAAGTCAATGAACCCAACGACTCCAAGGAGCCAATGGCGCGTTGAGCCAGATTGTCGGATTCTGCTTTCTTGCCTTGTTCTGACATGAGCGCTGGGCCTCCTTCCGTCTTCGTCCCCGAGCTAGAGGGGAGCACTTCGACAGGAGAAAAGCGAGCCCCGCTCGCCCGGCTTGGGGGCGGATGTGGGGACTGCGCGGGAGCTTGAGAGAATACAGCAGAGACGCGTCGAGTGAGCTCCTCGCCCGTACGCCCTGGAGGACGACTTTGCGCGAATGAGCCTGGCTGAACGAGCGGTGCTGGGCGATGGCTGAGTTCGCTGCCGCCTTGCGCCGGGAGTCGGCGTGTGGGGCCTTGCGAAGAGACAGAAAGCAAGGGGGCTGGGGCCCTCGCATTGAGGGCATCGGCAAGGCGTTTGGCGGGCTCCGCCTCTGCATCTACCGATTTTGCGTCAGCCAGCATTCCTTTGGAATGGCTAGAGGATGCGGGCTCTTTGCTGACTTTGGCTTGGATTGGTTTGCGCTCGTGCGAGGCGCTCGTGCTTGCGATGATGGCCTGGCTCACTGGCGCTGCGGCTTCGAGAGCTGAGGGGCTTGGGACAGAGGCGTTCTCAATCGTGGATTCGGGCCATTCGGGTAGATGAGCGGGCACCGGCGATGGTCGAAGCAGCGGGTGATGGCTTGGCTGAAGTGCTTGCAAGCTCCGTTCTGTGGGCGGATCCTGGGTTCGGGGATCGAAGACGTCGGGCACTGGTGCTCGTTGCAGTTTGGGGGCCGACCCTGCGTTCAAGGATTCGGCTTGGCGTGCGGAGCCTCCAATGCCTCTCTGCTGGTGGGATTCCTGACTTCCCTGTGTTCCAGCGCTGTTCCCACCAGAGTCAGCGCCTAGCTGCTGTGCGCTTCTGCCGTCTGCGTCGCTGGTGAGTGCGGACTTGAATCCCCCCAAGGCCCCCAAAGCTTGCTTGGCGAGCGGTGCTTCGACCTCGCGGCGGATGGTGTCGCGCGACCAGCGGGTCGTGGCTTCGTCCTCATCATCCTCTGCGGGATGCGGCGAGGCGAGGACCAAGCTGGGCACGACCTCAATGGCCGGAGTGGCCGCTTTCAAGACCGCCGAGGCGTCCTCCTGCTCGGCACCCATGCGCTCTGGAAAGAGCGTCCGCATGTAGCTCGCGATTGCCGCTTTGCTGACGTTTCCCATGTGCTTGGCGATGAACGACTCGAGCTCGTCGTGCATGGCTTGCGCAGAGGGAAAGCGCTTCTTCGGATCTCGAGAGAGCGCGCGAAGCACGATGCGCTCGAGCTCTTTGGGGTAGTCCGGGCGCTGCTTGGTCGGCGCGGGCACGATGGCTCGGGCCACCTGAGCGATGGTCTTGAGGTCGTTTTCGGCGCGAAAGAGACGACTGACGACCGTGATTTCGTAGAGCACCACGCCAAGCGCAAAGATATCCGAACGATGATCGATGCTTTGCCCCGAGACCTGCTCCGGGCTCATGTAGGCGAACTTGCCCTTGAGCTGGCCTGTCTGTGTGGTGGTCATCTTGTTGGCTGCTTTGGCGATCCCGAAGTCGACAATCTTGAGATCGCCGTCAAAGGTCAGCAACAAGTTTTGCGGGCTGACGTCTCGGTGGACGATGTGCAGCGAGCGTCCCCGCGAGTCGGTCTTGGTGTGCGCGTAGTGCAGGCCCGCGGCCGCTTCGGAGATGGCCTTGCAGGCAAAACCGATGGGCAGGAACTGGTCGACCTGCAGGCCCCGTTCACAGACCCGCCGCAGGTCCTCGCCGTGCACATACTCCATGACCAGAAAGTAGTGTCCGTCCTGGGACCCGAGCTCGTAGACCTGTGCGATATTCGGGTGGTTGAGCGTCGCTGCGATCCGCGCCTCATCCAGGAACATCTCGACAAGTCCACGATTCTCTTCATGAACTGGCAGGATCTTCTTCAGGACGAGCAGCTTCTCGAAGCCCTCTGGAGAGGCGCTGCGGGCAAGAAAAATCTCCGCCATGCCGCCTGTCGCCAGTTTCCGAAGGACTTTGTACTTACCAATCTGCATCACTTGCCGATGTCTGCTGCCGCCACCAACACGACAGCACAGCTTCGACGAGCTGGGTAGTGATTGTCAAACTCTGAACGAGGAACGAGGGAGGAGCAGCGGGGTACGAGGAGTGAGTCCAAACCTGGGCAAGGACAGTGAGCAGCAGGAACACGGAACATGGGCTCGGCGCGTTCCGCCTCTTTCGGTAGTACGGGAAATGCGCTGCGTTGCGTTGCGTATGTAAGGTGAGATGTTGATCGTAGGAATACGCGTCATGCCCTCACCAAGGGGCGCGCTCATCCGCCATTTCTGGCGTGGGTAGCTCACCGTCCCCTTCACTTTTGCCTGCCGAGAGGGACTGAGCGGGGCTGCGCACCTCGGGAACGGTGGTGGCAACTGGACGCGCAGCAGCACCACAGCCGAGTGTGAACAGAGACAGCGTGCCAAACATGAGCAGAAGTCGAAGCAAGGTCCATTCTCCTTGGGGGGCGGACATGGCGGTGAAAGCGAGCTCAGTGGGTGCGTGAGACACTGCAGCTCGAGACTGCGGCGTTTCCTGAGGAAGGATGGAGGGATGCCTGCCCATGCTAGGGCTTCAGGGTTGTTCTTCGGTGCTACAGAGGCCAGCATGAAGCCCCTGCAGCGCCACAACCACAGCCTCCACCGCAGAGACCACTTCCTCGTCACTCTGGGTATTGGCCAGTGAGAGCACCAAGCCGAGCAATAGCTCGCCAGCATTCTTGCGAGCTTCGTCGCTTCCCTGCTGAGCTTCTGCCCAGGCGCTGAGACGCTCGCTCAAGTCGAGGACCTTGGCGACCAAGGCTTCGCTCTGGGTCGCGTCCATGGGCGTCTGCAGCCCTGCTACCAACGCAGTGTGCAGCAATTGCCAGTCGTTGCTCAGACGGGTCAGCTCGCTGCAGTCGCCTGGCTCAGTCCAAGCAGGGCTCGCACTCAGCAAGCACAGCGAGGTGCAGGCAATGAGCGCAAAGTGGCGAAAGAATCGAAGAAATCCCGGAGCGCGGGTATGCGCCCGCCCTTCGCTTGCCCTTGTTTGCCAACCCATCTCCGCCTCCACGCCAGCTCGAACCCTTCTCACCCATGGCGCACGCGTTCAAGATTTCGCTCGCTCTCGCGAGACCCTCGCAGCGCTGCTCGTGCGCATCGGGGCGCACGGGACAGACGCTGACTCGCGCCTCGCTTCACTCGCTTTCAATACCGTGCTGCGTCAAAAGAAGGCAGAAGCCGTGCCGTACTTCCGTCGAATTGCCTCGCGGTACCGACACGCTAACGACGCAGCCCGACGACCGCTATTCAGCCTAGCAGAAGCCGCGGTGTCGAGACAGGGTGTTGCTTGCGCTGCGCTCGCGTCACTCAACCCGAAACAACGCAAATTGCAGATAGCGTCCTTCGGGAAAGGCCAGCAAGCTTGGGTGATCGGCGGGCTGCTCGCGCAGCTCGAGCAGGGTCAAGCGGCGTTTTGCGACACGCGCCGACTCGCCGAGCAGCTCGAGGAAGAGGGCCCGATCGACGTGACTCGAGCAGGACGCCGAAGCGAGCAGACCGCGAGGCTCCACTCGCCCCAAGGCGGCGGCGTTGAGGCTCACGTAGGCGCGCTTGGCGTTGGGCAGCGCGGCCTGGTTTGGAGCCATGCTGGGGGGGTCGACGATGACCAGGTCGAAGGGCGCCTCTTCGCGCGTCTGCGCCAGATAGTCGAAGACATCGGCTGCGATGAAATCGTGTCGCTCGGGTGCGACGCCGTTGAGGAGAAACGATTGCTTGGCCAGCTCCAGCGCTGCTGCAGCAATGTCGACCGAGCAGGTGCGGCGTGCCCCGCCCAGCGCTGCGGCCAGAGAGAAGGCTGCAGTGTAGCTGAACAGGTTGAGCACCCGTAAGCCCGTGGAAAGCGAGCGCAGCAGCCATCGGTTGTCGCGTTGATCAAGGAAGAGCCCTGTCTTTTGGCCACGCCGCAGGTCGGCGAGCAGGCGCATCCCATTCTCGAGCACCTCTACGGTCTGCTCTGGTGGCTTGCCCCAGAGTGGCCTGGCTTCGGCTTGCAGGCTGTCGTTGCCTGCCTTGCTGCGTCCACGAACGCCTCGAAACCAGCCATGGGCTACTGGGAGGGTCTGGCGAAGAGCGACGCAGAGCTCGTCCAGATAGGGCAACCAGGCGGCGGTGTCGAGTTTGAGCACCAAGTGATCAGCGTAGCGGTCGACCACGACGCCTGGGAGTCCGTCGCCTTCGCCGTTACAGAGCCGGTACGCGTTGGTGCGCTTGTCATCAAAGAGCTGTCGCCGCAGGCGCAGCGCACGCCTGAATCGATCGAGCCAGAGCTCGGGGCCAGGTGGCGGCTCTGCGGGGCGGGAGATGAGGCGCAGGGCGATGGCAGAGGTGGGATCGAAGAGGGCGTGGCCGATGGGGCGGTTTCGGGGGTCCCGCAGCTCGACGATGCGCGAAGGCTGTTCGGCCTCGAAGGCGAGCTTGCTGCTGTAGACCCAGGGGTGACCGCGTCGCAATCGGTCCGAGACCCCTGCAGCCAGGCGCATGACGCGATGACTTGGCTCGAAGTGGAGCCCTCCTCGCTCGCCTTCTTTTGGAGACTCAGGGCGAGGGGGCGGCGGGGCTGAAGGCTTCGATTTTGGCGATGATGTAGGGCGACGAGGTCGCCGCGTCGGCGTCATGTTCATCCCTAGGGCAAGGGCCCAATCGACAAGAAGTTGGGGAAACAGGCCAAGCGCCCAATGAACAAGAAATGGGATTCCAAAGGGTGCAGCCCTTTGGCGGGGTGTGGGGCAGAGCCCGACATTTCTCAGAAACCCCCATCATGCATGTGACGGGTGGAACCATCACTGAACAGCGCTTCACGACAGGGACTGAGCCTCACTAACAAAATCCCCTAAAAACAAACACTTAGAACTGAACTGTGCGCAGCTCGTAGTCGGCGTCTTTGAGGTCTTGGCGGCTGCGATAGAACTCGCGCCAGAGATAGAGGTAGCCTTCGTGTAGCCGTTCGGGGCTCATGTTTTTCGGGCGGAAGACCACATTGGCGTCGTTGTATTTGGTCCAGCGACGGTGCAGGAGTCGGTCTTCAGCGACGAGTTTGTGCCACACCGGAGTACCTGGATAGGGCGTGGCGATGGCGAACTCGGCGATGCGAATTTTGCTGCGGTTCGAGAACTCGAGCATGCGGTCGAAGGTGCCCTCGTCGTCGGTGTCGTTGCCGACGAGGAAGGAGACGTAGGGCTCGATGCCGTGGTCGTAGCAGAGCTTCACGCAGCGCTCGGCGCGTTCGAGCTGTTCAGGGTCACCGGGTCCGAAGGCACCAATGGTGACCGGATCGAAGCCGCCGACGAGGTAGAATCGGAAGACGCCAGCGCGCTTGAGCAGGTCGAAGAAAGTGGGGTCGAGGTTGAGCAGCAGCGGCATGGAGGTGCCCACGTAGCTGATGCTGACGGGCTTCTCATCACCGTATTCGGCGCGGTGATCGGCGATGCGCTGCAGAAGCGAGCGGAATCGACGACGCATCGCAGGCATGGGCAAAAACGAAGTGTCCTCGGTGAGATTGCAGCGTTTGCCACGTGCGCTGAAGGCCATCAATGTGGTCCAGACCGTGTCTTCAGGAAAGAAACGAGTGCGTTTGCCCATGACGCCTGGCAAGGCGCAGGCGTTGCAATTCAGGGGACAGCCGCGCGAGAGCTGCAGCGGGTAATCGTCAATCACCACCTTCTCGGCGTCCATGTACAGATCGACGAGAGGGGGCGGTAGCTCGTCCAGAGACCCTACACCGTCTTCATAGCGTGGGGCGAGTTGCCCTTTGGCAAAATCTTGCAGCAGCGTGGGCCACACGCGCTCGCCTTCGCCGATGACCACGGCATCGAAGTGTTGCGCCGTGTCCTCTGGCATCATCGAGGGGAAGATACCTCCGGCCACCACGGTCTTGCCCTGCGCGCGCAAGGCATCGGCGAGCGCGAAGGCGCGTTCTGCAGCTGCGGTGAAAAAAGAAATGGCGTACAGGTCGGCCTCTGGAAAGGCGGCGTCTACTGGGCTGACGCGGTCGTCATGGAAGCTCTGCGTGTGTTCTGCAGGGGTACACGCTGCGATGGACGCGATGCCCAAGCTAGGCGAGCCCATGTACTCGTTGGCGGGCACGAACTCGAGCAGGCTGGGGTTGGATTGCGCGTGTCGTTCGAAGCGAGGGTAGAGAAATGCGATATGCATAGTCGAATCTCGGCTAGGGGGCGAAAACGCCCAGACCGCTGCGCTGTAGAGGTTCTCGTGGCGTCCGTCAAGCCCTGTGATCGGCGCATTCTCGCCTTGACCGCGAATGATGCGCCGCCGTACATTCAGAGTACGCGCTCGATAGACACGAGCTGCGCGGTCTTGGGGGAGGAGCAGTGGCGTCGACGGGAAACAGGATCAGGCTGCGTCTTCCAGAGTCTGGGCAGATCCTGAACAGCAAGTATCGCATTGGCGAGAAGGTCAGCAGTGGCACCTACGGCGTCGTCTATCATGCCTTCGATTTGACCAGCTCCGAGGGGGTTGCCGTCAAGTGCCTGTTGCCTTCTGCAGCGACCAGTGACGCCGTGGTCAGGCGCTTCGAGCGCGAGATCATGGTCATTCGTGAGCTCACTCACCCCAACATCATCTCGGTCTTCGACTCGGGCTTCTCCGACGGTTGTCTCTACTACGTGATGGAATACCTCGATGGCGAGGACCTCGGCGCGCGTCTGCGCCTCGGCGCGCTCTCCCCAAAGGGCGCAGCGATGGTCACCATCCAGGTCCTGCTTGCCCTCGAGGAAGCGCATGCCCATGACATCATTCACCGTGATCTGAAGCCCGAGAACATCTTTCTGCAGAGCTCGAGCGATGGACGCGTCCGCATCCGCGTGCTCGACTTTGGCATCGCCAAGATCGTGGGTGAGCGCGCCGAGACGGTGGAGCGGCTGACCCTCAACAACGAGGCCTGCGGTACCCCCAACTACATGGCTCCCGAGCTGGTCACTGGCGGAAAGGTGGGGGCTTGGACCGACATCTATGCCCTCGCTTTGATCGCGTGGGAGATGCTCACGGCGCAGGTTGCCATCGCTGGGGCGAGCTTCATCGAGACCTTGCGACGACAGATCACCTACGTGCCCCCGATGCCCGATGGCCTCGACCCGGCACTGGCCGAGGTCCTCAACAAGGCCTTGTCCAAGGCGGCGGCCGAGCGCTATCAGTCAGCAGGCGAAATGCGCTTGGCCTTGACCCAAGCGCTGCAGGCCATGCCGTAGGTGGCTGAGTGCTTGCTCCTGAAGCAGCAATTGCGCCGCCTTCATCCACAGAGGTGGAGTAGGCATCATCCATGGTTGGGACTGCAGTCCACGCTCGTCGCTGGTCGAAATCGACCGGACGCTGCGGCTTCGCCCAGCGCTCCGAGGCCGACTCTCTCCCGAGGACGCGCTCCCTTCATGGTTCGAGACGCCATTTTGAACTTGGCCCGCCTTCTGCTAGACTGATCGCATCGAGGAGGTCCCATGACGTCCGCGAATGGTCATCACAGCGCTGGCTCGTCCAACATCCATCGCAGCGAACGAATTCTGAGTACGGTTGCCAAGCAGTCTTGGTGTGGCCTGGCGTTGCTGGTCGCGCTCCTCGCGGTGACCCCCGCTTGCGCAGGGTTTGATGCAGAGGGCGGATTCGTGGATGAATCCGAATACGTCAGCGCACAGCTTGCTTTCTCTGATGGGCGCGTGCACGAGGCCCTCCATTTGTATTCATCGACTTCTGATGGCGGTCCGAATCGACCGTCGGCGATGGTGGGCGAGGTGTTGTGTCGGCTGTTGCTCCTACCCGAGCACGAGGGGAGCACGAGAATCCTGATGGCGCTGGGGGCCGAGCCCCACAAGCTTCCCTTGGATGCAGAGTCGATGCTGTATTCTCGTCAGGGGCTTTTTCAGCTCTTCGCTCAGGGTGCGACCACGGATCTCGTGGAGGAGCGCATGATGGACGCGCTGCCTTGGGAGCGGGCCGCGTTGGAAGCCGGACCGGAGCAGCTCTTCGCCTCGATCCCGCTCACGGCCACCCACGAGGAGCTTCGACCAGGTGTGCTCTTGCTCGACGCTGAGATGGCCGAGCTCGAGACGCAGTTGCAGGCGGCCTTGGAGCAAGGGGTGCAGCATTTCAGCATCCCCGCCGGTAGCCTCGCTCTGGGCGTCGAGTTCCATTTCCGCGCCTCGGATTTGCAGGTGCTTCGTGCCGTGCTTCTCGGGTTTCGAAGTCTGACGCAGTTCACGCTGGCGTACGATTACCCCATTCCGTTGCGCATGCTGCTCACTGGTCTCGACGAAGAGGGTCGGGCGCTCGACCCCAGTGCGCTCGCCGACTTGCTCAACCAGGGGCTGTGGCGAGCCCTCGCTCCCACCGCACCGCAGCATCTCGAGAACGCGCGTTTGCTCGCCAGCGAGGCCGTGGATGCGCTGCTCATCGCGCTCGAGTCGGGGCCTCAGGAGGAAGTGCGAGGAGAGCTGGGCTCCATCGTGTGGTCAGAAATCAGCAGCAGCGAGCGAGAGAGTATGCGCACGATGCTCGATGACCTGCAGCGGGCGCTCGAGGGTGAACGTGTGACGCTCTCTGGCAGCCTGCCTGAGGTTTCTCTCGACATGGGCCTGCTCTTCGATGGGCCCTTGCTGGCTCAGGACGCGCAGCTCTTCGTTGTCACCGAGGACCCCTGCTGGTGCCCTGAGGAGCCTTGTTTCTGCGAGCCCGAGAGCTACCTCGAGCTGGACTCCTTGGTTTTCGAAGACTGGCTCTTCACACCCCTCTTCACACCCGATGTCGACTTCGAGATGCAGAATGTGCCCTCTGATGGGGGGCTCAGCGCGCTCGATGCCCTCGCCGAGGAAGTTCGACAAACGTATCGCTTCTGATGAGAATCCAGGTGTGGCGCTTGGCAGCAGAGCGTGGCAGGAGCATGCTCTAGGCTGTGGGAGATGTGTCGATTCCGACCATCTCAGGCTGAGCGAGTGCAGGACGAGCGATGAGTACATCAGATTCGCCGCGAGTTGAGCTGCAGAAGGGCTCCAACTCGTCTTCTGGAGAGCCGGAAATCTTGGCTTCGTTGATGCTCGGGCGCAGTGCCTCGGCCCTCCTCTTGGTGGGGCTCGATGGGCAGATCGTCGAGTATTCTCGCGTCGAGCATCCGCAGCCACAGCATTTCCATGGCTTCATGGCGCTCGAGCTGCCGGCCTTGCGCGCTGCCCTCACGCAGCTCTTCGTCGAGAGTGCAGCCCATGCAGATGCTGTGGTTGGGCTCTTGCTGTGCAGCGAGCGAGCGGGGTGTCATTTCTTCCACTCCGAAGATGCACTGACCCCCATGCTCTTTGGAGATGGTTTGCCCATCCCTGCGCGCGAGGTGCCGAGCTTCGTCGAGCAGCACCGCTATCGCAACAGCGTGTGGCGAAGGCTCGCCTATCGTGACCCAGACTTGTCCCAGCACACGCCGTCGATGGGGACCTTGGGCTCATGGCTGGTCAGCGAGCTGTGCGGGGTGCAGCTTGATGCGGTGGCGAACCGACCGTTGTGGTTGCCGACCAAGGAGAGCGATGAGGAGGGCTGGCGCGCGGTGGGCTTGGAGCCATCGCGAGTGCCCGAATGGCAAGCTCCCTGTGAGAGCGTGGGGCGGCTCAACGCGGCCTTCGCTCGAGGTGTGGGGTGGCCGTCGGGGCTGCCGGTGTTTGTGAGCAGCGATCCTTTGGCAGGGCTCTTCGAGGCCTTTGGGGGCAGCCCGACGAGCTGGGTTGCCCACTTGTCCGATGCCTTGTCGGTGGGCTGGAGTGGTCCACCGGAGGCGCTCTCAGGACTGCAGTTTTCCTACGCTTCGGCTGCGAACGAGCAGGACGTCGACGCGACCAGCGAGCAGGAGCGGGACCTTGCTGCGACGACAGGGGTGGAGCAGGGCAGAGCGGAGCGCTCGGCTGACGCCGATGCGCAGAGCGAGTCAGCAGCGCGCTTGACCGAAGCGCAGGAGAATGAGCGTCTGCGCGTGCATTTCGCCCCAGCGTTGCAGTCGATTGCGGGTGTTGCCAAGCGGCGGCGCAGCTATCGCTTGGAAACCGTGGGCGGCTTGATGCATCCAGATGCGGCGCTGTTCACTGCACCGATGGCGGCGCTTGCCGAGTTGGTGGGGGAGAGGGGGCGAATCACTGGGAAGATGCTCAGCGTGGTGCCGGTGGGTAGCGACGGCCTTCGATTCTTGGTGAGTCCGACGCATGGGGTGCTGCTGGGTATGCACGCGGGCCACACGGTGGTGCATCTGCTGCGCGCGATCTTTGAAGGCGTGTTGATGCAGCTGCGGCTGTGGCGTCATTCGAGTCCATTGGACTTGGGGCCGTTGCGGCTGGCTCTGGGTGAGCCCTGGTCGAGCGAGCTCGGGCAGCTGTGTGCGGACATTGTGGGTGAGCCCATTGGCTTGTGGGCGCATGAGCCGAGCCTGGCGGCGCTCTATGGGTTGAGCGAGGCGCTGGCTGGTGCTCGGGGGATGAAAGGCGCGCAGCCCTGGCCGCGGCTTGGGCTCGAGTGGATACAGCCGAGTGAGCGGGCTGCTCACTACGCTTCTCTTGCCGGGCTCTATCTGTTGTTGACGCAGGAGCTCGCCGCGGTGCTGTGAATGCGCGTGCTCGTTTTGAGGTGCGCCAGCAATAACTCGAAATCAAAGGGATTCCAAAGGGCGCGGCCCTTTGGCGGGGTGTGGGGCAGAGCCCCACAATCG
>JAVFAO010000139.1:0-15426 GCA_034002465.1 Myxococcota bacterium
CGTCAGAGAGCGGGCCTTCGATTGGAAAGGCAGCTCTGATGATGTCGAGGGCTGGAACCCCGCATCGACAGTCAAGCTCTTTGCGGCCATTGCAGCCCTGCAACGCATCGACGAGCAAGGCTTTTCTCCGGCAGCACAGGTCACCTTCCAAGGCAAGCGCAGCCGAACGCACAGCGTCAAGGAGCTGCTCGACGCCGCCATCGTGAAAAGCGACAACCTCGCCTACAATCGCCTCGTACAGCTCGCCGGATTCGACCGACTCAATGGCGCTTTTCTCAATGAGCGCAATGGGATTCGGAACAGCGCGCTGAGCCGCGCCTACGAGCAGAGCGAGTGGCTCAAGCTCGGAGAATCGGCGTCCTTCCGCAACGCGCCCGCCATCAGCTTCTCTGAGGGAAAGCGCAGCGCGCTGCGAGAAGCGAGCTCAGGGAGCTACGCACCCTTCTGCTCTCGCGCGGCTTGTACCACGTTGCAAGACCTCGCCGAGGCGATGCGGCGAGTGATGCTGCAAGAGTACCTGCCTCAGCACCAAAGCTTCGAGCTCTCACCGGATTCCCTCGCCATCTTGCGTCGAGCGCTCAGGGCCGAGCGCGCGCGAGGCAATGAGGTGGTCGACGCCTTCTCCGCCGTCTTCGCCGATGGTGATGTTCAGTTCTACTCGAAGCCGGGCTACTCCGAGGGCTGGTACAGCGACACCGTGTTTATCTCCGATCCGCATCGACGACAGGCCTGGGTCGTTGCAATGGCTGGGTATCCTGGGAGGCATAGCCTGGATGAAGCGGCCCGGACCGTCGCTACCTTGCTGGCCACTGGTCAACTGGCGGAATACGAGCGCTAGTGGCCCGAGCGCTCTCGTCAAGAAGTCGAAGCCAGGAGGCGGAGACTCGCTGCGAAGGCAGCCCGAAGGGTGCGTGCCAGGGATGGCACGCAACAACTTAGGGGAACAGGCCAAGCGTCCAATCTACAAAACGCTCCAAATGCAGAATCCACAACTTGGGCTAACAGGCCAAGCGCCCCATCGACAAGAAACCGTCAATGTGCCGTCACCGCATGATTCATTGCTGCGCAGCGCGTCGTGATGGCGTTCGGGCACGCTCTCTCGCCACGCTCCCGAGAGCGACAAATCCTGCGATTCTCGCGAAGATGTGTGCCCATCGCTGACTGTGGAGTGTCTTTCATGAGCGCCAAGAGGACGGGAGTAGCTGCCGACACCTATCTGCACCGCAAAATGTGTCGAAGTGTTCGACGACACGCCATGATTGAGCCTGGCGAGCGCGTCGCGGTTGGCATCTCCGGTGGCAAGGACAGCCTCACGCTGCTCGACTTGCTCAGTCGTGGTGTGGGCTTGGGGCCGCGTGAGGCCAACGTGGAACGCAGCTATCAGCTGGTGGCGCTGCATGTCGACGGCCACCAAGCGGGGCTACCAGACCTCAGGCAGATGGTCGAAGCGCATCTGCTCACGACGGGATTGGACTACGAGATTGTCTCTCCGAGCCCTGCAGATCTGCACCCTGGCTGGAACGAAGACTGTCTGCGTTGCGCGAGAATGCGCCGAAAGGCTCTGTTCGAGGCAGCAGTCCGCCAGGGCTGCACGAAGCTTGCGCTCGGCCACCACGCCGATGATGTGTCGGCGACGGCGCTGCTCAACCTATTGTACCGCGGTACTCTGGAGGGCTTGAGCCCGATGAGGCCTTTCTTCGGCGGCTTGATGACCATCATCCGGCCTCTGCTCGACTGCCCTGCGGAGGAGATCGCATCGTATGCGAGAAGACGCGGCTGGAGCTTTCCTCCCGAGCTGCAGTGCCCTCGCAGCGGCCTCAGCCACCGCGCGCATGTGGAGGCGTTTCTTCGCCAAATGGGTGGTCGTAGCGCAAAGCAGGTTCGGACCAACATCGCGCGTGCATCGACTTTGGGGGACAGACCGAGTGGCCAATCGACAGGAGGTCGCGACACACTTGGGTGCTTTGAGGGAATAGACGATGAAGGTGGGGCTCTGTGAACCGAGCCCAAAAGTGGCCAAGCAATACCGGGGGCGGGACTCGAACCCGCACATCTTTCGATCGGAGATTTTAAGTCTCCTGCGTCTACCGATTTCGCCACCCCGGCAGCAACCGCAGTGAGCTTGCCCCAGAGCAGCGCGACCGTCAAGAGCGTGCTGCATTAGGATTGCGAGCTCACAGTGCGGGCGGCAGCCCAATGAAGAACTTGGGGGAACAGGCCAGGCGTCCAATCAACAAGAAGTTCGGGGAACAGGCCAAGCGTCCAATCAACAAGAACTCAGGTGCCTGAGGCACATTGGTTCGGGTCGTTGTAGCAGCGCTTGTCGTAGGGACAGAAGTGTTTACCGACTGGGCAGTAGCAGTTGTGGTGGTCGTCTGGTGCCTGAATCGACGGTCCGCCGCAGATGCCCTCGCCGCAGTCGGCATTCCAGCAGCAGTCAGCGACGGGTTGGCAGTTCTTGAAGTGTGAGCAGTATTCCTGGCCTGGACCGCAGTAGCAGCTTCCGTCGAGCATGCAGGTGCCTTCGACGCAGTTGCCATCGGAGCAACACTTGTCGTTGCCGACACAGCGGTTTCCGCAATCTGCCCAACCGGGCGGACATTGGCAGTTGTTGTAGCTGCAGATGGAACCGGACTTCAACAGACAGTCCAAGTTGGTGCAGCAGTTCCCTGTGACGCAGTTTTCACCACAGCGCCGCTCGCCAGCACAGCAGCTAGGATAAACTGCGCAGCTGCCATCTTCACACGTCCGGGTCGAAGGATCGCAAGCGCAGCTGCCGTTGACGCACGCGCGGGGATAGCTGCAGCTCACGCAGGCGTTGCCGCACCAAATGGTTCCGCCGGTACAAGCGCAGGTGCCCAAGGCGATGTTACAGGTCTTGCCTCCGGGACAGTCGGCGCTGGTGCAGCAATCTCGGCACTGTTGAACATTCTGGCACCAGACTTTGCCGGCAGGGCAGACACAGCTGCCCGATTGACAGACTTGTCCTGTGGGGCAGTCACTGTTCGCGCAGCATGCTCCCTCCGGTGCGCAATAGGCACCACAGTCCCGAGAGCCTGCAGGGCAGTTACACTGGCCTGCCTCGCACACTGGAACCACCGGCGAGCCAGAGATGGCGCAGTCTGCGTCGGTGCAGCACTGCTCCGAAGCGATGCACTGCCCTTCGCAGCGACGGGTTCCTGCAGGACAGGCACAGCCGGGGGGATCGAGCTCGAGCCGACACACCGTGGGAGCGTCGCACGCCTGTCCACAGTCCTGGCAGTTGGCTGAATCTCTAGGGGTTTCGCAGCCAGGGTGTGTGGTGCAATCGAGCCATGCTGTCTCACACTCGATGACGCAGCTCCCTGCGACACAGGCCACGGCTTTTCCGTTCTTCGCCAATGCCTCGCAATTGACACCACACTGACCACAGTTCTTCATGTCGTCGCGCCGATCGACGCAAGCGCCATCACACTCGGTCAACCCTGCCGCACAAGCGCAGACGCCCTGGGCGCAGACTTGGTCCTCACGGCAGCTATTGCCGCAGAGCCCGCAATTCGATGGGTCGACCAGCACCTCGGCACAATGCGGCTTCTCCTCCGCGCCGCCACAGCAGAGTGCCTCTTCACTACAGATGTACTCTCCGCAGGGGCAAGCCTCTTGGCAGCCATCTGCACCGCAGCATTTGAAGCCAGGGTCGCAGGCTTCGCCGGAACCACAGCGGCAGACGCCGTCGACACAGACCTCGCCCAGTCGGCACTCCACACCGCAGGCACCGCAGCTCTTGGGGTTGGTGTTGAGGTCGGTGCAACCCTCGTGCTCGGGACAGCAACTCCAGCCTGGCACACAGACGTCCTGCAGGCAGGTGCACTGCCCGATGACGCAGCTCTCGCTGGGGTGTCCCTCGTAGTTCGGGCAGGCTTCGTCACAGGCACCGCAGTGCTCTGGGCTAGACTGCGTGGAGCTCTGGCAGAGGGCATCGTCACCACAGCTCGCCCAGCCAAAGTCGCAGACGCAGAGCCCGTCGACACAGCTCGAACGACCTGTCGGGCAGCGTTGCTCACAGCTTCCGCAGTGCTCAGGATCATCGAGGGCGACACAGCGTAGGGTGCCATCTTCAGTAGGGCAGCACTGCTCGTTCTGCGAACACTCAGGTGAGCAGCTCGGTTCGAGTTCTGGTTGCAGGTCTTGGACCTTTGCTGCACAGCGATTTTCGATGCAGCTACCGTTGGGGCAGTCGTTGTCATTGAGACAGACCTGGTCCAGGGGGGTGCTCGAGAAGGTACAAGCTGCAAGGAGCCAGCTAACGAAAGCCATCCAGAGGCTGAGCTGTTGGTTCATGCCACCCTCGCAAAGGGATGCCCGTAGCCCCCCCCGAGGTCGCCTGCCTGGGGCGGGGGAACGCCGACCGGCCGGTTGGCTGACTGCGTTCGTGCGCTCGCCCTATCATCGTAGCCCGATGTTTCGCCTTTGCAAGCATTGATTGGGCTTCGAGTGCCAGCTCAAGCAGCCATGATCCAGCGCGCCAAACGATCGGCTCCGTTTTCCTTCATTCCCAACTCACGCGCAACCCGCACCCGCCAGCCCTGGTGGTCGATGGGACGCCGGAAGCCTTGCCAATGTGTGCGGTCTGCATAGCCGAGCCAGACCGCCTCCCACACGGCGTTGTATCCTCCGGCCATGAAGATGTGGTCTGCACCTCCCAACCAGTCTGAGGCAGGAAAGGGGGAGTTGGAGTCGTTGCCGTCGAATCGGCGCATCTCCATGTGTTGAAAACCTGGATCGAGCTTCTCGATTTCCTCGAGGATGCCACCGTGCACCACCACACCGAGCTCGCGATTCGCTGGGACACCGAGCCGCGCTTTGAGGGCGTGGGGAGGCTGGCAGTCTTCGGGGTTGGAGACCACCAGCGGTTCGAGTCGGTCGGTCAACACGGGGTGGCTGATGGCTTCGGTGGCGATGATGCGCCGATACTGCTCAGGGCGAAGAAAGACGCCATCTTTGCCGACGAGCCAGACGGGCGGACACATGCGGATCAGCAACCAACTCTCGACGTCCAGGTCGTCGAGAATGTAGTGCAAAGGTGCCCAGAACATGTCGACCAGCAAGAGATCTGGTCGCCAATCGGCCAACGCTCTGGCGATGGCGCTTTGCGGGGCAAGCGTAGGGGAAACCAGCTCGGCGCGGGGGAGCTCGATGACATGGTGGGCGAAGGGCAGGTCGCGCACTGCAGCATACTTGGCAGGGGTGCCGAATAGCGCAAATTCTCCTTTGAATCCATTGCGTTTCAGAGCACGATGCATAGCGTAGCCGTGCATGACATGTCCCATGCCGATGGTGCCCGCAGTGAACATAGCGACCCGCATGACACCCTCCTCAGGCGAGCTTGGACTCTTCGATGAAGTCCGCAGGTCGAGGCAGAATGTGCCAGCCCTGCGCCTGGCTCAGCTCATGGAAGGACGGATTGGGGTACACGCTCCAACGCACACCGGTGGAGAGCATGATCATCGCCGTGTCGAGCTTACCGTTTCCCGCCGAAAACAGGATGGGCCTCTCTCCCCAAAGCAGCTTGACCTTCTCGGCCTTGCCCGCGTCAGCACAGGAGATCCCCGCGTGCTTGCCAGTGATCCTGCCCGTAGGGTCGAGCTCGAAGTCCATGCCCACGACCTCGTCGACAGGCAGAAAGTCCTTGAGCGGCAACATCGTGTCCGTGGGGGAGCCGGTGACCACCCAGATCCGGTAGCGGTGCTCAGCGAGCCAGTACATGGCTTCGAGCACCTCCACAACCCAGGCGCGCTGGGCGAGCTCGCGCCACCAGTACCAGATCCCCTCGTGCAGCTGTGCCTGTGTCAACCCCGTGTAGAGACTCAGCAGGAAGCGACAGCCTGCCGCGTGATCATCGCGATAGATCTGCAAATACTCACTCCATCTCGAACCATCGATGCGGCCGCTGCGTATCATCCAGGTCGTAAAGTCGTCGGCGACGTCGTTACGCCACAAGGTCCCATCTGCATCGAAGATGGCCAGAGCATGCTCACCATCATGCGGCAAGGCCGAGACGAAGTCTGGCAGTTTGGCAGGCTCGCGCAGGGGTAGATTGAATTCGCTCATGGAAGCTCCTCAAGCAATCCCGTAGACATGTTTACCGTTTCTTGTCCGCGCCCATCGTCTGCTTTCGCACGAGAAGCGAGTGCACCTGCTTGCTCGTCGCTGATTTCTCGAGCGCATTCCAGCCTAGGAAGCGCGGGAGCACTTTCATGCCAACGTCGAATTCGCGCAAGTCTCGCGCGACGCCTCGACAGCTCGCGGCATGTGTGCGCTCGGAGCTCCAGGACTCTCTTGGTGGGCACAACTGGCTTTTCCAGCCGACACCTCGGTCGTCACAACACTTTCTGCGCGCAGCAGCGCGCCTTCACTCAGGGAATTGAGATTTGGCTCAGTCAAGCACACCGCTACCACCAGTAGAGCCCCCTGGCTCTTGGTCTCCAGCGCGAAAACTGGTCTCCGCCTCCACCAAGCCCCTGCAGGGTTTCTTCTCGACCGAAGCGGCCAGCGGCATCATGCTGATCGTTGCCGCTGCCATCGCGCTGCTCTGGGCAAACTCGCCTTTTGCTCAGAGTTACGTAGACCTGTGGCATACGCCCATAGGCTTACATGTGGGCTCTTTCGGTTTCGAGCGCGAGCTGCACTTCTGGATCAACGACGGCCTGATGACCATCTTCTTTTTCGTCGTTGGACTCGAGATTCGAAAAGAGATCCACTCCGGCGAGTTGAGCACCCTGAAACGGGCAGCCCTCCCCTTGGTCGCTGCCCTCGGAGGCATGCTCGCCCCGGCGCTCATCTTCATCTCGCTCAACGCAGGGCTGCCCTCCTCAGATGGTTGGGGTATTCCGATGGCGACCGACATCGCGTTCGCCGTTGGGGTCTTGTCTCTTTTGGGGAAGCGCGTCCCTCCTCCCCTTCGTATTCTCCTTCTAGCTCTTGCTGTGATCGATGACGTGGGCGCGATCATCGTCATCGCCATCTTCTATTCGAGCGAGCTAGGCGCGCTTGGCTTTGGTGTGCTGGCTTCGGGTATTCTGTTGACTTTGCTACTGCAATGGGTTGGGGCTCGCAACCAGATGCTCTACGCTGTCCCAGCGGTGATGGTGTGGTCTGGTACCTACATGGCCGGAATTCATCCCACCCTCGCGGGCGTCATCATCGGCATGATGACGCCAGTGCGTGCGTGGTTTGATACCAAAAAACTGGCGGAGCAACCTGAGCTCTTCGCTTTCGACCCCAAAGACCACCGTTCGCTGAAGCGACGTTTGCGTGCGCTCGAGACCATAAGCCGCGAGAGTGTATCCCCTGTCGATCGACTCATCCACGGCCTGCACGGGTGGGTTTCGTACTTCATCATGCCCGTCTTCGCCCTCGCCAATGCTGGGGTTCCCCTGGGTAACGCCAGTCTGGATGGCGTAGGTACGAGGGTATTCTTCGGTGTCGCCTTGGGCCTTGCGTTGGGGAAGCCCATCGGTGTCTTTGCGCTCTCTTGGCTGGCGGTTCGCTTCGGTTTGGCGCACAGACCGAGCGGTGTCACCTGGACTCAGGTGGCGTTTGTGGGCGTGGTGGCTGGGATTGGATTCACCATGGCCATCTTCATCGCCAACCTTGCCTACCCTCCCTGTGACATCCTCGAGACCTCGAAGCTTGCCATCCTGAGCGCTTCCGCCTTCGCAGCGGTGCTCAGCTTCGTCATCGGGCGGACGCTCTTGAAGCTACCCGTAGAGGCCGCTGCCGATGGTCCCAGCCCAGCCGGCTGAGCCACTGGCGCGATGCCTGGGGGGTTGCCCTGCCCTTCGTCCACGTCCGAGCACAGCTCAGAGGACGCTCCCCGAGAGCACCAAATTGGCCACCGAGAAATAGATGATGATGCCCACCACATCCACCAAGGTGGCGACGAAGGGGGCGCTTGCGCTCGCTGGATCGGCGCCGACTCGCCGGATGATGAACGGCAACATCGAGCCGATGAAGGTGCCCCAACAGACCACCCCAATCAAGCTCGTCGCCACGGCGATCGAGATCAGAAAGTAGTGGCTGCCGAAGGACCCAAAGAGCGCCTCGCCCAGCACCACCCGCAAAAGGCCAAGCAAGGCCAGGAGAAGGCCCAGCGCGAATCCAGTGAAGATCTCTCGTTTGACCACTTTTGCCCAGTCGCGCAGGCGCACCTCTCCCAGCGCCATGGCGCGGATCACCAGGGTCGCTGCCTGAGAACCGGAATTGCCGCCGCTGGAGATGATCAGCGGTATGAACATCGCCAGCACCAGCGCGCCAGCAATCTGATGCTCGAAGGCGCCCATGGCGTTGGTGGTGAGCAGCTCTCCCAAGAAGAGCACAGCGAGCCAGACGCCGCGCTTCTTGATCATCTCGAGCATGCCGGTGTGCAGGTAGGGGGTATCGAGCGCCTCCATACCACCCAGTTTCTGGATGTCTTCGGTGGCCTCTTCTTGTACGACGTCGACGATGTCGTCGACCGTGATGATGCCGCGCATGGTACCGTCCTCGGCGACGACCGGGACTGCCATCAGGTCGTTGCGCGCGATCACCAGAGCGACGCTCTCTTGGTCCATGGTCTCAGGCACAGAGATGACCGTGGGCGACATGACCTCGGAGACCAGCAGGTGGCCTTTGGCTGCGAAGAGATTGCGGAACGAGACCACGCCCAAGAGGTGCTGCTGATGGTCCAAGACGTAGGCGTAGTAGATGGTCTCCAGCAATCCGGAGGCTTGGCGGCGCAGATAGGCCACCGCCTCGTCGACGCTCATCTCTGCACGCAGGCGCGCGAAGCGAGGGCTCATCAAGCCACCGGCGTCGTCTTCGGCATAGGCGAGCAGCGCGATGACCTCTCGGCGCGTGGTGTCCTCCATCGCCTTGAGCAGCTCTTGGCGTTGTGACTCCTCCTCGAGCTCCTGCAGCACGTCGGCGGCGTCGTCGGGGGCGAGCAGCCGCACCCACAGGGCGCGCTCACCTTGGGGCAGGCGCAAGATGAGCGCGGCTTGGTCCGCCGCCTGCAAGTTGACGAAGAACCAACGCGCCTCGTCGCGCTCGAGCGTTTCGAACCAGTCTCCTTGCTCATCTGCTGGCAAGGTGGGCCAGAGCTCGGCGAGTTCCTCTGCCGAAATGCGGTGTTGTGCCATGCTTCAAGCCCTCCCTGTCGAGATGGAGAGGGTGGCCCGAGCAAGGGGCAGAAACAGTGGCCAGATGCGACGAGGGTCGCAACAGATGGTGCTCATGGCTTCTCCGCGAGCGTCCCCGCGGAGAAGAACTCAACGGGAGACGCGTCTTGCCAAGGTGCCCCGACTTCCAGGGTCGTCCATGATGACGTGCTACTCCAACTCGGTTCGGGCGAGTCCGGTGCCCGAATCCTCTTCGAGGCGCCTTGTAGCGCGAAATTCGCCGCAAGGCAAGTCATTTGCCGTGCGTGCCCGTGCCGCCCCTAGGTGGCGCTGGGCTTCGTGAGGTTCTGGCGTCGCGCTGAACATCCCGATGAAGCACGGATAGTGGGCAAGCGAAAGCGTCAGCGCTGCGCGACAGAGCTCAGCATCCAGGAGCGGTGAGGCTTGCTAGGGAAGTCGAAGGCCGAGCTACGCTCGGTCCAGGACTCGACGCCGAATGCTCTGGATAGCGTCTCGGAGAGGGTGAAGCCTCGCTTGTTGGTGGAGAAGAAGATGGAACCCTCTGGCCGCAACAGTTCTCGCAAGCGAAGCAGCAGCTTGGTGTGGTCACGCTGAACATCGAAGACGGTTGGTGTGCGCTTGCTGTTCGAGAATGTCGGCGGGTCGACGATGATGAGGTCGTAGCGTGCGCCGCGAAGGATGGCGCGTTCGACGAAGGCGAGCACATCGTCTTGGTGGACCACATGGGATGGGCCCTGCTCGGAGGGCTGACGTAGGCCCTTGTCGCTGGCTGGGATGTCGTTGATGGCGAAGTTTTGCAGTGCCCAGGCAGAATATCGCGGTGACAGATCGACGCTGGTGGTGCTCTTCGCGCCTGCGGCGGCGGCGTAGACAGAGAAGCTGGCCGTGTAGGAAAAGAGGTTGAGCACGTCCTTGTTGGCGCTGCGTTCGGCGAGCAGCTTGCGACTACGTCGATGGTCGAGAAAGAGCCCTGTGTCCAGGAGAGTGCCAAGCTCCACCAGAAAGCGCAGTCCCCCCTCTCGCACCAGATGCTGAGTGGACTTCAGCTCCGTCGCGGCCTGGGTGGAAGCGCGTTGTGCGCCGACACCTTCTTGTTGATTGGGCGCTTGGCCTGTTCTCCCAACTTCTTGTTGATTGGGCGCTTGGCCTGTTCCCCCAACTTCTTGTTGATTGGGCGCTTGGCCTGTTCCCCCAACTTGTTGGGACGGAGCAGCTTGTGTCTCGTCGGCTGCCCATTTCTGCAGTCCTCCCGGAAGGCGTCTTCGGAAAGTGAGATAGACTTGCCCTGGGGGGATGTGCAAGAGCTCGGCTGCCCGCAGTGCGCAATGGCGCGCCGCTTCCTCGGGAGCTGGATGCTCGCGCAGGAAACCCCGCCCCTCTCTGGCGGAGAGCAAGAGCGCGTCTTCGTAGCGGTCGATGAGCAGTGGGAGCTCGGGGATTTCGGCATCGTAGATGCGGTAGCAGCTGATACCCTCACGCTTTGCCCAAGGTTGCAGACGGCGCAGGTTCTTGCGCAAGCGGTTGACGAGGCTCTCTTCGATGGCGGGGCTGACGAGCAAGGTGTCCTCGCTTGGGTCAAGCGCAGCAGCGCGTGGGAAAGTGGGGCATGCAGGCGCGGGACTGCGTTCAGGTCGCTGCCCCGAGCCAACGTGAAGGAGTATGGGTTGCTGCGCAGCCTGTGCAGCAGCGGGCGAAGGTGGCTTGGCGCTGGCTGCTTGTCAATCCTGGCGTGTTTCGGTGGTCTCGAGCCGACGCTGCGGCAGGGCGACGATGAAGAGGACAAGGGCGGCGATGGAAACAGCGACGCCGATGGCAGTCCCGAGGCTCAACGAGAGGCCCAGACCTCCGTTCGTTCGGCTCTCGACGAGGAGATAGGTGGTGCACATGGCGCTCATGAAGGCCGCCGGCAGGGCCACGATGGGCCAGAAGCGAGTGCGCTGGGCGAGGAAGCGTGCTGCCGCCCAAAGGGTGAAGGCGGCGAGTGTCTGGTTGGCCCAACCAAAGTAGCGCCAGATCATGCCGAATGGGATGAAATTCACTAACAATGACGCAGCAAACATTGGTAATGCAACGAGATATCGGTTTGCGCCTCGGGCCTGATCGAGCTTCAGGTAGTCTGCGGCGATGAGCCTCGCGACGCGAAACGCCGTGTCTCCCGAGGTGATGGGCAGGACCACCACGCCAATGATGGCCAAGGCACCGCCGACCAGACCGAGGTGCTCGGTGCATACGGTGTGGACGACGACGGTGGTGTTGTTGAGCTTGGGTCCGAGGGCTTGGGCGAGTCCTTCGACGCCGCCGTAGTGGCCGGAGGCGGCGGAGGCCCAGACGACAGCAATGAGGGCCTCGACGATCATGGCACCATAGAAGACGGCGCGCATGTGTCGCTCGTTGCCTAGGCAGCGCGCCATCATCGGAGACTGGGTGGCATGGAAACCGCTGATGGCGCCACAGGAGACGGTGACGAAGATGACGGGCCAGGCTGGGAGCTGGGCCGGGTGCAGGTTGTCGAGGGTGAAGCGAGGCATGGCGAGCTCACCGCTGAGCAAGCGCAGGCCCAGCCCGGCGACCATGACCAACAAGGCGAGCGCAAAGAGCGGGTAGACCCGGCCGATGAGCTTGTCCACAGGGAGCATGGTCGCCGCCACATAGTAGGCGAAGATCGCCAACATGATGAGCCACAGCCACACGCTCTGCCCTCCCCACTGCGCCTGCATCGCGCTCGAAAAGGAGAGGCCCAAGCTCGACTCGAGGGTTTGGGGAGGGAGCAGCGCTGCGATCAGGGCGGCGGGACCTTTGACGAAGACCGTGCCCACCAAGATCATCAAGACGAGGATGAAGAAAGTTGCCACATGTCGAGCTGGAGCGCCAAGATATTGGCCAATGAGCTCTGGCAACCCAGCGCCGCCGTTTCGCATGGACATGACGCCAGAGAGGAAGTCATGAACGGCTCCCCCCAAGATCGAACCCAGCACGATCCACAAGAACACCTGTGGTCCCCACAAGGCGCCCATGATGGGGCCAAAGACCGGACCGAGGCCTGCGATGTTGAGCAGCTGCACCAGGTACACGCGCCAGGTGGGCATGATGACGTAGTCCATGCCATCGGCGCGGGTGCAGGCGGGGACTGGGCGATTGGGGTCTGGCTGGACGAGGCGCTCGACGAAGCGTCCATACCCGAAGTAGCCGAGCACGAGCGCGCCCACCAAGACTGCGAAGAGCCACATGAAGCCTCCTGCTGCCCGAGCTTGGAGCGCTTGCTCGTCGATGGGGGCGCTCGGCAACGGGCTGCGCCGCAGTCTACGCCCATCGGCGGCGACTTTCGAGCAAAGGGCATCAAGGTCTGGAAGGTCGCGGAAGCTTGAAAAGCGAGAGACGACAGAACACGTCGCAGCTCTCGAGCGAGTGCGCCCCAGATGCGGCCTGTGGCTGCTGGGCCTCGCTCTCTGGGCCGCGAAGGTGTTTTTTCGAGCGGTCCAGGATTGACCATCCCCCCTGAACAGGGCTAGTTTGAAGCTTGTCGTAGCTCTCGAGCGCCGACTTGCGCGCAACTTCTTGTCGATTGGGCGCTTGGCCTGCTCCCCCCACTTCATGGTGGCGAGATTGCTGTTTCGACGGAAAGACCGGGCGGTTCTCGTTGGCGGTTTTTCTGAGCTTCAGATGTTTGTGAGCTTGTTCCGACAGTATCAGCAAAACCTTTCTCGCGGCGGAGGGTGCTCTTGAACGATGTTCGCTCCATCGCGGCTCAATCCCCTGTGCACGCAACCCTACCCAGCCTCGGCGCGATCATTGCCGACCACAGCATCCTCGAGCAGATCGGGGTGGGTGGTTTTGGCGCGGTTTACCGTGCGCTTCATCGACGTCTAGGGCGTGAGGTCGCTCTCAAAATTTTGAAGCCAAATCAGGAGTTTGCCGGAGATCTTCCACAGCGCTTCACCCGCGAGATCAACCTTACCGTTCGCCTCGAGCACCCCAACATCGTGCGCGTCTATGACTGCGGGGAAGACCAGGGTCTGCTCTGGATGTCGATGGAGTACGTGCGCGGGCTGACGCTCTCTGAGCTGCTCAAGCAAAATCTCCAGCTCGACTTTCCCCGAGCACGGCGCATCTGCATGCAGATCCTCTCCGGCCTCGTCAGCGCGCACGAGCAGCTCATCGTTCATCGCGACCTCAAGCCTGGCAACATCATGCTGATGCGGTCTGGCGCTGAGGATGATTTCGTCAAGATCCTCGACTTCGGCATTGCCAAGGCCTTGGGCGAAGGCGAGAACAAGGCCGTGCAGAACCTGACGGAGACGGGGCATTCGAGCTTTGGCACGCCGCGCTACATGGCCCCCGAGCAGATCTTCAACAAGCAGATTGGCCCCTGGACCGACGTCTACTCCGTGGGTTTGATGCTCTACGAGATGCTCGTGGGCAAGCCTGCCATCGACGGTGATACCGCCTTCGAAGTGCTCGCCAACCAGGTGACCAAACCTGTCGAGCTGCCCACCAAGCTGCTCTTCTCCGAGATTGGGCCGACCTTGCAGAAAGCCATTCACAAGGAGGTGAGTGAGCGCTTTTCGAGTGCCAAAGAGTTCTATGATGCATTGCGGCTGCTCGACGCCAACGCCAGCATCAGCGACAACATCTCCGGCCCGACACCGCTGGTCGGGATGCACGGTGACGAAGGAAACCGCACGGTGCGCTCCACCCAGATCCCGAGTGCGGCCTTCCTCGCCTCTCTGCAGCAACAGCAGGCTGCCGCGAAACCCAAGCATAAACTGGGGCTCTGGTTGCTCATCGCTGCGCTCAGCGTCGCGCTCATCGGGCTGCTGCTCTTTGTCTTCCTGCGCGGCGACAACACCTCTCCTGCAGCCGACCAGGCAACCCAGGAGCCCGCTGTGCCGACCCAGACAGCAGACGTCATCATCGACGCCGCTCCCATCTGGCCCCCACCCGAGCCTGCGCAACCCGACCTCGAGCCCGAGCTCGCCGCGCCGGCGGTCATCACGCTGCGCCTCGAATCGCAACCAAGTGAAGCCAAGGTCATGGAAAACGGCGAGTTCTTGGGGCTTACGCCGCTCGACCTCGAGCTGAGCCCAGAGAGCCTCGAACCACCCCGTCGATTCGTTCTCGAGAAGGATGGCTACCTTTCCCAGACTTTCGAACAAGGGCCCGTCGAAGCGACCTCGATTTCGAAGCGCATCGAGCTCGAGAAGAAGCGCCGAAAGCCCAAGCCGCAAGAGAACTCAACTCCAGAAGACGATCCTGGCCTGCGTCCAAGATAAGCGCGGGTCCGTGTGTCGAGGGCGCATGACATCTCCAAAGTCTGGTCAGCGCGCAGCGATGCCTCACGGCTCGGCGCCTCATTCCGGAATCGGACGTGGCACAGCAGCCCCAGGCCACAGGGCTGAGCCCACTGAAGTCGCCTGGATTGCGAGTCCGCTCGGACCCGGCTCGGCTCCTCTCGCGGAAGGCTGTCGAGGGTGATTCGGCGGGGCAGCTCGAGAATACTGAGAGAACAGAATGTTGACCCACAACGCTGCTCCGGCGACCACAGAGAGGACGGCTTTGAACAGACTGCAGCTCATACTCGTCGTGCTCAGCTTCTGCTTGAGCCTCGCAACAACGCCCTCGATGACTTGGGCGCAGGACTCCGGCAATGTGGCCGATGAGGCGGACGTGCTCTTCGTGTTGGGCTCGGAAGCGTTTCGCGGCAAGCGCTACGAGGAGGCGCTCTCCTACTTCTTCTCCTCCAATCGCCTCGCTCCCAACCGCAACGTCGTCTACAACATTGCCCGTTGTTACGAAGAGCTGGGGCGCTATGTCGAGGCCTACCGTTATTACCTCGAGTTTTCGCGCAACGCATCTCCAGAGGAGACAGAGTCTATCCGAGGGGCCCTCGAGCGGGTTCAGCCTCGGCTCGCCATGGTTGACCTCGTGTCCACACCTCCCGGTGCCACCGTCTATGTAGACCGCAAGGAGCTCGGAGCCTTCGGGACCACGCCCTTGTCGTTGCCTCTGGCTCCGGGCAGCTACCGATTCATCGTCGAACAGGCAGGACACCTCGACTACGAGAGCGAAACCTTGACCTTGGCCGCTGGAGACCGACAGAAGCTGGAGGCGGTCCTCGAGCCGATCTTGGCAACCCTCGAGCTGAGCGGAGAACCGGCTGGTGCCAGCATCGAGCTGCTTGGACCGCAAGGAGACGACGACACGGTACTGCTCGGGGCGCTGCCTGCGGTCTTGCACCTCCCCACCGGGAGCCTACGGCTGCGGGTCAGCG